>SVLV01000029.1 GCA_015067765.1 Oscillospiraceae bacterium | reverse complement strand
GGTCTGGAAGCACATGAAAGAAGTTATCTCTTTCGTGAGCCAATACGAAGCGCATTTTAGGGTGGAAATGGAGCAAAAGCTCCGTCTGCAAAGCGAGGAAACCATAAAGGTATATAAGAAGCGTCTGACACAGGCAGAAAAGCGTATAGGGGAGCTTGATCGCCTGTTTATCAAAATCTACGAGGACAACGCTAAGGGAAATCTGAGCGACGAGCGTTTTGCCATGATGAGCAAGACCTACGAGGACGAGCAGGCGCAGCTTAAAGTTAAAATCGCAAATCTGCAAAAAGAAGTCGAAGTACAGGAACGACAGATAGAAAACCTTGAACAGTTTATTCAGCGGGTACGCAGATACACCACCCTCACAGAACTCACGCCATACGCCCTCAGAGAGCTTGTAAAGGCGGTTTATGTGGAGGCACCCGACAAGTCCAGTGGCAAGCGCAAACAGAAGGTACATATCGAATATGACCTTGTTGGCTACATTCCCGTGGATGAACTGATAAAAGCGGAACAGGCATGACCGAAATCATGCCTGTTCCAAGAAATTCGCATATTACTGTTTTACGACCACCGAGCATTCCCGGGGGCTTTGTTATGCCGGATTATTTTCTTCTGCGGCCGCCGCGCTTGCCGGCGATGTACCGGTTCAGCTCGGACTGCTTGCTGTCGGACAGGGTCATAAACTGCTTCAGCTTATCCTCAAAGCTGGGCTCTGCTGGAGCTGCCGCGGGCTGAGCTTGGGGCTGTACCTGTGCCTGTGCTTGTGCCGGACGGCTGCGGACCGGTGCGCCCTGAGGGGCGCTTCCGCTGCGGACGGGACGGGAAGGGCGGGGCGGCTGGGGCTGCGCCTGCTTGACGGACAGATTGATTTTCCCGTCCGGAGCGATGGAGAGGATCTTCACCTGAACCTCCTGGCCCTCGGTGAGAAAATCATGCACATCATTGACAAAGGCAGAGGCCACCTCGGAGATGTGGACCAGACCGGACTTGCCGGACTCCAGAGACACGAATGCGCCAAATTTCGTTATGGTGGTCACCTTGCCGGTGACGATGTTCCCAACCGCTAATTCCATAGAATCTGATGTGTGCTCCCTTCGCAGAATAAGAGGTGCGATGCCGGTGGAGTTAATTGTTGACGTCGTAGAAGACGCGCTCGCCCTCCTCCACAAGGCCCAGGGCGTCCTTGGCCAGTTCCTTGATGAAGTCGGGATCATCCGCCCGGTCCAGACTGGACTGCAGGGACGCGTTTTCCTGCTTCTGCTGGTCGCTCTGCTGCAGGAGCGCCTGCTCCTCATTACGGGCCTGATCCAGCTTGCCGTAGACATTCATCAGTTCCACACCGACAACGGCCAGCAGGACCACCAGGACCAGTACCGTCAGGAAACTACTGCTGCTTTTCTGTTTTTTTCTGGTTCTTGCCACGCCGCATGCCTCCTTTGATACGTCTCTGATGAAAAATCTGGGCAAACTTCCACAAATACATTTTTATTTTACTGTATTTGCGGGAAAAAGAAAAGTGTTTTTTTAGAGAGAGGCGTACTTTTTTTGAAAACCGCAGCAGGAAATCCACCGGCCGCCACAGAAGTCGAAAAAAAGCAGAGGCAGCGCTCAGCCAAAAATCCCAGAGAGGACGCAGGATCCGGGAGGGCAGCCAGAAATACAGGACGGCGCCCAGCAGAGTCCCGATCATCATATACAGGCGCAGCTCGCCGGCCCCCATGGTCAGGGCCAGATGAAACAGCCCCCAAAGGATTAGCAGCACATAGACAGCATCCGCCAGATGCGTCAGCAGCTGATTGCCCCGCCGCCGCAGCCGCAGAGCCCGCAGCAGATCATAGACCAGCCCGGCCGCTGCCCCCAGCAGGGCGGAGGCCCCCAGGGCGGACAACTGCTGGGCCACATAGTTTTCCATCAGCCCAGCAGACGGCGCAGCAGCGACCCTCCCTTGGGCGCGGGGGCATCCTCATAGGCCAGATTGTCAATGCGGCCATCCACCTGCAGCTCGCCGCCGTCCAGAGAGAGCTTGCCGATGTGCAGACCCTCGCCGGACACCACCAGTGTGCCGCCGTTGGTGGTCATGACGATGCACTGCTCATCAAAGCGCTCCACATCTTCCACTCCGGATACCTGCAGGCGTTCCCGGCCCTCCAGTTCCAGACGGTGGGGCAAAGCAGAAAAATTTCCGGTTTCATATGCCATAAAAAATCCTCCCATATCGATACAGATCTTACTGCATCTATATGAGAGGAGCGAAATGCTTATGACAGGCTATCCTCCGGCAGCTCCCGGTACATGGCGGCGGCGTCCGCCTTGCCCACATTGTCCTGCACGGAGAGAACCTCCACAGCCAGAGTCCGCTGACCGAAACGGACGGCGATGCGGTCACCGGTCTTCACCTCATAGGAGGCCCGCTGCACCCGGCCGTTGACGCTGACCCGCTCATTGTCGCAGGCCTCGTTGGCCACGGTGCGCCGCTTGATGAGCCGGGAGACCTTCAGCCATTTATCCAGTCGCATAGGATGAATCCCTCCTTCCGAAACCAAAGCCGGTGTGCATGGCACACCGGCTTTTGATTGTACATGATTTACTTAGCAACGGCGTCCTTCAGAGCCTTGCCGGCCTTGAAAACGGGGACCTTGGCGGCGGGGATTTCCACCACAGCCTTGGTTCTGGGGTTGCGGCCGGTACGGGCAGCTCTCTTCTTGATCTCAAAGGAGCCAAAGCCCACCAGCTGGACCTTCTCCTCGCTCTGCAGAGCAGCGGTGATGGTGCCCAGGGTAGCGTTGATGGCGATCTCAGCGTCCTTCTTGGACATACCGGCCTTCTCGGCGACGGCAGCGATCAGTTCAGACTTATTCATGATATTTCCTCCTAAATAAATTCCTTTGTATATCCTAAGACGATTTCACTCGCATTAAGAACGTTCTTTGGCCTGCTCCCACAGGCGGGTCATCTCCTCCAGAGACATCTGGGAGATAGCGGTGTCGGTATCCCGGGCCTGCTGCTCCATGGCATAGTACCGGCGGATCACCTTCTCGCAGGTTTCGTGCAGGGCCATCTCCGGATCCACCCCGGCGAAACGGCCGGCCTTCACCGCGGCAAACAACACGTCGCCCAGTTCCTCTGCCACATTGCCGCCCTCGGCCACGGCCTGACGGAGCTCGCCGACTTCCTCGTCCAGCTTCGCCAGAGCGCCCTGAATGTCGGGCCAGTCAAACCCATCCTTGGCGGCCTTTTTCTGGATCTTTTCCGCCCGCCACAGGGCCGGCAGACTGCGGGCCACACTGTTCATGGCATCGCCGGTGGTCTGCTGATGCTTCTCCTGGCGCTTGCGAATCTCCCAGCTGACCAGAACGGATTCGCTGCTGTCCTCCTTAGCATCAGCAAACACATGGGGATGGCGGTAGATCATCTTCTTGGTGATCTCGTCGGCCACATCATCGATGGTGAAACGGCCGGCATCGGCGGCAATGTCCGCATGAAAGACCACCTGCAGCAGCACATCGCCCAGTTCCTCCCGCAGCAGGGCGGGATCCTCCCGGTCAATGGCCTCGGCGGCCTCATAGGCCTCCTCCAGCAGTTCCCGGCGGATAGAGCCATGGGTCTGCTCCTGATCCCAGGGACAGCCCCCCGGAGAGCGGAGAATATGCACAACTTCCAGCAAATCCTGGAAGCTATAGCGGCCTTTCTTATCAAAATTTACCATACTTATGCTCCTATTGCAAGAGGTTTTCCCTTGTGGCAAGGGGTTTTCCTATCGGATACGTAAGAGATCAGCCAGTTTTTCTCCCTTGGGGAAACTGGACAGGTCTTCCCGGGTCACGGCGCCCAGCAGGATCACCAAAATGCCGTAAAGCAGGGCGCAAATCAGAACCACCAGTGGGACACAGGCCCGCCGACCGATGGGGGCGGCAAGCAGCGCATAACCGCCCTTTGCGGCAAAGGCCATGACCACCGTGGCGATAGCGGGACGGGCGAAAAGAGAAAGGTAACCCGGCCGGTTCGGAACGACCCGGGCGATGGCGATCAGATTGATCAGGACGATCAGCACATAGCACAGCAGGGTGCTGACCGGTGCGCCCAGAATGCCGATCTGAGGATCGGCCACCATCAGGAAGTTGACCACCACCTTCAGCAGACCGCCTGCCAACAGGGACAGTACCGGGATCAGTTCGTGGCCATAGGCCTGCAGGACACCGGTGGTCACCACCATCAGGCACACGAAGATGCAGGCGATGCCCAGCACCGACAGATGATAGGCGGCGGCCGCGGCCGTCTCGGGGACACGGGGGTAGAGCAGATTCAGAATGGGCAGCGCCAGAACAGACAGGCCTGCGCCGCAGGGCATGGCCAGCAGAGCGGTCATCTTCAATGCGGCGGCAGTGTTGCGCCGGGCGCCTGCCCGGTCGCGCCGGGCCAGTGCACCGCTGATGGCGGGCACCAGACTGATGGTCATGGGATAAATGAAGGACGAGGGCAGGAGAAACAGGGTCATACCGAAGGTGTACTGGCCATATAGGGTAGTGGCGGTTGCCTCCGTATAGCCCAGGACATTTTGCAGTGTACCCATCACCAGGGTCTGATCCAGCAGGTTCATCAGGCTCATGCCCACAGAGCCCACCGTGACCGGGATACCGATCACCAGCAGCTGTCGCAGAATAGATCGGCGGCTGTCCGGCCGGTCTGCAGCGGGGGACTTGGGGGTTCGGGAGCGGTGGAAGGCCAGATAGACCAGCAGGACCGTCAGCCCCAGAGCGGAGCCGGTGGTGACGCCGGCGATGGCGCCGGCGGCGCTGATGGGAGAGGGACGGCCCTGCTCCACCAAAAACCAGGCAATGGGCAGGCCCACCAACAGCTTGCTGGCCGACTCTATCACCTGGCTGAGGGCGGTGGGCAGCATGTTTCCCTGACCCTGGGTATAGCCGCGGATGGCGGAGAGGATGCATACAAACAGCACCGAGGGAGCCAGCATCCGGATGGCGGCGGCAGCCTGTGTATCCTGCAGCAGCGTCGCCAACTGTTGAGAGCAGCAGAACATGATGCCTCCGCAGAGCAAACCCAGTGCCACAAAGAGCGTCAGTGCGGTGCGGAGGATCCGCCGTCTTTGGTTTTCCCGACCCAGTGCACAGGCACGGGCCACCAACCGGGAAAGGGCCAGCGGCAGGCCGGCGGTGGACAGGATCAGAAGCAGATTGTAGATATTATAGGCTACATAGAAGTGGGCCATACCCTCGCTGTCCAGCAGGTTGCCCAGCGGGATCTTGTAGATGGCGCCGATCACCTTGGTGATGGCCACGGCGGCCGTCAGAATCACGGCGCCGCTGAAGAAATTCTGTTTTCGTTCGGCCATCAAAGTCCTCCTCAAAACGCAGAAAGACGGGGCATGAAGCCCCGGCTGTCTGTTAACGCATACTCTCGTGGAAACGGCGGAAGGCAGAGAGATTTTCTGCGATCTTTTCCGGGCGCTGGATGTACTCATTGGGATATTTGGTGTGGAATACCCGCTCGATGCGGTTGCGGACCGGGTCCACCATCTTGGTGGAGCCGCCTGCCCCCAAAGACAGGATGCTGTGCAGCTCCTCCATGATGTAGATATTATACAGGCCCTCGGCTCCGGATATGCACCAACCTACATTCTCAAAGCTGCCGGACATATATTTCTGCCGATAGAGGTAGTAAGGTGTGAAGTGGGCGGCTCGCAGGGCCTCGTTGGCATAGTTCAGCATCTGTGCCACATCTTCAGCAGAGGGAATGGTCAGCTTCTCCAGTAGGATGCGGCTGCCCTTCTTCAGGCTGAGGGTGTGGACAGTGATGTTGTCAGCGCCATAAGTCAGGCAGGCGTCCAGCGTCCGGCGGAAGCCGGCGGGGGTATCCTCCGGGAGGCCTGCGATCAGGTCCATGTTCACATGGGCAAACCCCATGGAGGTGGCCAGCGCCATGGCCTCCTCAATCTGGTGGGGGCTGTGGCGGCGGCCGATGGCGGCCAGCACGTGCTCCTCCAGAGACTGGGGATTGACACTGATGCGGTCGGTGCCATGGTCCAGCAGAACCTGCAGCTTCTCCCGGTCAATGGTGTCGGGACGGCCCGCCTCGATGCAGTACTCCTTGCAGCCGGACAGGTCGAAAGACCGGTTCAGATGGGTCAGCAGACGGTCCATCTGTCCGGCGGAGAGGGTAGTGGGGGTGCCGCCGCCCATATAGAAGGATTTGATGCGCAGGCCGGTTTCCTGCACCATGCGTGCGGCTTCGGTGATCTCCTGCATGAGGACTTCCAGATAGGGCTCCATCAGATGGAAAGAGCGCTCCACCGACTGGGAAACAAAGCTGCAGTAGGCGCAGCGGGTGGGGCAGAAGGGGATGCCCACATAGAGGGAGATGTCCTCCGGCTTCAGCTCCTGCTTGGCCTTCAAACCGGCACGGGCGGTTTCCAAAGCCAGCTGACGGCGCTCGGCGGAGACGAAATAGGTATCCCGCAGGACGCGGTCTGTCTGCCGCTCCGTCATGCCCTGCTCCAGCATGGTGCGGGCGATTTTGCCGGGACGGATGCCGGTGAGTGCGCCCCAGGAGGGGGCCTGTCCGGTCAGTTCCCGGGCCGCCTTAAAGAAGGACAGCTTCAGCAGCTTCTGGCGCTGGCGCTCCGCCTCATAGCCGTCCAGAGCAGGATCCAGCCGCTCGCGGGAGACACCGCGGGCGGTCTTTCCCTGATAGGACAGGAGGGTCACAGCGGTGAGATAGGCCTGCCCCTGACTCCATGTGACTTCAGCATAATCATCACCGGGAAGCGGTGTCTCGTAGACGGGGCGCTCCTCGGGGAAAAAGGCCAGCAGACTCTGCTCCAGCGCATAGCGGTCATCGTGGCCACGAAAAATCAGCTTCATAGATCCAGTGTCAGGCCCCGCTTCATGAAAGTGTTGGCCTGGCGCTCATAGTCCAGATCCGTAGGCATCTCATGACCGGGATAAACGGTGTAGTTCCCCTCCAGCCGGGCCAGACGGGCCAGGGAACGGAACATGGAGCGCAGACTGCCGCCGGGGAAATCCGTCCGGCCGCAGGAGCAGCGGAACAGGGTGTCGCCGGCGAAGATCACATCCTCCACCATCAGGCAGACAGAGCCCTGGGTGTGGCCGGGAGTCTCCAGCACGGAGATGGTCAGGTTGCCCAGCGTCAGGGTGTCGCCCTCCTGGTAATAGCGCTGGTTCTCCTCCGGCAGACGGGGGAAAGCCAGATCGGCCCGGCCGTCATCGGAGATATCGGCGGGGTGGATATAGACCGGCAGACCGGGATGGTTCTCCAGCAGACCGGCCAGACCGGTAAAGTGGTCGTAGTGGCCGTGGGTCAGCAGCACATACTGCAGTTGGCAGCCGCTATGCAGAATCATCTGCTCAATGCGCTCCGGCTCGTCGCCGGGATCGATGACACAGCAGACATGAGCCTCTTCGTCGGCCAGCAGATAGCAGTTGGTCATCAAGGGACCGACTGCGATGGTATCCAGTTTCATAAGTGTACTCCAATCCTCTTCGCGGAATTGCCGCCTGAAGGCGGCAATTCCGGCGTGTATTACAGTTGGTCGGTATCTACCACAAGGGTCACGGGGCCATCGTTGAGGGAATCCACCTGCATATAGGCGCCGAATTCGCCGGTCTCCACGTGCAGACCCTTGTCCCGGCACAGCTGGACAAACTTCTCATACAGGGGGATGGCCACCTCGGGACGGGCGGCAGCCAAAAATTCGGGGCGGCGGCCCTTTTTGCAGTTGCCGTAGAGGGTGAACTGGGAGATGATCAGCAGCTCGCCGCCGACATCCGTCAGACCCAGATTCAGCTTGCCGTTTTCATCCTCAAAAATGCGCAGACTGGTCAGCTTGTCGGCCAGCTTGACGGCCTGTGCCTCTGTATCCTCGTGGGTCACACCCAACAAAATCAGAAAGCCCTGACCGATTTTTCCTTTCACCTGACCGTCGATGGTGACGGAGGCGTGTTTTACGCGGGTCAAAACTGCACGCATAGTGAGTATTCTCCTTTGTTATCAAGTATAGGAAAGGGAGATCATCCGGCAGGACGTTTTACCGTCATGACACCGGAGATCTGCTCCAGCTTGCGGATCAGGCCCTGCAGCTGGTCGCCGCCGCCCACCTCCACCTCCAGTTGGATCAGCGCGAAGTTGTCGGCAGTGGAGCGGGCATTCATCATCATCAGACGCGTCTTGGTGGAGGCCAGTACGGCGGAGATATCCATCACCAGATTGACGCGATCCTTGGCGATCACATGGATGGTGGTGCGATAAGTCTCCTTGATCTGATCACTCCAGCTGACGCGGATCCAGCGGCCGTGCTCATCGGGCGAGCGGCGGCTGGGTGCGGCATTGGGACAATCGGCCCGGTGGACCGAGACGCCGTAGCCCCGGGTGATGAAACCCTCGATGGGATCGCCGGGGACGGGGGTGCAGCACTTGGCAAACTTCACCAGACAGTTGGACAGGCCCTCCACCACCACACCGTGCTCGCTCCAGGATTTGGGGTGGACGGTGGGTTTGGGAACCACCGGCTCCTCCTTGGCGGCCTGTTCTGCCTGCCGGTGGGCCTGCTGGATTCTCTGAATATCCTCCCGCAGACGACCGATCAGCTTCAGGGAGGTGACGCCGCCGTATCCGATGGCGGCATACATATCGTCCAGAGAGTTATAGCAGAGCTTTTTCAAAACACCCGGCAGGACATCGTCGCCGGTCAGGTCCTTCAGACTGACACCGTTGCGCTTGAGCTCCGATTCAAAGGAGGCGCGGCCGGTGACAATGTTCTCCTCCCGGCGCTCCCGCTTAAACCACTGACGGATCTTGGAGCGGGCCTCACTGGAGCGGGCGATCTTGGTCCAGTCACGGCTGGGGCCGTGGGCGGACTGGGAGGTGATGACCTCCACAATGTCACCGTTTTCCAGCCGGGAATCGAACTGGGCAATGCGGCCGTTGATTTTGACGGCCACCATGTGGTTTCCTACGGCGGAATGGATGCTGTAGGCAAAGTCAATGGGGGTGGCGCCGCTGGGCAGGTTGATCACATCACCCATGGGGGTGAACACAAAGACTTCATCGGCGAACATATCCACCTTCAGGGAGTGGATAAATTCCTCGGCATCCGTGCCTTCCTGGTTTTCCAGCAGGCGGCGGACCCACTCATAGCTCTGCTCGTCACCGCTGCCCTTGCCGCCCTGCTTATACTTCCAGTGGGCAGCAATACCGTACTCGGCGATCTCGTGCATCTCCTGGGTGCGGATCTGCACCTCGAAGGGTGTGCCGCCCTCGCCGATGACTGTGGTGTGCAGGCTCTGGTACATGTTGGGCTTGGGGGTGCCAATATAATCCTTGAAGCGGCCCAAAACCGGCTTATACAGGTCGTGCACCACACCCAGCACATTGTAGCAGTCCGGCAGGGAATAGACGATGACACGGAAGGCGATCAGGTCGAAGATCTCATTGATGGCCTTGTTTTGGGCGAACATCTTCCGGTAGATGGAGTAGGGGTGCTTCAGGCGGCCATAGACATAACCGTGAATGCCGCCCTCGTTGAGACGGCGGGTGATCTGCTGATGGACTTCTTTCATAAAGCCCTGGTATTCCTTGGCCTTGGCATCCAGCACAGAGGTGATCTCCTCATAGCCGATGGGGTCCAGATACTTCAGGGACAGATCCTCCAGCTCCCACTTGATGCGCTGCATACCGAGACGGTGGGCGATGGGCGCATAGATCTCCATGGTCTCGAAGGACTTCTTCTTCTGCTTGTCGGGAGTCTGGAACTGCATGGTCCGCATGTTGTGAAGGCGGTCGGCCACCTTCACCAGAATCACGCGGATATCCTTGCTCATGGCCAGAAGCATCTTGCGCAGATTCTCCATCTGCTCCTCTGCCTTGGAGGTGTACTGCACGCGGTTGAGCTTGCTGACACCCTCCACCAGATCTGCGATGGTGGGGGAGAACCGGCGGGAGACCTCCTCGTGGGTGGCGCCGGTGTCCTCAATGGTATCATGCAGCAGAGCGGCGGCAATGGACTCGGAGTCCAGATGCAGCTCCTCTGCCACGATCTGCGCCACCGCCAGAGGATGGCTCACATAGGGGGAGCCGTCCTTGCGCAGCTGCCCCTCGTGGGCAATGGCGGCATAGGTGAAAGCGGCGCGGATCAGATCAAAGTTGGCGCTGGGGTTATATTCGCGTATGGTCTCTTCCAGTTTTTGATAGCGCTCCTCAATGGTCATCTTCCACACCTCCTCCTGTACGTCCGGTCAATCGGTCACGCAATCCCAGCCAGTAGGGGGATTGCTCCAAATCCACTTTTTTGCCCTGACCGGTCAGGGTCAGTTCTATGATGTCCTCCTGTCGGCTGCTTCGGAGCAGCTGCCGCTCCTCAAACAGACTCAGGCAGAAGGCTGCCCGCAGGAACACCTCTGCGCCGCTCAGTTCTGCAGCCAGATACCGCAGATAGGGCAGGTAGGAGGTGCGCAATCCCTCGGCGGAGACGGTCTGCTGCAGGGTGCGCCACACCGTTACACATTGTTCGCGGGAGGGCAGCAGGCGCATGGCCTCCCGGGCGGAAAGCTCCCCACCGCTGAGGCAGCGTTCCAGCAGAGCCAGAGACTCATCCTCCTTCCCGCTGGGGAAAAGGGAGGGACGCAGATCCACCATCTGCAGCTGGACCGTGCGGTTGCCGCGGAACTCGTTGACCTGCAGGTGGAAAGCGGCATCCACCCGGCTGCCTACACTGCAGCCGCAGGTCTCCGCCAGGGCGGAGAAGAAAATGCCTTCAAACTGATTGCTGCCCTTACTGAGGCGCAGCTTCAGATGTCGGTTCTGCCCCACATTCTGGGCCCGCTCCAGGGTTGCACCCAGCAGGCAGAAGAGAGGGCGGCTGTTTCCGGAACCGTAGGGCTCCAGCGTCTGCAGCTGCTCCACCTCCGCAAGTGTCACCCGACCCGGATAGAGCAGAGGGACATCGATCTGCAGCAGGGAGACGGGGGTCTCGCTGCCCAGATGGCGGCGGGCGCAGATATTCATGCGCTCCCGGAATTCGGGAATGCGGTCAGCGTCAATGGTAAAGCCAGCGGCCAGTTCATGCCCGCCAAAGCCCAGCAGGAGATCAGAACATTCCTCCAAAGCGGCGAACAGGTTGAATCCGCCCCAGCTGCGGCAGGAACCCTTGCCCACCGAGCCGTTGAGATGGATCATAAAACTGGGACAGGCATATTTTTCGGAGAGACGGGAGGCCACAATGCCCACCACACCCTGATGCCAGGCATCGGAGGCCAGAACCAGAGCGTTGCGCTCCGATTCGGGAAGCTGCTCGATCATGTCCAGAGCCTGGCTGTAGATCTCCTGCTCCACACTCTGCCGCTCCTTGTTCAGGGCACAGAGCTCCCGGGCCAACCGCGCGGCCTCGCAGGGATCGCTGCACAGGAGAAGATCTGCCGCCTTATCTGCCTCGCCCATGCGGCCGGCGGCATTGATGCGGGGTGCCAGAACGAACCCGATCTGAACCGAAGTGATCTCCCGGTCTGCCAGACCGGCCTCCTGCAGCAGGGCATGCAGACCAATAAAATCGGAGTGGGAGATAGCGGCCAAACCGCGGGAGACGATGGTGCGGTTTTCCCCGGACATCTGCATCACATCGGCGATGGTGCCGATGGCGGCCAGCGTGCAATAGCGGGCGAACAGCGCCTCCTCCCGATCCGGTCCGCTCAGGGCCAGAACCAGTTTCAGGGCGACACCGCAGCCGGCCAAATGCTTGAAGGGATAGGGGCAGTCGGGACGGTGGGGATCCACCACAGCTGCGGCAGCAGGCAGGGACTCCTTGCACTCGTGGTGATCGGTGATGACCACATCCATACCCAGGGAGCGGGCGTACTCCACTTCCTCCACACCGGTGATGCCGCAG
>SVLV01000006.1 GCA_015067765.1 Oscillospiraceae bacterium | reverse complement strand
CTCTGGTGCACCAGTTGTCCTGCCAAGGGCATAGCTGGGTAGCTATGTACGGACGAGATAAACGCTGAAAGCATCTAAGCGTGAAACTCCCCCTAAGATGAGATCTCTCATCCTTTATGGAGTAAGGGCCCAGAAAGACGATCTGGTTGATAGGCCGGAGGTGGAAGTGCAGTAATGTATGCAGCTGACCGGTACTAATAGCCCGAGGGCTTGACCTACGATATTTTGCAGGCAATCCAAGCCTTACTCATATCCATGCAGATACATTGTTCGGTTTTGAAGGTGCAATCAGGAACCCATATGCACCTTTAGCTCAGTTGGTAGAGCACCTGACTCTTAATCAGGGTGTCCAGGGTTCGAGTCCCTGAAGGTGTACCAAAATGGCCCGTTGGTCAAGTGGTTAAGACAGAGGCCTCTCACGCCTTTAACATCGGTTCGAATCCGGTACGGGTCACCACTTTTCCCTTGACAAGGGGAAGAAAATTGAATACAATGTGTTTGTTTCCGCACTGCGGTGACAAATAGTTGGTGCTGATTAGGGCGAGGGTCCACCCGTTCCCATTCCGAACACGGAAGTTAAGCTCGCTTCTGCCGACAATACTTGGTTGGAGACGACCCGGAAAGATAGGTAGCGCCAACACGCCTTTTTAGCTCAATGGTAGAGCATGCGGCTGTTAACCGCAGGGTTGTAGGTTCGAGCCCTACAAAAGGCGCCAAGAGGGTGTGCCGCCACTCATTCGGTGGCGGCACATTTCTTTTTCCTTGTGCCTGTGAGATACAAAACTTGGGCCTTTAGCTCAGTTGGTTAGAGCAGACGGCTCATAACCGTCCGGTCCCGGGTTCGAGTCCCCGAAGGCCCACCACATAGGGGTATAGCTCAGCTGGTAGAGCAGCGGTCTCCAAAACCGCGTGTCGAGAGTTCGAATCTTTCTGCCCCTGCCATTTTTCTATTGACAACTTCGGTTGTTTCTGTTATATTTAGTAAGCTCGAATTCGACAAACAAGTGTAATATGGCCAAGTAGTTCAGTTGGTTAGAACGCCAGCCTGTCACGCTGGAGGTCGAGGGTTCGAGCCCCTTCTTGGTCGCCAATATGCTGCTGTAGCTCAGTAGGTAGAGCGCATCCTTGGTAAGGATGAGGTCGGCGGTTCGAATCCGCCCAGCAGCTCCAAAAGCTTCGACTTTTGTCGGAGCTTTTTCTTTTTGTTAAAAGTCAATCAGCCGACCTCATCCGTGCGAAACACGTCAAATCATAAGGGCTGGGGCTCACGGAACTATGGTTCTGTGGGATGAATTTGGCGGTTCGAATCCGCCCGGCAGCTCGAAAAAATTCTGTAATCACTGGGATTACAGAATTTTTATATTTAGCGGACTTTGATCCCGTTGACAGTTTTTGGGTGCTATGCTAACCTAAGTGCATAAATTGCTGTTCTGTTGCGCGCCTATACTGTGAGAGACCGGCAAAACGCAGGAGCAGACCAGAGTATCCCACCGCTGTATTGCTGAACTACAAAAACAGGAGGAACGTTTTTATGCTGATGTCGATGAAAGCGCTGTTGGATCATGCCAACGCCAACAACTATGCGGTTATGGCCCCCAATGTATTCTATGAGCTGGATGCACGTGCCTGCATCAAAGCGGCAGAGGAGATGCGTGCCCCGGTCATTTTGGATGTGGATTTTGACTCCAGCCCCGATGTGGTCGTGCAGGGCTGGTACTACCGGAAGCTGGCGGAGATGTCCTCGGTCCCGGTGGCGATCAATCAGGACCACGGTGCTGACTTTACCCATTCCATCGCCGCTATCCGGGGTGGATATACCTCCATTATGGTGGACCGGTCCTTCCTCCCCTATGAAGAGAATGTGGCGCAGGTAAAGGAATTGGTGCGGATTGCCCATGCAGTGGGCGTGACGGTGGAGGCGGAACTGGGGCATGTAGGCAGTGCTGCCGACGATCCTGCCGATTGGAAAAAATCCTTTACCAAACCGGAAGAGGCAAAGCGGTTTGTTGAAGAAACCGGTGTGGACTGTCTGGCCGTGGCGATCGGCACGGCCCATGGTCTCTATAAGGGCACGCCTACGCTGGACTTTGACCTCCTGAAAGAATTGAAGGAGACGCTGAAGATCCCGCTGGTCCTCCATGGCGGCAGCGGCACGGGAGATGAGAATATTCGCAAGGCCTGCACCATGGGCATCAACAAAGTGAATGTGTGCAGCGAGCTGCTGCAGCATACCTATATGAAACTTCAGTCCATTGATTGGAAGAATGACAATCTGGAACTCCTGCCCCACCATTTTGAGGAGGGCTTTACTGAGCGTCTGAAGGAACTGATGGTGATTTCCGGCAGCGCAGGAAAGGCATGGGTCGAGGCGGACAGTACCGGCCTGCTGGGCCGCAAGGTGGTATTCGGCGAAGGGAAGGACATCCCTCACTTTATTTGATATTGCCGAGCCGAAAGACAAGAAAGAGAGGGAGGAACAGCATGAGTCAGATGATGCGATTTGCCTGCATGATCCATAAGGGATGCAGCGTAACGATGGAGCGTCCGATTCCCGAGTTGGGCCCTCACGAGGTGTTGATCCGTCAAATTGCCTGCAACATTTGCACGGCCGACTACGGTCAATGGCTGGGACAGCGGGAACATCAGGGATATCCGATGGTTGGCGGTCATGAGGGCTGCGCAACCGTTGAGGCCGTGGGCAGCGAAGTCCAATCCTGCAAAGTGGGTGATTTTGTTGGCGTCAACAGTTATCCGGGATGCGGTACTTGCGGAGCTTGCATTAAGGGGCAGGTCTCCCGCTGCGAGAATCCTCCGAAGCAAATCACTCCGGACGGCTATCGGGGAGAATTTGGATTCTCGACCCATGCGGTTTGGGACGAGCGGGCACTCATTCAGCTGAATCCGGAACTGGATCCGGCCTGCGCGGGTTTTCTGGAACCTCTGGCCACGGTGATCCGGGGGCAGAAAAAACTGCGGCTGGCAGCCTTTGAGACGGTGGCCGTCATTGGTGCCGGAACGATGGGTATGCTCAATGCGCTGGAGGCCAGGGCCAGAGGTGCCCGGGTGATCGTCTCTGAGCCGATGGAGAAGAAGCGGAACGTTGCCCAAAGCCTTGGGTTTGCGGTCATTGATCCCAGCGTGGAGGATCCCATTGTCCGGGTCAAGGAATTTACCGGCGGCATCGGTGTGGATTGCGTCATTGTGGCAGTCACATCGGCCATAGCCAACGCACAGGCAATGGATATGGTCAAGAAAATCGATGGCCGTGTTTTGTTCTTTGCCGCCGGGTATCCTGCGCCTGCGCTGGATATCGATTCCAATATGGTCCACTATCGGCGCATGGAACTGATTGGCACCTATGGCGGGGATCACGAGGACTTTGAGGATGCTGCCAAGCAGCTGAATACGGGAATGGTGGATGTATCTGCTCTTGTGGAACCGGAGAGATTCCCGCTGACAAGGATGCAGGAGGCCTTTGCCGCAGCAGCTACGCCCGGAATGTATCGGGTCTGCGTCAATTGTCAGGAATAAGGAAAGAACGCAACTGCGTATATGCCAAAACCGCTGAGGTCGATGGGATCTCAGCGGTTTTCCCATATATCCCGGCGGCTGGGCATACAGAATGGTGGTCGGGAATTGACAAAATACGCAGAGTTACTATAATTGTCTTCAAGCGAATAATCGAACTATGGAGATGATATTACATGAATGTAAAAGAACTCTATCAGTCCAAGAAGACCACTCCCCAGGGGATTGCGGATCTGCTCCAATCGGGGATGAGCATTATGTCTGATATTGCTCTCAGCCATCCGCCGGCAATTCTGCGGGCTATCGACCAGAAAATTATGTCTTCGGATATTCACTCCATTCGGATGAACACCACTTTGGACATGTTCCCCTATGCTTGCTATACCGACCCGGCCAGCGCCGGAAAAGTAACCGGTGTCTCCTGGTTTTCCGGCGTCTATGCACGAAAGGCCATCAACCAGGGGTGGGGCGATATTATGCCGGGCCACTATCATGATCTCGGCCGGACCATTGAGGAGTATGTGGATTTTGATATGTTCATTGCCACCGTATCCCCCATGGACGATCAGGGAAATTTCAGCTTTGGCACCACCATTTCCAATATTCTTTCGACGCTGAAGAAGAGCAGATATATCTGCCTGGAAGTGAATGCCAATATGCCGCGGGCGGTGAACTCTCCCCAGATTCACATCTCCCAGGTGACAGCTCTGTGCGAGTCAGACACTCCCTTGCCGGTGAGTGCTGGTGCAGAAGTTGACCCGGTCAGCCAAACCATTGGCAATTATATTGCGGAGGAAATTCCGGATTGTGCCACCATTCAGCTGGGTATCGGTGCAATTCCCGATGCTGTGGGAAGCGCACTGAAGAGCAAGCACCATTTGGGAATCCATACGGAGATGTTTACTGACAGCATGGTGGAGCTGATCGAGTGTGGCGCGGTGGATAACTCCTGCAAGCCCATTCACACCGGTTATTCCGTTGCCACCTTCGCCTTCGGGTCAAAAAAGATCTATGATTATATCCACAATAATCCTGCCATTAAGATCCTGCCTGCTGCAGAAGTGAATCATCCGATGGTCATCGGCCAGCATCCCAATTTCATGTCCATCAATTCTGCGCTGGAAGTGGATCTGTACGGTCAGGTGTGTGCAGAATCCATTGGCACATATCATGTGTCGGGAACAGGTGGACAGGTAGATTATGTCCGTGGCGCAGCATATTCCCGTGGCGGAAAGAGCTTTATTGCTTTTTCCTCTACGGCAAAGAATGGGACCGTCAGTCGGATCAAGCCCATTCTCACCCCCGGTGCCATTGTAACCACCAGTAAAAATGATGTGGACTATATTGCCACAGAGTACGGCTTGGCAAAGCTCCGCGGAAAGACGCTGAGCCAGCGGGCGAAAGCCTTGATCAGCATTGCGCATCCCGATTTTCGGGATGAACTGCGCTATGAGGCCAAGAAGCAGAATATTCTGATCTAAGACTGATACCGGCGATCGGTTCAAATCCATATAGACGCAAAAAGATCCCGAAGGCATTTGCTTTCGGGATCTTTCCATACTTATGGAGAAAGCGGAAAATGCAGGCGAGTTACTGGGCATTCCGGAGCTGCCAATATTTTCTCCAGGAAAAAATGTTGGCCCAGGCCAACAAGGCAAACAGAAAAACAGGGAAAAGGGTATCTGCCACCGAGAGGGAGATGCCCGCATTGCCGGAGAGAACCCGGAGCCACGGCGGCAGCAACATAACGGATGTGTGCAGGGTCACGATGCTGACCAGAATACTAATCACAAGGCAAATCCGTTTCAACAGACGCGGATGTTTTTCCTGCAGGAACTGCTCCAGGATATGGGCGAGGATCTTCCACAGGAGTAGCCCCAAAAAAAGGGAAATCTCACGCATATGTATCTTCCTTTCCACTCTTGCGCAAGTCTGAGTGAGGGGGATGTGTTATCGTTATTATAACACAAAAAGGACGATATAGCAACAGGAGGAAGGGCAGGAATAGGGAGGAAAGATTTTGTATTCGCATTGTAACAAAAAAAGTTCTGTGTTAAGATAATGATGAAAAACTTCATGGAAAGGAGGGATGAATATGAGTGTTCAGCGAGAAGTGCGATACGGGGCCCAGACCAGTCATTTTGCCTTCGATAGGAATGTCACACCTGTTGCGCAGGCAAACTCCGGTGATACGGTGCTCTTTCACTGTCAGGATTGCTATGACGGACAGATCACGCACGATGGAATGGATTTTGCCCGGTTGGATGTCACCCGCACCAACCCCGTGACCGGTCCACTGTATGTCACCGGGGCAGAACCGGGAGATGTGCTGAAGGTGGAGATCCAACGGATCGAAATTGCGGATTATGGCGTCATGTGCGTCAAGGATGGCTGGGGGATCTGCACAGTGGAAGGCAGTCACTGTCGTCGGTTTCCTATCCGGGACGGGAAAATCCTGTTTGACGGAGGTTTGAAGCTGCCTGTCCGGCCCATGATCGGTGTCATTGGTACCGCTCCGGCAACGGGTACGATCTCCACCCAGACACCGGGAGAACATGGCGGCAACATGGATATCTGTGAGTTGGGAGAGGGATGCACCATCTATCTGCCAGTAGCAGTTTCCGGAGCCCTGCTGTCCATGGGAGATATTCATGGGGTGCAGGGGGATGGTGAATCGGCCAGCTGCGCCATGGAGACCAGCGGCCGGGTAACTGTTCGGGTGACGGTACAGAAGGATGCCATGGATCTCCCCACACCCATGATCGAAACAGACCGGGCTTATTGTACCACGGCAGCAGATGCATCTCTGGATGTATGCAGTGTGGCGGCCGCACGAAAGATGCACCGCTGGTTGATGTCCCGATGGGACATGACGGATACCCAGGCGGCTATGCTGCTCTCCTTGCAGGGAAATCTGCGAATCAGCCAGGTGGTGAATCCTCGAAAGGGATGTATGATGGAACTGAAAAAGGAATTGCTGGCGCAATGGAAAATATCACAGACATAACAGGGAGCGATTCCGCATGCAGTGCGAGGCAAGTGAAATACCCTATATAGAGCGGAAAAATTTTTTTCCATCAGCTTGCAGCAAAAGGAAAAAACTGGTCTTCTGGACATACTCTGGACATATACAAAATGACGGAAATTGGATGCTTTTTGCTGTTTTGCCCAAAATGGACGGAGAATATCCCGGGGATATCCGGAGGCGTTTTGTTGAAAATGCATAAATCAACTTTTGCGCTTGGTCACTTGTCAGAAAAAGAAGAAAAAGTTAGAATGAACATAAATCGTGAATTACTGCCATAAGGCAGAATAGGTTGTATAGAAAGGGAGTATAAAGCAATGAAAGTTATCGTTACGGAAAGTTTTGCAGAGTCCTGCCAGCTGGTTGCGCAGGAGATTATTGATGTTGTGAATCAGAACCCCGCCGCAAAGCTGGGCTTGGCTACGGGTGGTACCGCCGAGCAGGTCTATCCTCATCTGGTAAAGGCTTACCAGGATGGCAAGGTGGATTTCTCGGGCATTTCCACGGTCAATCTGGATGAGTACATGGGCATGAGTCCCGAGCATCCCGTCAGCTATCGCAAGTGCATGGATACCTGGTTCTTTGATCAGGTGAATGTAGACAAGAGCCGCACCTATGTGGCAAACGGCCTGAATGATCCCGAGGCAGAGATCGCTGCTTTCAATGAGAAACTGTATGGCGACAAGATGCTGGACTTCCAGCTGCTGGGCGTTGGCGTCAGCGGTCACATCGGTTTCAACGAGGCTGGCGAGTATCTGACGGCCGGTGTACATATTGAGCAGCTGGACGAGAGCACGATTCAGGCCAACTCCCGTTACTTCGATTCTCCGGATGATGTGCCCAGACAGTCCATCACCATGGGCGTAGGCGACATCATGAAAGCCGAGAAGATTGTCCTGATCGCTACCGGTGACAGCAAGGTGCCCGTGATGAAGCGCCTGCTGGCAGACGACCGGGTGTCTGCTGATCTGCCGGTGTCCGTACTGAAGCTGCATCGGGATGCCACCATCGTGATCGATCGGGAGCTGTACGAAAAGGCTACCCGCTAAGGAGACGGAAACTATGGAAAAAGAATTGCTGCAGATCCGGCCGCTGGTACCGAAAGAGAAGCAGGTCTATCAGGTAAAATTTGAGCCTGTGGAGCAGTTCCTGGTGGAGATGGGAATTACCAAGGACTATCTGCTGATCACCACCCCCGGCGTCTATTATGCCATTCGAGACAAGCTGCAGGGTGAGCCCGGCAAGGACTTTACTTACATCTATGTTTCCGATGCCAAGGAGGACCGGCTCAGCGATCTGCAGACCCTGTACAATGAAACCATCGAGTCTGATGCTGCCTATGCCAAGGTGGCAAAGGAGCCGGTGACGGTCCAGGAAGCCAAGACACTGGACCTCGCTTTTAAGAAGAAGGTTTCCTGTGTGCTTTGCACCGGCGGCGGTGTAGCCATGGATGCCGGTAAATTCATCGCCCATGCCCTCAACGGCCTGTATCAGGCAGAGGGAATCGTTGATGAGAGCGGCAAGGCAAAGAAGGTGGATCTGTATACGGTGCCCACGGTGCTGTCCGTGAACGCCGGTTATTGCTACAAGGCAGCCATCCGCGAGAAGGATCCCTATGATCCCACCGGTGAGGCCTACAATGTGGTGTACCGCAAGAAGGGCTTGCCCAAGGCCATCTGTGTGGATCTGGATGTGATCACCAGTGCCGCATCCCTGCAGTACCTGCAGGAGAACAAGGAGCTTTGGGATCAGCCCACCGAGGCGATGTATCAGGCGGAGAACCTGTGGAACATGCTGCGGGAACTGAATATCGCCGGCGCAGGTGACCTGCTGAGCATGCTGACGGCAACCTATGACTGGCAGATCAATAGTCTGGTGGCCCGCGACATGGTGGCAGTGGAGCCCAACGCACCGCTGGATGAGAGTCAGAAGGTCAAGCTGGAGAAGCCCTTCTCCCGCGATGTATGTGATGGTGCCATGGAACTGATCGGCCTGCTGGCTGAGCATGCCGATGAGATCCGGGAAGGCAAGAAGGAGGGTGCGGAGTTCATCGCCCGTGCCTACCACTGGATCGCCGAGCAGAGTGTGATCATGGATCACACCATGTGGGAGAGTGCCAGCGAGCACGGCATGTTTGACTGCTTTGAAAACCGCGCCGGCGTTGAGCTGACCCACGGTAAGGTGGTGGCCCTGTCCGTCTACTTTATGTCCCTGCTGCAGTGCAACCAGCACGACCGTGCGTTGAACATGATTCGCCGCCTGGGACTGGATATCTCGTTGGGCAATCTGGCGATTGACTCCAGAAACAACCGTAAGGTCACGCCGCTGGTGCTGTACAAGAGTCTGGCAGAGCTGCGGCAGTATATCGATGAGATCAACTATCGCTATACCATCATCAGTGCCAAGCCCATCACCGACGAGTGGGTGCTGGCCGCGCTGGATAAGTACTATAAGGATATTTATGAGGGACTTGCGGAGCAGTATCGCAACGCATTGTATGATAACCGGATCCTGAATGAAGAGAACAATCATAAGGAGAAGGCTCGCCTGGCAGCCATCGCAGAAAAGGTGGACCAGGATTATCAGTCCCATAAACAAGCCATGGAGGCAGCTCGGAGCGCAGAAGCTGCTATGCTGAAGTCACAGAAGGAGGTGATTGAGCGCGCGACGATGGCCAGCGAGAAGATGTCTGCTTACAGAAAGATCGCTCAGGCCAAGACGGAGGCATACGTGGAAACGCTCAAAAACATTTATCAGTAAACCAAAGAACGCGGATTCAATTCGAATTAAAACTGTTAGGAGGACGTATAATGGATTTCTTGATCTCTGCTGCAACTGGCCTGCAGAATTTCTTCGCCGCAGCCGGCCAGGCTTTCTGGGGCAACGTCACTGGACTGGTCCCCACCGTTCTGATTGCACTGACTATTCTGGGTGCCATCGTGGCCCTGATCGGCGAGGATCGCTTTGATGGTGTGGCCCGTAAGCTGACCGGCAACCTGTTTGCCCGTTACACGGTTCTGCCCTATCTGGCCAACTTCATCGTGGCCTCTCCCACCTCTTTCGTTTTTGGTAAGTATCTGCAGGAGAAGTATAAGCCCGCTTATTACGAGATCTGCAACCGTACCAACATGGCTCCCATGATGTGCCTGTTCCCCCACGTGAACGCCGCTGAGCTGTTCGTGTGGCTGGGCGTGTATGATGGCGTTGTTGCCGTGGGCGGCGCTGCTGCCGGTGGTAAGCTGGCCGTCGCTACCTTCCTGCTGGCTCTGTGCACCTCCAGCTTCATCGGTTTCGTCATCGAGAAGATGACCGCTTTCCTGGCAAAGCGCATGAACGTGGATCTGGAAGCCATCGAGGCTGCCAAGCACTAAGCGATTTAGTTTCCCTGTAAGAAAGGAAGAATCACCATGGGTGTAGCTATCGTTTCGAGAGGCAGCGGCGGTTGGGGCACTCCTCTGGAAATCACTATTGACGGCGAGCGCAACAAGATCGTCTGCATGACGGGTACCGGCATCAACTCCGTGACCCAGAAGATCGCAGACATCACCGGCGGCGTCGCAGTGGACGGTTTCCGTCATCCTGTGCCCGATAATCAGGTCGCCTGCGTTATCGTCAACTGCGGAGGAACCCTGCGGCTGGGTATGTTCCCCAAAAAGGGACTGAAGACCATCAATGTCAACCCTGCCGGTCCCAGCGGCCCCTTTGCAGCATTCGTAAAAGAAGGTATTTATGTTTCCGGCGTTACGCCCAGAAACATCGAAGAAAAATAGAGAGAGGAACAATTTATGGAAAAGATTCTTGTTGCAGTTTCTTCTGCTATGGGTAAGTTTGTTATGGTTATCTACGAGTCTGGTAAGAAGGCCGTTCAGATTGCCATTCAGACCATTCTCCCCTTCCTGCTGTTCGTGGCAGCAGTTGCTACC
Source organism: Oscillospiraceae bacterium (assembly GCA_015067765.1). GTDB lineage: Bacteria > Bacillota > Clostridia > Oscillospirales > Oscillospiraceae > Vescimonas. Next base: position 65,133 of record SVLV01000006.1, on the reverse strand, counting down.
CTGATCACCACCACCGGCGTGGGTAATGTTCTGGCTGATTGGCTGAGCGCCCTGGCCAGCAACCCCATCGGCCTGCTGGTGATGTCCCTGATCATCACCTTCCCCCTGATCTCCCCCGTCATCGGCCCCGGCGCCGTGATCCCCTCCGTTATCGGCGTGCTGGTTGGCACTCAGATCGCTGCCGGCAATGTGCCTCTGTCCATGGCTCTGCCCGCAGTGTTTGCCATTCACCAGCCCTGCGGTTCCGACTTCATTCCCATCGGTATGTCTTTGATGGATTCCGATCCTGCTACTGTTGAGGTCGGTGTTCCCGCTGTTCTGTACAGCAAGCTGATCATCGCTCCCGTGGAAGTGGGTCTGGCTATCCTGATCGGCCTGTTCCTGTTCTAAGAGAAGGAGATCTAAGCGCCAATGGTTTGTGAAATGACAGTCACCGGCCAGGGCGCCAGCGCATTGGATTTTGTCGAGGAGAAACTTCTGATGCTCTTTGGCGACTCCGCCGGCAACGGTGTAGAAGAGTACAGCGTTCGCATCACTCTGCCTGTGATTACCCGCGACATTGCAGTTTCTGACAAGCTTCATTGGGGCGATCGGGAATATCGGGTCACGGCAGTAGGAGATGAGGCCATGGAGACCCTGCGTCTTCTGGGCCACTGCACTCTGCGCTTTGACGGCAGCACCGAGGCGGTCCTGCCCGGCTCCATCCATCTGGAGGATGCTGAAATGCCGGAGATCGCTATCGGCAGCAAGATTTATTTCGATTAAGGAGGACCCCTGGTATGGGAAAGTACGGATCACTCGCTCTGCTTCTGTTGTTAATGGTTCTGCTGAGCCGTATATTTGCAGTGTCGCAGCAGATGCGGCTGAATAAGGACTTGACCAAACTGAAAAAGAGGGGACCTGTCAGCAGCGTTGGTCTGGCAAAGTCCACCTTTGGTGGAGCCCGCATTGCTGTGTTTATCGCCGAGAAAACCGGTGATATTCTGGAGGCATATTATGTAGGCGGGAAAAGTGTCATGGCCGGCTACAAGCTGGACGAAGCGTTTCCCTACAAAAGTTGTTGGGAAACAAAAGAGGTCTTGGAGCAGAAGAAAAAGCTTACTCTGCAGGAGCAAGCTTATCTCAGTGCAGCCAAGTTCCTTTGCGATGGCCTGACCGAGACAGACGAAACTGACTAAAGCGAAAAGAGTCTGGCAAAACGGTATTGCGAAAAAATACTCGTTTTGCCAGACTCTATTGCCTGAATGTGTTATACTTATCGTGTCGACTGCACCAAAAGCTTGTGACGGCTGGATGCGGCAAAGCTGATGGTGTGCTCGAATACACGGCCATCACTGAGTCGGGACAGTCTGTCAACCTGCAGAAGCGGCTCACTGATGTCCAGCTGCAGCAGTTCTGCAATTTCCGGTTCCGGTCTTACCGCGTCAATGATCGAGGTGGCCGAGCCGATTGAGAGCTGCATGACCGTTTCAATGTATTTGTAAACGGAATGCTCCAAATATCGATTGCTGATGCCGGCTACGGCAAAGTCCAAAAAGTACTGATAATCCAGCATGACCGGGGTATCCGCATGCTGACGCAGACGCAAAAAGTAGTGAACCTTGTCTCCAACCTGGCATTCCATCTTATTGGCCAGATGTGTATCGGCATACAGAACGGAATGTTCCAACACCTTGGTGATGGGCTGCATACCCAGCTCCTTAGCGGTATCCTCAAAGCTGGTGAAGGAGTTTAGACCGGTGTAGATGGTCTTGTTCATCACATAGGTGCCCAGCCGCTCCTCTTTGCGCAAGTATCCTTCCGCCATCAAATTGCTGATCGCCCGCTGAATGATCGGGCGGGAAAAGCCCAGGTGGGCAACCAGATCCCGTTCAGAGGGGATCTTCCGCCCTACCTCGGAGGACATAATAATATCCAGCAGGTAATCCTGCGCCAACTGCGTTTTGGTTTTCACGTTTTGGACTCCTTTCGCAGAAATAAAGGCAAATTTTTCTGTATGATTACTGAAATTTTAGCATAATGCGTCCCGTTTCGCAAGAATGTGTTGTAGGGAGAACTTTTTATGTATACAGATATGATTCAGATTGAAAATGATTTTTTTGTCGCTGAGATCGCATCTCACGGTGCGGAACTGAAGGCCTTTTCCGGCAAGCGCAGCGGCAGAAAATACCTATATGACGGTACCGGCAGCTGGAAACGCAGTGCCCCGGTGCTGTTCCCCAGCATCGGAAGCCTGGCCGAAGGCTGCTATGTGTACGGTGGGAAGGAATACGCCATGCCGCCCCACGGCTTTGCCCGGGATATGGACTTTACGGTCCAGACGATGCAGAAGGATATGGTTTCCTTCCTGCTGACCTCCTCGGAGGAGACGGCGGCTTATTTCCCCTTTGCCTTTGCCCTGACCATCACTTATCGTCTGACGGAGCAGGGAATTGAGACCACCTGGCAGGTGACCAATCATGATGAACGCACCATGTACTTTTCCATCGGTGCCCATCCGGGCTTCGCGCTGCTGCCGGGCACACAACTGAGTGACTATCAGCTGCTCTTTGACCGGGAGATCCCGGTGGAGACCCGCCGGGTTATGGGGCGGTATTTGACCGAAGAGAAGGAACTGGTGGCTCCGGTCTGCCGTCAGCTGCAGCTGACCCCGCAGCTTTTGGAAAAGGATGCACTGGTGCTGGAGGACACGGGAGTGGAGAAGCTGACCCTTCTGTGTGAGAAGGCGGACTACCGGCTGGAGATCCTGTTCCCCGATTTTCCTGTGGTGGCCGTTTGGTCGGATCCCCATACCATCGAAGAGGCGCAGTTCCTCTGCCTGGAGCCCTGGTGCGGCATCAATGCCCTGTGCGGCGATCAGAAGGCGGACATTTCCCAAAAGGCCCGCATCACTGCCTTGGAGAGGGGAAAGAGCTGGCAGCGCAGCTATACGGTTTGCGTCAATGAGTGACCGAAGCTGACGGAAAGGAGTGATTTTGCATGAAGTACTTGGGCACTCCCGCATCAGAGGGAATTGCTATCGGCAAAGTATTTCGTTATTTTCCCTATATTCCTGTTATTGATCCGACTCCCGTTTCGGACGAGGCGGTAGAGGCAGAAGGCCAGCGTTATCGTGCGGCCTTTGAGCAGGTACATGGCCGGATCGAGACAATCATCGAAAAGAGAGCCGGTACGGAGCAGGCGGAGATTTTCCAGGCCCATTTGGATATCCTGGAGGACGATACCTTGTCCGATGAGATTTTGGAAGCCATTGCAGCCAACATGAACGCGGCTCAAGCGGTAGATCTGGTGTATACCCAGTATGCAGAAGTATTGGCCGCGGTGCAGGATGAGCTGATCGCCCAGCGGGCAGCGGACATGATGGATCTGCGGCTGCAGCTTCTGTGTGCCCTGGAGGGCAAGGAGGGGGCAGACCTTTCCCAAATCAGCGAACCGGTGATCCTGGTGACTCATGACCTGATGCCCTCGGATACCGGTGCACTGGATCCGGATATGATTTTGGGTATTGTTACGGAGATCGGCGGCATCACATCCCACAGTGCAATCATTGCCCGCAGCCACGGAATTCCTGCCCTGTTTGATGTGGAGAATGCCTGCGAAAAGCTGGCAGACGGCGAGATCGTGATTTTGGATGCCCGGGATGGCATTCTGCAGACGGAGCCTACGGCAGAGCAGTTTGTGGCCTATACGGAGAAAAAGCAGCAGCTGGATCAGCAGCGGGAGGAGGAGCGCACCTATCTGGATGTGGCGGCCACCACCCGCGAGGGCGACCGGGTCAGCGTTCTGCTGAATATCGGTTCTGCCGATGAGGATTTGGATTTTGCCTCCCATGTGGATGGCGTGGGGTTATTCCGCACGGAATTCCTCTATATGGGACGGGAGGATCTGCCCGACGAGGAGGAACAGTACCGGCTGTACAAGAAGGTCTTTGAGGCCTTTGCCCCCAATCCTGTAACGTTGCGCACACTGGATATTGGCGGCGACAAAGAAGTTCGTGCGCTGGATCTGCCGAAGGAAGAGAACCCCTTCCTGGGCAATCGCGCCCTGCGACTGTGCTTTGAGCGGGAGGAGATGTTCCTGACGCAGCTGCGCGCGGTCCTGCGGGCCTCCGTCCACGGAAATCTGAAGCTGATGTTCCCCATGGTCAGTGGTCTGGAGGATCTGCGTCGTGCGAAGGACCTGCTGGAAAAAGCCAAGGAGCAGCTGCGGCAGAAGGGGGAAACCTGGAACCCCGATCTGCGGGTAGGAACCATGATCGAGATCCCCGCTTTGGCGGTGATGGCAGACCTCTTGGTCAAAGAAGTGGATTTTGCCAGTATCGGTACCAACGATCTGACCCAGTACACCCTGGCAGTGGATCGTGTGAATCCGGCGGTATCCCACTACTATCAGAATTTTAACCCTGCGGTGATCCGTCTGCTGAACTATGCGGTGACCACCTTCCGCAGCGCAGGAAAGGACATCTCCGTCTGCGGCGAGATGGGCGGCGATCGAATCGCCTCTGTCGCCCTGTTGGGTATGGGTATTCGCAGCCTTTCCATGGGAAGATCCTCGGTGGCAGCCATCAAAAAGATCGTCTGCACACTGGATATGGAGCAGGCCCGCCGGAGTGTAGAGTCGGCCTGTGGTTTCGCGACGGCAGCTGAGGTAAAAAGTACGTTTCAGGCATTGCTGTAAAACAGAAGGAGGATGTTGTTATGTATACTAAGGAAGTAACGATTCGAAATGCAACGGGCCTGCATGCCCGTCCGGCATCGGAATTTATCAACTGCGCCAAGAAGTTTCAGTCTACCCTGAAAATTCGCCGCAAAGAGGGCCCGGCTGCCAAGTCCGATAATGCCAAGTCCATGATCACGCTTCTGACATTGGCGCTGGCCTGCGGTGAAGTGGTTGAAATTGTGGGCGATGGCGCCGATGAAGCAGAGGCCGTCGATGCACTGGTGGCCCTGATCGAAGGCGGCTTTGGTGAACTGTAAGAAATCTATGCAACAGAAATTTGTTGTATTTGATATGGACGGGGTGATCATCGACAGTGAGCGACTGATCATCCGGTGCTGGGAAAAGATCGCCCCGACCCATGGGATGGAGAATGTGCGGGAGATGTGTGTGCGCTGCATCGGCATCAATCGTCGGGAAACCAACCGTATGTTTCAGGAGCACTATGGCAGCCGCGTGAACATCGAGGAAGTCCGCAGTGAGATGGAGGCATTGTTCCGTCAGGAGTGCGAAACCAATGGTGTTCCACCCAAGCCCTATGCAAAAGAACTGCTGGCTTATTTGAAGAAACAGGGGTATCATCTGGGTTTGGCCTCCTCCACGGATCAGCGTATTATCCGTCAGGAACTGGGGCAAATCGGCCTGCTGGACTATTTTGAGGTAGTAATTGGCGGCGATATGATCCAGCGTGGAAAGCCGCAGCCGGACATTTTCCTGGAGGCCTGCCGGCAGTTGGGAGCAGATCCCCAAAAGACATATGTGGTGGAGGACTCCATCAACGGAATTCGGGCGGCTCATGCGGCCGGCACGATCCCTTTGATGGTCCCGGATCTGCTTACACCGCCGGAGGAGATCTGCGCTATGTGTTACCGCATCTTCCAGGATCTGGAAGCGGTAAAAAAGTTCTTTGCGGAAGAAGTGAATTGACTAAGAGGAATCCCTCTGCGCCTGTGCGCAGGGGGATTTTGTATTTGAGACAGACGGTGAGAGATCTGCTGCTTGCCCTTGCGCAGAAAAAGAGAAGGTGATATGATGAGAGCAAAGAGGAAATTGCCACCGCACAAAATGCAGAGGAATACAAGGAGGTTGCTGAGGAATGAATGAAGTGTTGCAGGTAATGATGCGGCGCAGAAGTATCCGCAAATATACGGACCAGCCCATTCGTGAAGAATCTCTGCGGCAGATTCTGCAGGCGGGACTGGTATCGGAATCCGCCCATAACAGGAAGGCCTATGAACTGCTGGTGGTGCGGGATCGGGAGATGCTTCGGAAAATGGCTGGCTGCCGGGTAGGCAGTGCCAAGCATCTGGAGCAGGCAGATGCCGCCATTGTGGTACTGGGCAAGACGGAGGCGGATACCTGGATCGAGGACAGTGTTATCGTGCTGGCCAATATGCACCTGATGGCCTCTGCGCTGGGTGTGGGCTCCTGTATCATTCAGGGGAGGATGCGCTATGCCGCAGATGGAAGCAGCACCGAGGCCTATCTGCGCAACCTGTTGGGATATCCGGAGACGATGCCGTTGCAGGGCCTTCTGGCACTGGGTATGCCGGGAGAAGAGCGGCCTGCCTATCGGGCGGAGGAACTGCACTGGGAAAAGGTCCATCGGGAGCGCTACTGACCGATTTGACAATTCCGGTCACATCGGGTTGGTCAAATCATAGAAAAGAAAACTCTACAGGATTTTTCCCTTGCGCACCGGAGAAATTTGTGTATAAATTATATTTGTAAAATCATGGAAACCGGGTGAAAAACCCGGCTGAAAGAGATACCAAGGAGGAACATCAACATGGAAAAGAAGCCGAAGATTGCGATTCTGCGTTGGGAAGAAGGCCAGGTCCTGCCTGCACAGCTGCAGCTGGAGAGCCTGCCCGGCAACAGCACCAACCCCGATTCCTATCCCTTTGAGGTGAAGATGCTGCGGGTGAAGGGTGCCAATATGAGCACCATCGAGGAGAATCCCTGCCAGGAGATGCTGGATGAGTTCATCCGTGTCTGCAAGGAACTGGCTGAGGACGGTGTGAAGGCCATCACCACCAGCTGCGGTTTCTGCGCATATTATCAGGAGGGTCTGGCTGCTGCTGTGCCCGAGGTGGTCTTTGCCAGCGCCCTGCTGGAAGTCCCCTTCGCTCAGACCATCGTGGGTAAGGGCCGCAAGGTGGCCATTCTGACCGCCAATAAGTTCCACCTGCGCGAGGAGCACCTGGAGCGTGCCAACATCAAGGATCGTGACAATATTGTGATCCTGAGCCTGCACGATCAGCCCGAGTGGGGCCGCATCTATACGCACCCCAATGAGGAGTTCGATCTGGAAGCAGTGGCCGGCGAAGTGGTTGGCGTGGTCCGCAAGGGGCTGGAAGAGCATCCCGATATCGGTGCTGTGGTTCTGGAGTGCACCGATCTGCCTCCCTATTCTTCCCGCATCCGCGATGAGCTGGATATCCCCGTGTTTGATATCAACTCCATGATCGGCCATGTGGCCATGGCCGTCAACGAACACAAGCTGTATTAAGCCGCATAGAGGGCGGCAGGGGAAACCCTGCCGCTTCTTTTTGAACCATTTTGAAAAAGGAGGAGTTTCATTATGGAAAAAACCGCAAAAATCGCCCTGCTGCGTTGGGAGGCCGGTACCATGCAGCCTGCGCTGGAGCAGTTGGAAAGTCTGCCCGGCAACAGCACCAATCCTGCGTCCTATCCCTATCCCATCAAGTTTGTGCATGTGAAGGGTGCTAACTTTGATACTATTGAGGCCAATCCCACGCAGGAGATGGAGGATGAGATGATCCGCGTCTGCAAGGAGCTGGCCGAGGAAGGTGTGACCGCCATCACCACCAGCTGCGGCTTCTGTGCCCATTATCAGCCCGGTTTGGCGGATCATGTGCCGCAGGTGGTATTCACCAGCGCACTGCTGGAAGTCCCCTTTGCCCAGACCATTGTGGGTGCCAATCGCAAGGTGGCCATTGTTACGGCCAGCAGTGAGCTTTTGAAGGAGGAGCATCTGATCCGCAGCGGGATTACCCGTCGGGACAATCTGGTGGTGCTGAGTATGCATGACCAGAAAGAGTGGAGCACCCTCTATGAGCATCCGGAGGAGACCTTTGATCTGGAGGCCGTGACCGACGAGGTGGTGGGCGTGGTCCGCAAGGGGCTGGAGGAGCATCCCGATATCGGCGCAATCGTGCTGGAGTGCACGGATCTGCCGCCCTATTCCTCCCGTCTGCGCGAGGAGTTCGGCCTGCCGGTGTTCGATGTCAACACCATGATCTCCCACATGGCGATGGCCCTCAACGAACATAAACTGTATTGATCCTCATGGACGGTGGCCGGGAAATCGGCCGCCGTCTTTTTTGAACTGTGAAAACAGACGTGTCAAAATAGACAGGGAAGAGGAAGATGGATTGTGCAGTTCATAGAAAAGTTGTTTACAGGAAAAAGGAGACTTGCCAAAGGAAAGAAATTTTGGTAGAACAGAAACTAAAGAAGCCAATGATACGGGCTACGGGTTGCCGTGCCTACAGAGAAAAGGAGAAGATAATATGGAAAATACCCCCAAGATTGCCCTGCTGCGCTGGGAAGCCGGCCATGTGGGTCCCGCTCTGCTGCAGCTGGAGACTCTGCCCGGCAACAGCACCAACCCCGCATCCTACCCCTTTGAGGTCATGCTGGTCCATGTGAAGGGCGCCAATCATGATACGGTTGAAGCAAATCCCTGCCAGGAGCTGCTGGATGAGTACATCCGTGTCTGCAAGGAACTGGCGGATCAGGGCGTGAAGGCCATTACCACCAGCTGCGGCTTCAATGCCTATTATCAGGAGGCCCTGGCTCAGGCAGTACCTCAGGTGGTCTTTGCCAGCTCTCTGCTGCAGGTTCCCTTTGCTCAGACCATCGTGGGCGCCAATGGCAAGGTGGCCATTCTGACGGCTAATGTCAATGACCTGAAGGATGAGCATTATGCCCGTGCCAACATCACCAACCGGGAGAACCTGGTGGTGCTGAGCATGCACGATCAGCCTCAGTGGGGCCGCATGTATAGCAATCCCGATGAGGAGTTTGATCTGGAAGCGATCACCGATGAGGTGGTGGGTGTGGTCCGCAAGGGTTTGGAGGAGCATCCCGACATCGGCGCCGTGGTGCTGGAGTGCACCGATCTGCCCCCCTATGCCTACCGTCTGCGTGATGAGCTGGGTCTGCCTGTGTTTGACTTCAACTCCATGATGGGTCATGTGGCCATGGCACTGAATGTCCACAAGCTGTATTAATTCCAATAAAAAAGGACCTCTGCCCAACGGGCAGAGGTCCTTTTTTATGATGTTTATTCCTCCGCTTCGGTATTGCCTGCAGCAACCGGTACGGGAGGGGCCTGGGCGGGAGCGCGGTTGACCAGATAGATACCGGTAATAGCCAGCGCAGTACCAATGCCCTGCATCAGAGAGAACTGATCCTTCATGATAAACACGCCGCTGACCACCGAGATAATGGTGCTCAGAGAGGAGAAGGTGCAGGTGCGGGTGGGGCCCAGAATGGTGATGGAGCGGTTGGACAGGAAGAATGCCATGCAGCTGCAGCCAACGCCCAGATAAACGGCGGACAGCAGGAAGTTGGGGTCGGTGAAGGGCAGGGTGACGTAGTTCATAAGCGTACCCTGAGCAGCATTTTCCACGAGGGCGCACACCGTAAAGGTTGCTGCACCGCTGAGACACATGGCATAGGTGCGCTCAAAGACGGTGAACTCATAGGCTGCGCGGCGGGAGACCGTGTAGTAGCAGGAGTTGCTGACCACGGCGGAGAGCAGCAGCAAATAACCCAAAATGCTGAAGGTGGGGCTGAGACCCTTTACCAGCACGATGGTCAGAATGCCGACACAGGACAGGCACACACCGAAGATCTGGATCTTTTTTGGAGTCTCCTTCAAAATCAGGTGGCTGAAGAGCATGGTGATAATGGGCGTGCAGGCTACAATGGTGCTGCTCTCACTGACCGAGACGAAGCGGACGCCGAAGGTCTCAAAAATAAAGTAGCAGACCGGCTGGAACAGCGTCATCAACAGCAACCGCTTGATGGGCTTACCTTTGAAATCCACCTTGAAAATGCCAACCAGCAGGCAGATGGTCATGGCCAGCGCGCCAAACACAAACCGCCAGGAGAGCAGAGTAAAGGTAGTGACATCGTCAATGATACGCTTGGTGAACATGTAGCTCATGCCGAACAGCAGAGAACTACAGCAGGAACCCAAAATGGCACTGATTTCCCGCCAGCTTTTCTTCTCCATAACAAACGCTCCTTTAAAGCTCAATGGTATATGAATGATTATACTACCGTTTTTTCAAAACACAAGCCCTTATTTGTACGGCATAAGAGAACTGTCAATATCGAATGAGCAGAAAAAGTGCAGGATTTTTCTTGAAGCAGAGAAAAAAGTATATTATAATGACACCAGTAAAGAGCAGATATTATTTTCTACGGAGGAAAAATATATGGAGCGAATCAGCAAGGAAAATTATTATCTGGATATTGCCGAGACTGTTCTGGAGCGGGCCACCTGCCTGCGCCGGGTGTATGGTGCCATTATTGTCAAGAATGATGAGATCATCTCCACCGGATATAATGGTGCCCCACGTGGCCGCAGAAACTGTGTGGATATGGGATATTGTACCCGCGAGGCCATGAAGGTCCCCCGTGGCCAGCGCTATGAGCTGTGCCGCAGCGTCCATGCTGAGGCCAATGCCATCATTTCCGCTGGGCGCCGTGATATGGTGGGCGGCACGATCTATCTGGTGGGCCGCAACGCCCAGACCGGTGAGCTGCTCAATGATGCCACATCCTGTTCCATGTGCCGCCGGTTGGTGATCAATGCCGGCCTTTCCCGCATTGTGATCCGCAAGACGCCTACAGAGTTTGAGGTGGTGGATGTGCAGGAGTGGATCGATAACGACGATTCTCTGCCTGCAGAATTTGATTGCGGCTGCGGCTGCTGAAAAAAGAAAAGAAAAAAGAAAAGAAAAAAGAAAAGAAAAAAGACACGGCAGAGCCGTGTCTTTTTTTGCTACAATTTACTCCGTCACGAAGGGCAGCAGAGCGATCTGACGAGCGCGCTTGATGGCCTCGGTCAGCTGACGCTGATGCATAGCGCAGGTGCCGGTGGTGCGGCGGGGCAGGATCTTGGAGCGCTCGCTGATGAAGCGACGCAGCTTGGCAGCATCCTTGTAATCGATATACTCGCACTTATCCACGCAGAACTGGCAAACCTTCTTGCGCTTGCGGTTTGCACCGCGAGGAGCTCTATTTTCGCGTTCCATAGCCATGGAAGTTTCCTCCTTAATAGAATTTACCTATGCCAAGTGGCACGGATCAGAACGGCAGATCGCCGTCCTCCTCATCGATCTCGGCAAAACCGTTGGAACTGCCCATAGGAGCAGCATAGCCGCCGGCGGGAGCACCATAGGCGGGCTGGCTATAGCTGCTGCCATAGTCACCGGCGGGTGCGCCGTCGCGCTTGGAATCGCCAAAATAGATGTTGTCGGCAATTACTTCCGCGCTGCGGCGGTTGTTGCCGTCCTTGTCTTTCCAGTCACGGATCTGCAGCCGGCCTTCCACAATGGCCATGCGGCCCTTGGTGAAGTACTTGCTGACAAATTCGGCGGTGGTACGCCATGCGACCACGTCGATGAAGTCGGTCTCCTTCTCGCCGCTCTGGGACTTGAAATCCCGATCAACGGCCAGAGAGAAACTGGTGACTGCGGTACCGCTCTGCGTTCTGCGCAGCTCGGGATCGCGGGTCAGACGACCCATGATGAAAACTTTGTTCAGCATAACACTGCCTCCCTTACTCGCCCTTGCAGACGATCATGGAACGCAGGATGCCCTCGGTGATACCCAGGATACGATCCAGCTCCTTGGGGAACTCGGGAGCGCTGGTGAAGCTCATCAGCACGTAGTAACCCTCGGTCTTGTAATCGATTGCGTAAGCAAGACGACGCTTGCCCCACTCATCCACGACTACGTTGGAACCATTCTGCTCAGCCAGAGTCTGGAACTTTGCCACGGTAGCGGCAACAGCCTCCTCACCCTGTGCAGGGTCGATGATGTAAACGACCTCGTAGTTGGCGGAAATCTTAGCCATACTTTTTGCACCTCCTTTTGGACTTATGGCCCTCACCATTTGTGAGAGCAAGGATTTGCCCGCAATACGCGAGCTTATTAATTATACCCGATTGAGGAAAAATGTCAAGAGAAATTCCTGCTTTTTATCATAAAAAAGCAGGAAAGGGCACAGGTTTCCCGGCTCTTTCCTGTGAAATTGTGCAGAGGATCAGTTGGGCAGACGCATGCGCTCCCGGAAGAAGGGGATCCTGGGCAGCAAACGCAGCAGCAGAAGCCCCAACAGGTAACACACCACGGCTTCGCCCAAAGCCACCGTAAAGCCATTCCAGGCGAAGGCCGCCCAAAAGGCACTGCCGGAACCGGCCTGCTGCCATGCGATCACTGCGCCGATCAAAATGCCGTTGCATAGAACGGGCGGCAGCGGTGCCAGCCACTTGCAGCGGCACCGGGCAGTCCAGAGCGCAGCGATCAGTGTGGCCAGTGAACCTACCACCATGTCCAGCGGACCATAGGGGCTGATGAGATTGGCCACCCAGCACCCCACAAACAGCCCCCAGGAAGTCTCCGGGAACAGAAAGGGCAGGACGCACAGCGCCTCGGAAAGGCGAAACTGTACCGGTCCGTAGGCGATGCCAAACACAGAGGACATCAACGTCATGGCCGCATACAGCGCGCCTGTTGCGGCGGCAAGGGTCAGCTGTTTCACTGAAAATTTGCGCATAAAAAAGCCTCCCATTTTTTGTTTAGAGAACGGCCTCGAAAGACCGAACGAACGCCGCGGATGCGACGCTTGGACAGGGTGTGGAAACCTGTCGGGATCAGTATAACACGTGGGAAAGAAAAAAGGAAGACCGCAGATCGGTCTTCCTTTTTATTTACTTCAAGTCACGCTTGATCCCTTCGGTGATGCGATAGACATCCTCCATGGTGTTCATGCGGACGATCTGTTCCTTGTAATAATTGGCATGGGGGACGCCTTTCAAATACCAGGCATACTGCTTGCGGGCTTCCAGAATGGCGATATGCTCGCCTTTGTCCTCCCGGGCCAGTTCGATTTGGCGCACCGCCAGATCACACCGTTGGGAGAGAGGGGGCAGAGGAGGGATGGGCTCACCATCCAGCGCAGCCTTGGCCTGCTGAAACAGCCAGGGATTTCCGAAGGCGCCCCGGGCGATCATGGCAAAATCCGCCCCGGTGAACTGGAGGATCTTCACAGCATCCTCGGCAGAAAAGATATCTCCGTTGGCGATGACGGGAATACTGACGGCCTCCTTGACCTCGCGGATGGTAGTCCAATCCGCTTGCCCGGCATACATCTGGGCGCGGGTACGGCCGTGGACGGCCACAGCGGAGACGCCGACCTGCTCCATCATTTTCGCCAGCTCCACCGCATTGATGCTGCCCTTATCCCATCCGCGGCGCATTTTTACGGTGACAGGTACGGGGGATGCCTTCACTACGGCCTCGGCAATGCGGGCGGCCTTCTCCGGGTCCTTCATCAGAGCGGAGCCGTCACCGTTGGAGACCACCTTTCCCACCGGACAGCCCATGTTGATGTCGATCAATGCGGCACCGGAGATCTCGGCGGCAATCTGTGCCGCTTCAGCCATGCAGATAGGATCGCTTCCAAAAATCTGCGCACTGGCGGGATTTTCCCCATCAAACAGCTTCAGCAGACCACGGCTCTTGCGGTCCTGATAGCACAGCGCTTTGGCACTGACCATCTCGGTCACCGTGAGTCCGGCCCCCAATTCGCGGCAGATTTTACGAAAAGCCAGATCCGTAACGCCGGCCATGGGGCCCAAAACCAGCCGGGAGGGGATATCAACTGTTCCAATTCGCATGGCAGAGACCTCGTTCTTACAGGATGCTTCATTGTACCATATTTCCCGGGGAATGGAAACAAAAAAGTGGAGAGGACGGAGCAAAAGAGCCCGTCCCCTCCCAAGTGAGGAGAAACAATGGTTCATTAAAGGAAAGTTGCCAGCAGCCAGAGCAGGCCTATGGCACCGCCGCCCAACAGCGCGGAGAGCAGAGGGATCTTGGGCAGCCGTTTGGGCGGAGCGGCATGGAGACTGCGGGTGTAATTTTTGGCAATGCGGACAGCTTGCTGGACCAACTCCTGAGAACTGACACCCTCGCCACCGGCCGCATCGTTGCGAACAATGAAAATAGCCTGTTCAAAGATATGAGGGTCGGGGGAGTCCACCACGATGACCCTTCGGGAGATACCTTTGACCAAAATGATCCCTCCTTTACGCTGATGCATTCAGTATGGGCAGGGCGAGGGAAGATTATACCTCTTTGGCGGAATTTTCTCCATCGGATGTCAGCGCCAGGACCAGGACGGCGCAGTCGTCGGACAGTCCCTTCTGATTCCGGGATTCCGACAAAATCAGCGCCGTGAGAGTGTTGGCATCGTGCCCATTCCACCCAGCCAGAAGATTTTGCAGCCACTCATCACAGGTTTCATCGGCAATGCCATCGCTGACCATCACCAGAAAGGAATCCCGCTGCAACTGCAGACGGGTGGCATTGGGCGCTTCACCGGCGGGATGCAGGCCGGCCGGAAGGGCAGAATTGCTCAAGCGGCTGACATGACCGCCCCGTTTCCAATAGGTGGGGGCAGCACCATATTTGTAAAGAGAGGCCTCACCGCTGCTGCGGCGCAGGGCCAGAAGATCAATGGTGGTAAAGCTGCCGCCGGATTCCCCGCGCAGGGCCAGCGCGGCGTTAAGGGTCTTTAGGGCGGGAGCAGGTTGGATTCCCGCCTTTAGAAATTGCTGCAGTAGGCGAATGGTAGTGGCTGCTTCCCGGTGGGCGGCCTCGCCGCTGCCCATGCCGTCAGACAGAAGAAGATATAAGGTATCCTCCACCTCAAAGCAGGCCAGCTGATCTCCGCATACCCGCTGCCCGGACTGGGGACGCAATCCGGTCCCTACCTGGTAGCGCAGCAGAGAACTGCCGGCAGAGGCCGGTACGGCTTCCGATGCATAGGTGCTGGCCAGCAGATCCGATAGCTGGACATATTGTTCCCGGGCCTGCAGTTGTGCAGTGGTCAGCCGCTGGTGGTACTGTCTGCGCAGCAGATAGGCCCGCAGCTCCACATTGACGGCGGCCAGAAACCGGCTGAAATGGACGCAGCGGGTGGCGAAGTGCAGAGGAAAATCCTGCGCCAGAGCTTGTCCACGCCGCAGCATTGCAGGGCAGGCATCGTTGAAGGCATTGTAGGTGGTGTTGTAATGCTGCTGCCAACAGGAGGAGCACAGTACACAGTTGCGGCAAACCTGTTCAGCGGCCCGGTCAAAGAGGACAGAGGGGTTTTCCGGCGGGGAAGGCTGCACACCGCGAAAGAAACTGTCGTATAGCTCCCGAAAGGCGACGGCCGATTGCCGCAGACCACTTGGCTGCTGTGACTGAACCCGCTTGGGAGCAGTTACTGTGCCGCTGAGCCGGGGGAGGGTCATCTGTCGGGGCAGCAGGAGATACAGCAGCGCGCCTGCCAGCGCTTCCAGCAGAAAGGGGAGAAGGCGCTCCTGAGAGAAGAGGGCAGGAATTGCAAGAGAGGGAAGAAGAAAGAGTATCCCCTGGAGCAACCGGGGGAGACTACGGCAGAGAGAAGTGAGTCCGCAAGCAAAGGCGTACAAAACGGTGTAGAGGAGCTGAGGATTCTCTGGTGAGAGATCCAGCAGCAGGCCAATGCACAACCCCAGTGTTACGCCCTGAGGCGGCGTGCAGCACACAGAAGAAAACAGAGCCAGTGCAGCAGCCATGGAACGCCCCACGGAGAAGGGCTCGATGCCGGCCCGGATGGCGGCAGTCAGTAATCCCGCGGCCAGAACAAACAAACCGGCGCGACGGGCTTGCGGTTTGGCCTGCTTGTCCGCCAAAGGGATGAGGAAGAAGGATGCTGTTGCCAGCGAACCGGCAGCGAGCAGACAGAGAACCCAGATGGCCGGAGGACGGTAGAGCAGGTACACCGATTGAACCAGCAGATAGAGAACTGCCGAGAGAACGGGAATGAAGAATCGGTTTCGCCAAAGTGGTGTGTCGTGGAAAGCAATATTGGCGGAAAAAATCAGAATCGCTGCAGCCAGAAACCGAAGTCCCGGCTGAAAATCAAAGAAGAGAAGACCGCCAATGCCGGCACCGAAGAGAGAAAGAATTCCGGGCAGACCTGGTCCGGCCGCCGCCACAATGGCAAGCGCGAACGGGGCGTGTTCCCCGGAGAACTGTCCGGCGGACAGCAGAAGAGCTGCGGCCCATATAGCGATAGGCTGAAGCAGCGGCCGATACCGCTGCAAAAAGTGAAATTTCATAGACAGGCCTCCTTTTCCCCCATTGTATGACGGAATACGGGGCGGAATCTGTCGGGAAATAAAAGAACCCTCCGGGACAGGAATTCTGTCCCGGAGGGAGAAGTTTTACTTTTTTTCGGGTTGGGCGAAAAAGACGCGGGTGGTTTCAATGTCCCGGTGGATCTGCTGCTTCAGCTGCTCCAGGGAATCAAATTTGATCTCTCCGCGCAGGTGGCGGCAGAACTCCAGCCGCAGAGTCTGGCCGTAGAGATCCCCCTCAAAATCCAGCAGGAAGGTCTCCACGGAGATTCCTCCCTCCGTCTGGACTGTGGGCCGGTTTCCCACATTGGTGACGCCGGCAAAACAGCGGCCATCCGACAGATGGACCCGGCTGCTGTAAACACCGTGAGCGGGCACCAGTACATGGGGCGGGAGAGCCAGATTTACCGTGGGGATACCGATGGTCCGACCGATACGGTGGCCGTGTTCTACCCGCTGAGTCAGGCAGTGAGGGTGTCCCAGGAACTGAGCGGCCCGTTCCACCTCACCCCGCTCCACCAGAGAGCGGATATAGGTGGAGCTGACGGTGATGCCTTCCTCTTCCACCTTGGGGATAATGTCGCAGCCAATCCCCAATTCGGCACATTTTTCCTGCAGCAGTTGGGGGTTGCCTTGATTTTTGTAGCCGAAGTGATAGTCGTGCCCAGCCACAAGATGAATGGCCCCGTAAGTGCCCACCAGAAGATCCTGCAAAAAGACTTCCCAGTGCATGGTCATCATCTGATGGTCAAAGGGGGCAAGGATCACCTGCTCGATTCCGTAGATTCGACGGATCAGATCCTGCCGCTCCTGAGCGGAGTTGATGAGGGCCACAGGAACACCTGTGACCACCTCTTTGGGAGGACGGTCAAAAGTGAACACGACGGGTTCAGCCCCCAACTCCCGGGCCCGCTGAACAGTCCGTTCCAGCAGGGCACCGTGCCCCCGGTGCACACCGTCAAAAAAGCCCAGGGCGATCACAGTAGGTTTCAAGGTTATCTCACGCTCCGAAAAAGTTTTTGATAGAAGTCATGGTGTTACCCTCCAGCCGGCTTAGGCAGAGGAAGGTACCATCCTGTCCGTAAACCCGGTAGAGTCCGGCAGACAGGTCATCGTGAATGCGAAAAGCGTTGCCGTTGCGGCACAGCTGCTCCACCCGGGGATGGCTGATATGATAAGCGGGATGCTGGGTAAAAAGACTATCCACATCGGCCAGCAGCGACTCACCCAGCTGCTGCACCTGTTCCAGTGTGTAAGCCTGCTCCAAAGTGAAGCCAGCGGCC
Organism: Oscillospiraceae bacterium; assembly: GCA_015067765.1. Taxonomy (GTDB): domain Bacteria; phylum Bacillota; class Clostridia; order Oscillospirales; family Oscillospiraceae; genus Vescimonas. The sequence goes on along the minus strand of SVLV01000006.1, from coordinate 47,696 downwards.
ATAGAGCGGCGCAAGGAACTCATGCATCCGCCGCAGCCCAATGTCTGTCCGATGTCGTGGCACAGGGTGCGCACATAGGTGCCCTTGGAGCAGCCGATGCGCAGTACATAATCGGCAGGGCCGGTCTGCTCCAGAATTTCCAGAGAATGGATGGTCACGGGACGGGGTTTGCGCTCCACTTCTTTACCCTGCCGGGCCAGCTCGTAGAGTTTCTTGCCGCCGATTTTAATGGCAGAATACATGGGCGGGATCTGCTGGATCTCCCCGGTAAAGCGAAGAAGAATCTTTTCCAGATCGGCGCGGGTTGCGGAGACCGGGTGCTGCTCCAGTATCTCGCCGGAGGTGTCCTGTGTGTTGGTCACCACACCCAGACGAAGGCCGGCAATATACTCCTTGTCTCCGGTTTCGGCAAAGGAGATGGCTCGGGTAGCCTGTCCCACAAATACAGGCAGGACACCGGTCGCCATGGGGTCCAGCGTGCCGGCATGGCCCACCTTTTTGGTTTTTAGAATGCCGCGCAGCTTGGCGCATACATCCATGCTGGTCCAATCGGCGGGCTTATCAATAATGATGATACCGTTTGCCATTACTGCGTCACCTGTTCCACAGCGGCCAGAACAGCGGCCTTCACCTGCTCCAAAGAACCCTCTACGGTGGCACCGGCGGCACCCTTGTGACCGCCGCCGCCCAGTTGAGCGCACACAGCGCTGGCGTTTACCCGGGGGCCGGTGCGGACGGAGATCTTCACGACACCCTCTCGCAGTTCCCGCAGGGTGATGCCGCAATCGGCACCTTCTACCTGTACGGGCAAGGCACTGAGTTCCTCGATATCAGCCTCGGTGGCCTGCATTTCCCGGCGCAGAGCGAGGGGGATCTGCATGACTACCACACGGTTCTGATCATATAGCTCCATGTGAGCGACCATCCACGCCTCCATGGCCAGACGGACACGGCTCTTGGTGCGGAACAGGGCCTTGTTGACCTCCGTGACATCCACCAGTTCCATCAGTTCGGCGGCGATACGGTGGGTGCGGGGGGTGGTGTTGCCATACTGAAAGCCGCCGCAATCGGTGCTAATGGCCACATAGAGGGGTAGAGCGATCTCGGCAGTGAGGGGCAGCAGCTCCCGGATGATGGCGTACACGATCTCGCCGCAGGCGGCAGATTCCGCCTCCAGACAGGTTTCCGCCGCAAAGAATTCATGAGAGCCGTGGTGGTCGATGGCCAGGTCTACGCGATCACGGTAAGGCTGGGCTGCCTCAGTAAAGAGGTTGCGGACAGCGATATCCACACTGACCACATACTGGGGAACATATCCCTCAGGAGCCCACAGACCCTCTGCATAAGGGGCGTAGGTGGAAGTAAGGCCGTCATTCTCCAACAGATAGGCCTCCTTGCCCAGCGCCCGCAATGCACGGCACAGGGCGGCGGCAGAGCCGATGGTGTCACCGTCCGGACGGACATGGGTCAGCAGCAGGAAATGATCCCGTTCCTGCAGCCATGCCGCCGTATCTTTCACGGTCATAGACACCTCACATATCTTCCGGCAGAACGATGTCCTCGTTGGCCGGATTAGCAGGCTTCACATGGTTCAGCATGTCCAGAATGTGGGCGCCATAGGCAATGGAATCGTCTACAAAGAACTGCAGTTCCGGCGTGTAGCGAAGACCCATACGGCTGCCCAGCTCGCGGCGCAGGAAACCGGCCGCGGACTTCAGTCCCTTCAGCAGCCCCTTTTCGTCGGAACAATTGAGGGCGCTGACATAGATGCGGGAATAGCGCAGGTCGCTGGTGGTGTCCACATGGGTAATGGTCAGCATACTCTGTGCCACGCGGGGATCCTTGACACTGCGCAGCAGGGAGGCCAGTTCCTTCTGAATCTCCTCATTGATGCGCCCAATACGGTTGGATGCCATAGAAGCATTCTCCTTTCTTCGAAAAAGTATGGGCGGGCGAATTGCCCGCCCATACATAAGCGTTAGGATAGTTTGCGATTACTGGGGGATTTCCTCCATAACAAAGGCCTCCACGATATCGCCTTCCTTGATGTCGTTGAACTTTTCAATGCTCAGACCGCACTCATAGCCGGAGGCGACTTCCTTGACGGAGTCCTTAAAGCGCTGCAGGGAGGCCAGAACACCCTCGTGAACGACGATGCCGTCGCGGATCAGGCGGACCTGGCAGTCCTTGCGCTGCAGCTTGCCATCCTGCACATAGCAGCCCGCCACGGTGCCGACACCGGAGACCTTGTAGGTCTGGCGCACTTCGGCGTGGCCCAGCAGAGCCTCGCGGAACTTGGGCGCCAGCATACCCTTCATAGCGGCCTCGATCTCATTGATGGCATCGTAAATAACGCGGTACATACGCATATCCACGTTGGCACGGGCGGCGCTGTCGCGGGCAGCGTTGTCGGGACGGACATTGAAGCCCACGATGATGGCCTGAGAAGTGGAGGCCAGCATCACGTCGGACTCGTTGATGGCACCGACGCCGCCGTGGATCACGCGGACGCGGACTTCCTCGTTGCTGATCTTCTCCAGAGAGGCCTTCACTGCCTCCACGGAGCCCTGAACGTCAGCCTTGACGATCAGGTTCAGGTTCTTCATCTCGCCGGCCTGGATCTGGCTGAACAGATCCTCCAGAGAGACCTTGGAAACAGGGGCATTGGCCTTGGCCTTCAGTTCCTCCTTGCGCTGCTCCACCAGTTCGCGAGCCAGCTTTTCATCGGCCACGGCGTTGAAGGTGGCGCCTGCGGTGGGAGCCTCAGAGAGGCCGGTGATCTCCACGGGCACAGAGGGACCAGCGGAGTTGATTTTGGTGCCCTTATCGCTGACCATGGCGCGGACACGGCCCACGGAAGTGCCGGCGATAATGATGTCGCCCTGCTTCAGGGTGCCGTTCTGCACCAGCAGAGTGGCCACAGGACCGCGGCCCTTGTCCAAACGGGCCTCGATGACGGTGCCCTGTGCCATACGGTTGGGATTGGCCTTCAGCTCACCCACTTCGGCGGTCAGAGACAGCATCTCCAGCAGGTTCTCGATGCCCATACCAGTCTTGGCAGAGATGGGACACACGATGGTGTCACCGCCCCACTCCTCGCAGACCAGACCGTACTCGGTCAGCTGCTGCATGATGCGGTCGGGGTTGGCGGTGGGCTTATCCATCTTGTTGATGGCCACGATGATGGGGATCTCGGCGGCCTTGGCATGGTTGATGGACTCAATGGTCTGGGGCATAATGCCGTCGTCAGCAGCAACGACCAGAATGGCGATATCGGTGACCATGGCACCGCGGGCGCGCATGGAGGTGAAGGCCTCGTGGCCGGGGGTATCCAGGAAGGTGATGGGCTTGCCGCTCACCTGCACCTGATAAGCACCGATGTGCTGGGTAATGCCGCCGGCTTCGCCGCTGGCCACATGGGCATTGCGGATATAGTCCAGCAGGCTGGTCTTACCGTGGTCAACGTGACCCATGACCACCACAACGGGGGCGCGGAGGACCAGATCCTCTTCGGCATCCTGATGATCGTCAATGAGCTTCTCCTCGATGGTGACGACCACTTCCTTCTCCACCTTGCAGCCCATCTCCTCGGCGATGATGGCGGCGGTGTCGAAGTCGATCATCTGGCTCAGGGAGGCCATGATGCCATTCTTCATCAGGCACTTGACCACCTCTGCACCGGTCTTCTTCATGCGGCTGGCCAGTTCACCCACAGAGATCTCATCGGGAATCTCCACGGTGACGGGAGTCTTCTTGATGATCTCCAGCTGCAGGCGGCGCATACGGTCGGCCTCCTCCTGCTTGTGCTTGTTGCTGAAGGTGTTGTTGCGCTTCTTGTTGTTGCGGAACTTCTCCTTGCCCTGAGTCTGCTGGTCGCGGCGACCGTGGTTGCGGGCATCGGCCATGTCCTGCAGCTTCTCATCGTATTTGTCCAGGTTGACATTGGTCGCCTTGCGGGTATCAACCACCTTGGTCTGGGGAACACGGCTAACCGGCTGCTGCACAGACTGCTGGGCGGCGGGCTTGTTGTTCTGCTGCTGGGCAGGCTGGCTGTTCTGAGGACGCTTCTCGGGAGCCTTCTCAGGGGCGTTGCCGGCGGGGGCAGTGTTTTTCTGCACGGCAGGCTTCTTCTCCTCGGGCTTGGCACCCTCGGCGAAAATGACTGCAATGCTGGAGACCTGGTTGCTCTGCGTCAGACGCTCGAACACCAGGGACAGTTCACGGTCCTCCAGGACCTGCATGTGGTTCTTGGGAGCTTCTGCATACTTGGTGAGGATCTCTACCACCTGTTTGGTGGGGACACCGAAATCCTTTGCCACCTCATGCACTCTGTATTTGTTACCTACGTTACCCAAATAAAGCCACCTCCATCAATGTGATACGAATGCACAAAATGTGCTGAAATTACTTTTTCTTGCGGGGAGAACCCTTCCCCTTTTTGACGGGTCTGCCCTCCCAACGGGCCTCCTGCTGAGGCTGCGTCTTGCGGCGGTCCCGATTGTGGGATGCGGTGCGCTGGCCGGAGCGGACGGTTTTCTTCTCTGGAGAATCCTCCCTGCGGGGGGGAGGGGAGTCCTGCAGAGGCTTGGCGGATGCATCACTCTTCGGCGCGGAACGTTTTTTTCCCTGCCGCAGGTTCTTCTCGTGCTGCTCCTGTTCCTTTTTGCGCTCCATGGCCCGCTGTGCCTTCAGTTCCAGACGGGCAGAGGCCTCGCTGTAGCGATCCGGACGCAGAGCGGCCAGCTTTTTGACAATGGCATCGGCAAAACCGATATCCGTAATGGCCAGCATAGCGCAGCTGGTACGGCCCAGGGCGCTGCCCAGCTGATCCTTGGTTGCGGGGATGTGCAGACACAGGCAGGCACCGGCATTGGCAAAGGAGTAAGCCCGGCGCACGGAACTGGCGGCGGCATCATCCGCCATCAGGATCACTCGAGCGTGCTTGGCGCGGGCGGCAGAACCTACCGGTTCTTCGCCGATTTCTACGCGGCCGGCCTTCTTGGCCAGACCGATCAATTTCAAAATCTGTTCCAATGTTATCCTTCCATCTGCGCCTGCAGACCGTCATAGATATCCTCAGGGATAGCCACTTCCAGCACCCGCTCCAAAGCGCGGGACTTGCGGGCCCGCTTCAGGCATTCTGGGTCGGGACACACATAGGCGCCGCGGCCGGATTTTTTACCGGTGGTATCCAGAACGATTTCTCCCTCGGGGGTCTTGACGACGCGGATCAGCGCCTTCTTCTCTTTCATGGTGCGGCAGCCTACACATTGCCGCTGGGGGATCTTGCGTACTTTCTGCATCAGGGCGCCCTCCTGTCAGTCGGCTCAGGCCTCCTCCACATAGGAGCTGGGCTTGATGTCGATCTTATAGCCGGTGAGACGGGCGGCCAGGCGGGCGTTCTGGCCCTCCTTGCCGATGGCCAGGCTCAGCTGATCGTCGGGAACGATCACGCGGCAGACCTTGCCCTCATCGGCCAGCCGCACATCCTCCACATCGGCGGGAGCCAGTGCGGCGGCAATGAACTCAGCGGGATCTTCGCTGTACTTGATGATGTCGATCTTCTCGCCGCGCAGCTCATCCACGATGGCACCCACGCGCTGGCCGCGGGGACCTACGCAGGCACCGATGGGATCTACGTTCTCATCAGCGGACCAAACAGCCATCTTGGTGCGGTTACCGGCTTCGCGGGCGATGGAACGGATCTCCACCGTGCCGTCGTAGATTTCGGGAACTTCCAACTCAAACAGGCGCTTCACCAGACCGGGATGGGTGCGGGAGATCAGCACCTGGGGACCGCGGGTAGAGCGGCGGACCTCCACCAGATAGACCTTGACCAGCTGGCCTTCCACCAGAGTCTCACCGGTGACCTGCTCATTGAGGGTCAGCACAGCCTCAGTGGACTCGCTGCCGGTACCGATACGTAGAGACACATTGCCGGTGCGGGGGTCAATACGGGTGACCGTGCCGGTGAGGATCTCATGCTGCTTGGAATTGAACTCGTCATAGATCATGCCGTGCTCAGCCTCGCGCAGGCCCTGGATGATCACCTGCTTGCCGTTGCCGGCAGCAATGCGGCCGAACTCCACATTCTCCACGGGGAAGTTCACCATACCGCCCAACTCATGCTTGGCGGAGATGGCCTTGGCCTCCTCCAGAGAGATCTGAGAGCCGGGATTCTCCACGACCTCCACGATCTCCTTCTGCACGTACATCTTCAGATCGTGCTTTTCCTCATCTACATCCACGATCACATTCTCCACACCCTCGTGATCCCGCTTGTAGGCGGTGGTCAAAGCCTGGATGATCTTGCTCATCATAAAGGACTGGGGAATGTTACGCTCCTTCTCCAGCATGGCCAGAGCAACGAAAATTTCCTCACATTTCATATCGATAACTCCTATTCTGTGTAATCACAATCAAAATACCACTCTCAGGCGAACCAGAGCGATCTCAGTCTTTTCAAAACGCAGAGGCTGCGCAGTGCCCATATCCAGCACAACGGCACCGTCCTCATAGCCGGCCAGTGTTCCGGCAAATTCCTTCCGGCCATCCCGGTTCTGATAGGTTTTTACCAGCACGGGACTGCCCAGAAAACGCTCAAAGTCAGAGGGGCGCTTCAGCTGCCGCTCCGCACCGGCGGAGGACACTTCAAACATATAGCTGCCCTCGATGGGGTCTGCCTCATCCAGCAGATCGCTGACCTTGCGGCTGACATTTTCACAGTCCAGAATATCCACACCGCCCTCTTTGTCCAGGTACAGACGCAGGTACCACTGTCCGGCCTCCCGGACATATTCCACATCCCACAGTTCGCAGCCGTATTCACTTACGACGGGAGCGGCCAGTTCTGCCACGATCTCGGTTACTTTTTTCATTTTTCGCCCTCACATTCTGCATTTTAAGGGAATGAATTTGGCCAACAAAAAGAGCGGACTGAACAGCCCACTCCATGCAAACATACCTTACTGTGGACAATATAGCACATTCCCGCAGGGATTGCAAGGGGTTTTCGGGAGAAAAACGGTCGAAATGAGCATTTTTCAGAAAAATGAAATGAGACGATCGCAGCAAATAACAAAAACCATCCCACCCAATGGGTGGGATGGTTTAGAGATGTCAGTTGCCGGACTGGAGAGTCTGCAGGTGCTGGATAAACTGCTGGGCCACACGGCCGGAGAAACCGCCGTGGCGGACCTCCCAGGTGTTGGCCTGAGCCAGCAGCTCCTGTTCGGGCATGTCGATGCCGTGGCGCTTGGCCAAAAACAGAACGATCTCCCGGAACTCCTTGGGATTGGGCGCATTGTAGTTGATGGACAGACCGAAACGTGCAGCCAGAGACAGCTTTTCCTCCATGGTGTCGGAGCGATGGATGTCGCCGTGGTGTTCCATGTCGTTGTGATCCTTCCAGGTCTCCCGTACCAGATGGCGGCGGTTAGAGGTGGCATAGATCAGCACGTTGTCCGGGCGGGTCTCCACGCCGCCTTCGATGACGGCCTTCAGGAACTTGTACTCCACCTCGTTCTCCTCAAAGGAGAGATCGTCGATGAAGATGATGAAGCGGTAGTTGCGGTTCTTGACCTCAGACAGGACAGCGGAGAGGCTGTGGAACTGGTGCTTATAGATCTCGATCATCCGCAGACCCTGATCGTAATACTCATTGATAAGGGCCTTGACGCTGGTGGACTTGCCGGTGCCGGCATCGCCGTAGAGCAGGACGTTGTTGGCGGCGGCGCCGTTGAGGAAGGCCTCGGTGTTCTGGCGCAGCTGGATCTTCTGCTTTTCGTAACCCAGCATATCGTCCAGCTTGACCCGGTCGATGTTGCTGATGGGCAGGAATTCCAGGCCGTCCTCGTCGGTCTTGATGCGGAAGGCACGGTTCATGGCGAAGGTGCCGTAGCCATACTGACGATAGTAGCCGGTGACCAGCTGGAACATCTCATCGGCATCCTTGGCCTGCTCCAGCTGAGCGCACAGAGCCTGCACCTGGGCGCTGATGTCCCGGTTGTAGAGGCGCTCCCGCTTGGGGATGGCCTGATAGTGGCAGACAGTGGAGAAACAGTCGATACCCAGGGATTCCTCTGCAGGGCCGAAATCATAGTCGAAGAGCTTGCGGAAAACGGCAAAGTCATTCTTGGCAAAGTGATTGACGCTGCCCTCGGAAGCGGCACCCACGCGCTCGCAGGTGTGGGTGAAGGAGTTGTGGTTGGTCATCAGCAGCCAGGTGAGGTAGCAGTGCCACAGATTCTTGTCAAATCCACAGCGGGTGCTCAGGTCCAAAAGACGCTTGATCTGCGCATGGATGCGGCCGGTCAGTTCATAGCGGTCGGCCTTGTCCTGCTCCAGATCCCGCAGGGCCTGAGCCAGCTGCACCAGGATGGAGTCTTTGCCCAGGTCGCTGAAGAGCAGCAACTGGGAAATCAAACGATACATAAGGAGTTCCTCCCTTATTCCAGAATAGCACCCCGGTCAGCCGAGGAGACCAGCTTGGCGTAGCGGGCCAGATAACCGGTCTTGATCTTGGGCTCGGGGCAGATCCAGTTGGCACGGCGGCGGGCCAGCTCCTCATCGGAGACCTGTAGAGAGATGGTGTGCGCGGGGATATCGATGGCGATCATATCGCCCTCCTCCACCAGTGCGATGGTACCGCCGGAGGCAGCCTCGGGGGACACATGACCGATGGAGGCACCGCGGGTGGCTCCGGAGAAGCGGCCGTCGGTGATGAGAGCCACATCCTTGTCCAGTCCCATGCCTGCGATGGCAGAGGTGGGGTTGAGCATTTCCCGCATGCCGGGGCCGCCCTTGGGGCCCTCGTAGCGGATGACCACCACGTCGCCGGCTACGATCTTGCCGGCATAGATGGCGGCAATGGCCTCGTCCTCGCTGTCAAAGACGCGGGCGGGACCGGTATGCTGCATCATCTCGGGGGCGACGGCGGCCTGCTTCACCACGCAGCCGTCGGGAGCCAGATTGCCCTTCAGAACGGCGATGCCGCCGCTCTTGCTCCAGGGATTGGTAACAGGGCGGATCATCTCAGGATCCCGGTTTACCACGCCCTGCAGATTGTCGGCCAAAGTCTTACCGGTTACGGTCAGAACAGAGGTGTCCAGCAGACCGGCACCGGCCAGTTCTGCCATCACGGCGTGGACACCGCCGGCCTGCTCCAGATCCTCCATATAGGTGCTGCCGGCGGGGGCCAGATGGCACAGGTTGGGGGTCCGATCGCTGATCTCATTGGACATATCGAAGCTCAGCTCAATGCCGCACTCGTGGGCAATAGCGGGCAGGTGCAGCATGGTATTGGTGGAGCAGCCCAGAGCCATATCCACCGTTTCGGCGTTGCGGAAGGCAGCCTCTGTCATAATATCGCGGGGACGGATGTTTTTGGCCACCAGATCCATGATCTGCATGCCGGCATGCTTGGCCAGACGCAGACGGGCGGACCAGACAGCAGGAATGGTGCCGTTGCCTTTCAGACCCATGCCGATGGCCTCGGTGAGACAGTTCATGGAGTTGGCGGTATACATACCGGAGCAGGAACCGCAGGTGGGGCAGGCATTCTCCTCATATTCCTGCAGACCGGACTGATCCAGCTTGCCGGCATAGTAGGCGCCCACAGCCTCAAACATATGGCTCAGGCAGGTGCGGCGGCCATCATTCATGGTGCCGGCCATCATAGGACCGCCGGAGACGAAGATGGTGGGAATATTGACACGCGCGGCGGCCATCAGCAGACCGGGCACGTTCTTATCGCAGTTAGGGATCATGACCAGACCGTCAAACTGGTGAGCCATAGCCATGGCCTCCGTGGAGTCGGCGATCAGATCACGGGTAACAAGGGAATACTTCATGCCCACATGGCCCATGGCAATGCCGTCGCAGACGGCGATGGCCGGGAATTCCACGGGAGTACCGCCGGCGGCACGAATGCCGGCCTTGACAGCCTCGGCAATCTTATCCAGATTCATATGGCCGGGCACGATCTCATTGTGGGAGCAGACCACGCCGATCATCGGACGGGACAGCTCCTCCTTTGTATAGCCCAGAGCATACAGCAAAGAGCGGTTGGGAGCGGCGGGGATGCCGCTTTTGATGACGTCACTTCTCATAGGGAGGACCTCCTTGCTTCTGTAAAATGGAGGCCGGAGGGCCGCTGCAGCAGCAGCGGCTCTCCGGCGCGCTCACAGCCGGAGAGGTGTGAGAAAATGGAAAACAGGATCAGTTGGAAGCGGTATCGGGATCGTCGTCCTCGCCCCACAGCATGTTGCGGCGCAGCTCGGCACCCACGATCTCCATGGGATGCTTGGCCATCTGGGCGCGCTTGGCGTTGAAGTAGGTGCGGCCCACCTGGTTCTCAGCAATCCACTTGCCGGCGAACACGCCGTCCTGAACATCGGCCAGAACCTCGCGCATGCGGCGCTTGGTCTCCTCGCGGGGCAGGATGCGGCTGCCGGTGATATACTCACCGTACTCAGCGGTGTCGGAGATGGAGTAGTTCATCATGGCGATGCCGCCCTTGTTGATCAGGTCGATGATCAGCTTCATCTCGTGGATGCACTCAAAGTAAGCATTTTCGGGAGCGTAGCCGGCTTCCACCAGAGTCTCGAAGCCCAGCTTCATCAGTTCCACAACGCCGCCGCACAGAACGGCCTGCTCACCGAACAGGTCGGTCTCAGTCTCATCCTGGAAGGTGGTCTCCATCACGCCGCCGCGGGCACCGCCGATACCGGCAGCATAGGCCAGGCCGATGTCGTGAGCCTTACCGGTGTAATCCTGCTCCACAGCCAGCAGGCAGGGAACGCCCTTGCCGTTGACGTAGGTGGAACGGACGGTGTGGCCGGGGCCCTTGGGAGCGATCATCAGAACGTCCACGAAGGAGGGAGGAACGATCTGCTTGAAGTGGATGTTGAAGCCATGGGCGAACATCAGAGCCATGCCGGGTTCCAGATTGGGGCCGATGTCGGTCTTGTAGGCAGCGGCCTGAGCCTCATCGTTGACCAGCAGCATCACGATGTCGGCCCACTTGGTGGTGTCGGCCACGGAGGCGACCTTCAGGCCGGCGGCCTCGGCCTTGGCCCAGTTCTTGCTGCCGGGACGCAGGCCAACGCAGACATCACAGCCGGATTCCTTCAGGTTCAGAGCATGTGCGTGACCCTGAGAGCCGTAACCGATGATGCCGATCTTCTTGCCGTCCAGCTTGCCCAGATCACAATCCTTCTCATAATACATTCTTGCCATGATAATATTCCTCCCGTAATTTGTTGTTATCATAAATGGTGTCGCTGCCCCGCTCGATGGCGATGGTACCGGTCTTGGCAATCTCCAGAATGCCGAAATCGGAGAGCATGTCGATCAGAGCCTTGACTTTGCTTTGGTTGCCAAACACATAGATGGTCAGTGCCTCGCGGCCCACATCAATGACTTTGGCGTGGAAAATATTTACCAGCTGGATGATCTCATCCCGGGTGGTACGGTTTTCGGTGCGGACCTTGATGAAGGCGGTCTCGCGGCGGATGCAGGTCTCCTCGTCCAGAATCTTGACGGCCTGAACCGGAAGAAGCTTGCGGCACTGGGCGGCGATCTGCTCGATGGTCAGCTCATTACCCAGAAGTTCAATGGAGATGCGGGTGATACCGGGGCGATCCGTGGCGCCGGAGACGATGGACTCGATGTTGTAACCCTTGCGGGAAAAGAGTCTGGATACCTGACTCAGCACGCCGGGGATATCCTCCACCAACAGCACAAGAGTGTAGAGCTTATGGGTGGTGTCAAATTCTTTTTTCATTGTGATACCCCCTTAACTAAGCAGAAATTCGGTAATGGGTTTGCCGGCGGCCACCATGGGGCTGACCATCTCATCAATGTCGATGGTGCAGTCGATTACGGCGCCGCAGCCGCAGGCGAAGGCTTCCTGCATTACGGCTTCCAGTTCCTGGCGGGTGGAGGCGCGATAACCCTTCAGGCCATAGGCCTCGGCCAGTTTCACAAAATCGGGACCGCGATCCATGGTGGTGGCAGAGAAGTGCTGGTTATAAATCAGGGACTGCCACTGGCGGACCATGCCCAGGGTGCCGTTATTGAAGATGATACTGATAATGGGCAGATTATAGTGCTGAACGGTGGCCAGCTCGTGGCAGTTCATGCGGAAGCAGCCATCACCGGTCACATGGATGACCCGCTTGTCGGGGTTGCCCATCTGAGCGCCGATGGCGGCACCCAAACCAAAGCCCATGGTACCGAAGCCGCCGCTGGTCAGCAGCTGACCGGGATAGGTGAAATGCAGGTACTTGATCGCCCACATCTGGTGCTGGCCCACATCGGTGGCAATCACAGCATCCTGCGGCATCTGATTCTGCAGAACGTCCAAAATCTGCTGATGGGTCAGGGTGGGACTGTCTGCTGCGGTGGAGGGGGAACGCATGGGGAGAATATATTCCTTCCACTCCTTGTGATCGTACTGGGGCAGCTTCTCATTCAGCAGAGCCAGCACCTGCTTGGCAGAACCGATAATGTGATGATCTGTCAGCACGTTCTTGTCGATCTCGGCGCGGTCAATATCGATCTGCACGATCTTGGCCTGCTTGGCAAAGGATGCAGGATGAGACGCCACGCGATCAGAGAAGCGGCAGCCCACAGCAATCAGCAGATCACACTCGCTGGCAGCCACATTGGAGGCCCGGGAACCGTGCATACCGATCATGCCGGTGGTGAGAGGGTGGTTGCCGGGGAAGCCGCCGCCGCCCATCAGGGTGATGGCGACCGGAGAATCCATCCGCTCAGCAAAGGTGCGGAACTCCGCGTCTGCCTTGGCGCGGACCACGCCGCCGCCGCAGATCAGCAGCGGATGCTTGGCCTCTTCGATCATCTCCAGCAGAATATCCAGATCCTGACGGTCCACCTGAGGGGCCTGCAGCTCATGGCTGGCATTCAGGCGGCGGATGCTGTCGCAGCTCTTCTGCTCCTGAGCGGGGATGAATTCGTAGTCAATCATCTGGTCCAAGTTGGTGGCGTTCTTCAGGATATCCACCAGTACGGGGCCGGGACGGCCACCGGCGGCCACGGCAAAGGCCTGGCGCATCACATTGGGGATGTCCTGCGGATCACGGACCAGGAAGGTCGCCTTGGTGATCGGCATAGCGATACCGGTGATGTCCACCTCCTGGAAGGCATCACGGCCCAGCAGGTTTTCCGCCACATTACAGGTGAGGAACACCACGGGGGAGGAGTCCAGATAGGCGGTGGCAATGCCGGTGGTCAAGTTGGTGGCACCGGGACCGGAGGTGGCGAAGCACACACCCACCTTGCCGGTAGAGCGGGCATAGCCGTCGGCCGCGTGGGCAGCGCCCTGCTCATGGGCGGTCAGGATATGACGGATCTTATCCTGATAGCGATAGAGTTCGTCGTATACATTGATGATGGTACCACCGGGATAACCGAATATGGTATCCACCTCCTGCTCCAGCAGGCATTCAAAGATGGCCTGGGTCGCACGAATCTTCATGTCATTCCTCCTCTATAACTCGGTTTCAAACCGGGGATTGGTTAAATTTTGCCGGCACCCTTCTGCAGGGCGATGACACCGGTGCGGGCTACTTCCTGAATGGTGTAGGGCCGCAGCATATCCTCAAATGTATTGAGGCGATCGGTGGTGTCCGACAGTTCCAATGTCATGGTGCTGGGGGAGATGTCGCTGACCCGGGCACCCATGATCTCGCAGATGGTCATGATATCGCCCCGGGTTCGGGCGGTGGCGCCCACCTTGATGAGCATCAGTTCCCGGCCGATCAGGGAAGTTTCGTCCAGTGTGCGGACCTTGATGACCTCCACCAGCTTGTGCAGCTGCTTTTCCACCTGCTCCACCACACTGTTGCCGCTGTCCACGATCATAGTAATGCGGGAGAGAGAGGGATCGTCGGTAACACCTACCGCCAGAGACTCAATGTTAAAAGCGCGGCGGGAGAAGAGACTGGTGATTCGGTTGAGGACACCCGCCCGGTTTTCCACCAGAATGGAAATGGTCTTTTTCATATCGGCACCCCCTTAATCACTGGTCAGACAACTGCTGTCCGTGTCGGCGATCAGCAGGCAGCTGCCGGGATGGGCCAGCAACTGGTCAAGAGCCGAGGGAACCTGCTCTTCCTGATCCACATGGATGGTATCGATGCCATAGGCGGCAGCCAATTGGATGAAGTCGGGATCACCCTCCAAATGAACACCGAATGCTCCGTGGTAGGGAGCGTGGGTCTGAAGCTGATGGACAAGGCCAAGCACACCGTTTCGGATCATCACGATTTTGATGGGCAACCCGGCAGCCCGGATGGCGGCCAGTTCATTCATCATCATCTGGAAGGAACCGTCACCGCAGATCACCACGGTCTGCCGGTCCGGACAACCCAGCTTGGCGCCAATAGCGGCCGGCAGGGAGTAGCCCATGGTGCCCAAGCCGCCGCTGGTCAGCAGCCGTGCGCCATCCAGATACAGGTGCTGGCAGGCCCACAACTGGTTCTGCCCCACATCTACACAGACGATGGCGTCCTTCTCCAACCGTTCACCCAGCAGACGGAAGAGGCGGCCGGGGAACACGCTGCCCGGTTTTTCAGGCCAGGTGCGAGCCAGCTGTTCTCTGCGTTTTTCCTGCAGCAATTCTCTCCAAATCTGACAATCGGGAGCAATCTCCTTTTCCAGCAACTGACCGAGGATTACTTTCACATTGCCCACCAGGGGCACAGTTGCCTGCATGTTTTTGCCGATCTCGGCGGGGTCCACATCGATGTGGATGGAGGGCATCCGCCGCTGGATCTCCTCCGGGGAGACGATGGCGCGGTCGGCAGCCCGGGAGCCGATGAGAATCAACAGATCCGACTTTGCCAGTGCATAGTTGGCAGAGGCATTGCCGTAAGATCCGATCATGCCCATGTTCAGCGGGTGGCCGGTGGGCAGAAGGGAAAGGCCCATCATGGTGGTTACCACGGGGATGCCGGTGGCTTCAGCAAACTGCCGCAGTTCCTGCTGGGCGTCCGCCAGAAATACACCGCCGCCGGCACAGATCAAAGGCCGCTCCGCCTGAGAGATAGAGGTGGCGACCAGATGGATCTGACGGTCGTTGCCGCGGACGCTGGGATGGTAGCCGCGAAGCTCCACCTGCTGGGGGAAGACCACGTCCTCCACCACCTGCTCCTGAATGTCGCTGGGAATGTCGATCAGTACCGGGCCGGGACGGCCGGTGGAGGCAATGTGGAAGGCCTCCTTGATGATGCGGGGGAGCTGAGCGGCGTCCTTCACCAGATAGGAATGCTTGATAAAGGGAGTCACAGCGCCGGTGATATCAATTTCCTGAAAGATATCGCGGCCCAGAAGATGGGAGGGGACCTGACCGGTAATGGCAACCATAGGGATGGAGTCCAGATAGGCGGTGGCAATGCCGGTGATCAAATTGGTGGCACCGGGACCGGAGGTGACCATACACACACCCACCTTGCCGGTGACACGTGCATAGCCGGAAGCCATATGGCCGGCATTCTGCTCGGTACGGACCAGCGTATAGCCAAGCTCAGGAGTGCTGCGCAGGACGTCTACGGCTGCACAGATCGTAGCGCCGGCATATCCGAAAATGCGGTCTACGTTCTCCCGAAGCAATCCTTCCATCAAAATCTGCGCGCCTGTCATTGCCATATGCGGGTCTGTCCTTTCTATAAAATATAATGGTGTATGCCGGGGAATAAGAAAAGCTCATGACTCCCGGTGTCGGGTCATGAGCTTTCGTTGCTTGTTAATGGGTGAACACGAAACCGGTTAACAGGCGGAGGTGCACTCCTCGCTGACAGCATGACCAAACACACTATTCTCTTTCCGTACAATAATAATCTGTACCAGAACCAGAATAATGCGGCCAATCATGTTAACGATCTGCTTCATCGTATTCATACGTCTCTCCCGTGCCCCTGTTGGGCTGTCTTCGCGGATCGGAAACGGCTGAGCCGCCGCGGTCCGGGGGACAATTGTTGGCGCAAACACTTGTCTGCTTACCCCACATTATACTCCCACCATTCAAAAAGGCAATAAAAATTTTTCAAAAAAATGGGATTTTTGTGTATTTTTATGAACAGAAAAGAGGCGGACTGGAGAGCTCTATGCAAAACCAACAAAAAAGAGGAGAAAAACAGGAAGAAACTGTCAGGAGAAAAGAAAAAGTTTCTTAAAAAGAAACGCCGCTCCGGCCTGTTTTAGGCGGCAGAGCGGCGGTTTTTGCACGGAAGTTTCTTGTTGTGAAAATCATCGGCGGCTGATTCGGGAGAAGATACAAGCGAACAGAAATGCGGTCAGATTGACCAAAACAACTGTGGCGCCCACGGGGGTAGACAACAGGTAAGAGCCGGTGAGCCCCAAGCAGAAACAGACCACAGAAAGGACTCCTGCCAGCAGCACCACGCCCCGGAAACTCTTTTTCAGCCGCATGGCGGTCAGTGCAGGGAAAATCACCAGACTGGAGATCAGCATGGCACCCATCATGCGCATGCCCAGCACAATGGTCAGCGCCGTCAGAACAGAGAGCAGGGTGTTGTAGAGGCCGACCTTTACGCCGGTGGCCTGAGCGAAACTCTCGTCAAAGGTGATGGAAAATAATCTGTGATAGAACAGGAGATACAACACCAGTACGGAGACAGACAGACCCACCGACAGAGCGACATCTGCCCGATCCATGGCCAGAATAGAGCCGAACATATAGCTGTCCACATCCGTGGTCATGCCGGTGGTGAGACTGGTAACCAGAATGCCCAGTGCCAGTGCCGATGCGGAGGTGACGGCGATGGCGGCATCCGCACCGAGGGGGCTGCGTTCGGTGATTCGCAGGAGGCAAAGGGCGGCAACCACCACAACTGGGATGGACACCGGCAGCGGAGCCCAGCCGCAGGCCATAGCGATGGCCAGAGCACCGAAAGATACGTGGCTGAGACCGTCGCCGATCATAGAATAGCGCTTCAGTACCAACGGGACGCCCAGTAGGGCGGCGCACAGGGAGACCAGAATGCCCACGATAAAGGCACGGAGGATAAAGGGATAGGTAAACATTTCCAGCAGCAAAGCCATCAGCGCACACCTCCAAACCGTTTTCCGTAGGGGGAGGCCAGATACTCCTCCACAGAGCCGAAGAAATAGCTGCCGTTTCCGGCGTGCAGCAGGGAGGTGGCATAGCGCAGGGCATTGGGCATATCATGGGTGACCATAATGATGGCCAGACCTTCCTGCCGGTTGAGATATTGCAGCGTCCGGTACAGATCCAGCGCGGCGGCAGGGTCCAGACCGGTGACCGGCTCATCCAAAATCAGCACCTCACCGGCCGCGCACAACGCACGGGCCAGCAGGACCCGTTGCTGCTGACCGCCGGAGAGTTCCCGGTAGCAACGCTCTTTCAGCTCCAGAATGCCCAGCTTTCCCATGTTTTGCAGGGCCTGAGACTTTTCCCGGGCGGTATAGAAGAAGTGAGGACCTCGGCCGTTGAGAAAGCCGGAGAGGACCACCTCATTGACGGTGGCCGGGAAATCCTTTTGAGCGCGGGTCTGCTGGGGCAGATAGCCAATGGCGCCGCGCTTGAGCTGCGGGGACAGCGTGATCTGGCCGGCCAGAGGCGGCAAAAGACCCAGCAGACTCTTGAGCAGAGTGGACTTACCGGAGCCGTTCTCGCCCACGATACAGATATAGTCTCCCCGATGAACTGTCAAATTCAGATGTTCCCAGACCGGACGCCCCTCATAACCCAGAGAGACATCCTGACAGGTGAGTAAAGTGTCCATCAGCACAGACCCTCCTTCAGTACAGATACATTTTGTTCCATCAGACTCAGATAGGTAGCTCCGGCATCGAATTCCTGCCGTGTCACCGTTTGACAGGAGTGGAATGTCAGAACTTTTGCGCCGGTGGTCTCGGCAATTGCTTCGGCAATTTTCCGGCTGCTGAGTTCGATGGTATAGACCACGGGGATCTGTTCCTCCCGTACCCGATCAATGAGATATTTCAGTGTGGTAAGGGACGGCTCCGTGTCGCTGGCGCAGCCATGGAACGCGGCCCGGTAATTCAGGCCGTAGGCCTGACAGAAGTAGACCAGCGGGAAGCGGTCACCAAACACCAGCAGATCCCGGCTGCGCTGCTGTACCACCTGCTGAAAGCTGGTATCCAACTGCTTCAGTTGCTCCAGATATCCCTCCAGATTGGCCCGATAATCGCTGCTATGGTCGGGATCTGCCGTGCAGAGCGCCTCACAGATAACCCGGCACAGAGTCATCGCCTGCAGAGGAGAGGTCCAGATATGCTCATCGTAGGTGATCTCGTCGTGATCGCAATGCTCACCGTGCTGGTGAGCATGTTCATGGGTGTGGTCGTGCTCCATACCCTCTACCACTTCCTCCTCGATGAGTGCTTGGGCGTGGTCCATCATGCACACCACTTGCCCAATGTTCTCTCCGGAGGCAGAGAGGATTTCTTCCACCCACAGTTCCCCTTCACCGCCGTTGTAGATCAGCACATCGGCCTGACTCATTTTGATCACATCCAGAGGAGTGGGCTCAAAACTGTGAGTCTCCCGGCCGGCGGGGATCAGCAGCTGAGGCTGGACGAAAGTGCCGCCGATGGCCCGGACAAAATCATAGTAGGGAAACAGGGAACAGGCAACCTGCAGCTTGATATCATCTTTTGCCGGATTTTTGCCGCAGGCGGTGAGAGAGAACAGCACCATCAGTGCCAGTAGCAGGGAAAACAGGCGTCTTTTCATCCCTGTGCCTCCTGACAGTTGCGGCACAGTCCGTAAAACAGGGTGCGCCGGGGGTTGATGGCAAACCCGTGATCCGTCAGCAGATGACTGTACAGGTGACCAAGATGGGTGCAGTCCAAATGGGAGATGCTGCCGCAGCGCTCACATTTGAGCAGGAAGCAATCTCTGTGCTCCTGGCAGTTGCAATATTGATAGTAGGCCCCCTCGTCGGTGACGATCTTGTGGACCAGACCCTGCGCAGCCAATTTTTCCAACTGTCGGTATACCGTGGTCAAACCAACAGACTGACCCTGCTGATGCAGCTGCTCAGCCAACTCCGCTGCGGTGGCACAGCCGTGCTGCGCGGTCTCCATGCAGCGCAGTACCGCCCGCTGCTGGCGGGTCATATAGGTAACAGACATATTCATGCCTCCAATTTGAAAATGAAATTCATTTTCAAATTATACAGATAAAAAGCGGAAAGTCAAGAGAAAGGGGAGTGCTTTTGCTAAAAAAACGGAAGAGAAGCACAGGAAAAAACGGAGGGAGAGGAAAACGACGGAAAGCGGGGAAGAGGACGGCTTCCTGCAAATATTTATTGCGCCGGGAGGAAGTTTCCTGTATAGTAAAAATAACCCGTAATAGAGGGAGAAGGAACGGACACAGTTTCTCAAAGAAACGATTCTATACTATGAGGAGTACATACCATGCGGGAGAAAAAAGGCTTTGGAAGCAATTTCGGATTCCTGATGGCTGCGGTCGGATCGGCGATTGGCCTGGGAAATATCTGGGGCTTTCCCTATAAGATGGGAGCCAACGGAGGGTTTACCTTCCTGGTTGTTTATCTGGTGCTGGGAATTCTCTGTGGCTACATTTTGCTGCTCAGTGAGATCACCCTGGGCCGGAAAACCGGCAGAGGTGCGGTGGCCACTTTCCGGATCATCAGCCGCCGCTTTAAGTGGGCCGGCTGGCTGGGTGTGATCGCCTCTTTTCTGATCCTGGGCTTTTACAGCGCGCTGGGTGGATACTGCATCAAATATGTGGTGCTGAATCTGGGCAATCTGCTGGGCAGCGGCTTTGGTACCAACGGCGTGGTCGGAGCAGAGGTGTTCCGCCTGTTTATGGGGAACCAACTGGAAAGCGTTGTCTACGGTTTGATCTTCCTGGTGATCACTATGCTGATCGTCATGGGAGGCATCAACGGCGGCATTGAGCGAGTGTGCAAGGTCAGCATGCCGCTGCTGTTTTTCATGCTGCTGGTGTGTATCATCCGTGCCTGCACACTGCCCGGTGCCGTAGAGGGTCTGCAGTTCATGTTTGTACCGGGTTGGGCCGTGGCCAACGGTGTCATTGAGCAGGAGCCGTCGCTGTTCGCCGTGATCTCGGCGGCAGGAGGGCAGATATTCTTCTCCCTGTCCATCGGCATGGCTACCATGCTGACCTATGGTGCCTATCTGGATAAGAAGGAGAGCCTGACGAAAAATACCCTCCTGATCGTAGTGATGGATACCCTTGTGGCACTGATGGCGGGCCTCTGTGTACTGCCGGCCCGTTTTGCCCTGGATCCGCAGGGTGTGCTGGATGGCCCGGAGATGCTTTTTGCCACCATGCAGAATGTCTTTGACAATATGGGATCGGTGGGACCGGTGTTCGGCATCCTCTTCTATTTGCTGGTGGTGCTTGCCGCTCTGTCCACATCCATTGCCCTGTTTGAGGCGGTAATCTCCTACTTTGTGGAGAAGGCCGAGGAGCGGGGAAAGCACCGCAGACCGCTCTGCGCGCTGGTGGCAGCGCTGCTGATCGGCGCCTTGTGTGTGCTGGTGTGCATGGACGGCATGGGCAACAACGGCATCGCCCCCTATCAGTTGCTGAATTTGGCAGAGCAGGGATGGAACGGCGATTGGCTTAGTTTCTTCAGTATGGTAGCCGAGGGACTACTGATGCCGCTGGGTGGTCTGCTGACCTGTCTGATCATTGGTTGGGAAGTGGGCAGCGATGTGATCCGCAGCGAGGTGGAAGTGACCGGCCAGCATTTCGGCACCGCGCCGCTGTATCGCCTGTGCATCCGTTTTATTACTCCGGTCATTTTGCTGATGGTCCTCTATGGCCAGATTCAGAGCTTCTTTTTTGCATAAGGAATCACACAAAAAAGTGGAGAGCGGTCCGTGAGGGCAGTCCTCCACTTTTTGTCGGATTCAGCAGTTTGGGGCTTGGCCGGACCGGAAGAAGGTTTGAAAAAAGTATCCATGATAAATGTGAGGGAATTTATCAAATCTTAATGGATTCAGAAGGCTTCTCCCCTTGAAAAAAAGGGGAGGTTTCGGTATGATAGAAAAAAGCGAAAAGGGGGACGGATATGAAAGGCATCAAGGTATATTTCAAATGGGGACTGACCATCTTCCTGACAGCCTGTGCAATGCTCGTCTTTTTTGATGTATTCTATAAGGGCGGAACGCTGCAATTGTTTTTCAGCAAACTGCTCGATATCCTGGCACCCATCCTCTACGGCATGGCCATGGCATATCTTTTGACTCCTATCATAAACTGGGTGGAACTGGGGATCCGGAAATTGGGGAAACATATTTTGCGAAAGCAAACCGTTGAGTTCAAAGGCAAGAAAGGTTGGCTGCGGGCCATCAGTATTCTGGTGACCTGGGTACTGGTGTTGGGCCTGATCTATCTGCTGATGAGCGTGCTGATTCCCCAGCTGATCGACAGTGTGCTGATGCTGATCGACAATGCAGAGAACTATTACAATCAGATCCATGCCTGGGTGTCTGCATTTATTGCAGATAATCCGGAGTTGGGCGGAGGTCTGGAAAATCTGCTGGATCGCTACTATCAGTCGGCGCTGAATTTCCTGACGGCAGAATTCCTGCCCGGTATTCAGGGTATGCTGGCCTCCCTGACCGGCGGTCTGTGGAGCGGCCTATGGAGTCTGGTGACCTTCGCGAAGAATCTGGTGATCGGCGTGATGGTGTCCATCTATCTGCTGGCGCTGAAAGAGCGTGGTGCGGCGGGCAGCAAAAAAATCGTCTATGGCCTTCTGCCGGAGAAAAAGGCAGCGCTTTTTATGCGGGCAGTACATCGCACAGATTCCATCTTCAGCGGCTTTGTGAGAGGGAAACTGCTGGATTCCCTGATCATCGGCATCCTGTGCTTTATTGGATGCTCCCTCCTGCAGATGCCCTACACACCGCTGGTCAGTGTGGTGGTGGGTGTGACCAATGTGATCCCGTTCTTCGGTCCCTTCCTGGGAGCGATCCCTTCGGCATTTTTGATTCTGCTGGTGGATCCCCTCAAGTGCCTGTACTTTGTGATTTTCATTTTGTTGCTGCAGCAATGTGACGGCAACCTGATCGGCCCCATGATCCTGGGAGATTCCACCGGAATCTCCGGCTTCTGGGTCATTGTGGCGATTCTGGTGGGCGGTGGTTTCTTCGGCGTAATGGGTATGTTCCTTGGTGTGCCGGTATTTGCCTGCCTGCAGACGCTGGGTCAGTACATCATCAACCGGCAGCTGAAAAAGAAGAATCTTCCGGTAGAACTTTCCAGTTATACCGGAAAGGAACCGGAAAGTGAGCTGCAGGAGTAAGTGGCCCGGTTCGGAAGTATCCTGAACAGTAAAAAGGACAGAGCGTAACATACGCGCTGTCCTTTTATTTTATTGAGGGAAAGACGCCTCGGCGACCGCGCTTATTCTGCCGAAAGGGTCTGCAGCGCGCCCATCAGAATACTGAGCTGCTTGGTGTTGACAGCAGAGGCGCGGGAGGTGACGATCACGGGAATCTTCGTTCCGGTGATGATCACACCGGAGGGGTCACCGGTGAGATAAGAGGCCATCTTGGCGGCCACATTGGCTGCCGTAAGGGTGGGGAACAGCAGGAGATCGGCATCGCCTGCAACCGGACTTTCAAAGCCCTTGATCTTGGCAGACTCGGGATTGGTGGCCAGATCGAAGGAGATGGGGCCCTCCACGATGCAGTCCTTGATGATACCCTCCTGATTCATCCGTTTCAGCTCTGCGGCATCCAGGCTCTCGGGGGACTTATCGCTGACCTGCTCGGAGGAGCACAGCACGGCCACCTTGGGGCAGTCAATGCCCAGGTTGCCCATGGTGCGGACGCACTCCTCGATGATGGACTTCTTCTGCTCCAATGTGGGGTGGGGGCAGATACCGGCATCGGCAAAGCCGATGAGTTTGGGATAGCGGCCCATGGTTCTCAGGGAGAGCATGGATACGATGCCGCCGGTCTTAAGATTGTTCTCGCTCTTGAGCACAGCACGCATGAAGGTGCTGGTCTCGATCAGACCCTTCATCAGCACCTGTGCCTTGCCGGCCAGCACCAGCTGAATGGCGGTGTTGACAGCATCCTCCTTGGTCTCGCTGTTGATGACCTCGGCGCCGATATCCTCATTGCCGGCAAGAAGCTCGCGAATCTTGGCCTCTTTGCCGATTAGAATGGGCTTGACAACACCTTCGCGGGCAGCAAGAGCAACGGAATCGACGACGTGGGCCTCTTCCGCGCAAACCACTGCGCACACAGGAACGGTCTTCATCTCCTTCAGTCGTGCCTTCAATGCATCAAAATCCTTATATCGCATGTGGATGAGCCTCCTTATGACTTATTCATTCTCGCAGGTGCAGCCCTTGCCGTACAGGCGGCGGACATCCTCCAGAGAGGAGCAGTTGGAAGGCAGCCAGTTGTAATCCTGAGCAATCTCCTTGCCTTCGATCACGCGCATACCGCCATAGGCCAGCGCCTGCATCTCCATTTCGCCGGGAACGATGTGAACTTCGGCCAGGAACTTCACCCGATCCACGATCATGTCGGTAAACATCTTGGAATGGGCGATGCCGCCGGTGATGATGATGGCATCGATGTTGCCGTTGTCGATCACGGAAAGCTCGGCGATGCCCTTGGCCACACTGTATGCCATCACTTCGTAGAGGTCCTTGGCCAGCTGGTTGCCCTCGAGGATCATCTTCTCCACATCTCTGGCATCCTGCACGCCCAGATAGGCCACCAGACCGCCATTGCCGCGGATCATCTTGACCATTTCCTTCTCGGTATACTTGCCGCTGAAGCACATGCGGATCAGCTGCTGGCAGGGGATGCGGCCGCTGCGCTGGGGAGAGAAGGGGCCTTCATCGTCCGTAACGGTATCCACGATCTTGCCTTTGGAGTGATAGTTGATGGTGATGCCGCCGCCCAGATGTGCCACGATGATGTTGGCCGTATCGTAGGATTTGCCGATCTTCTCAGCCACCTGACGGGCAACAAACTTGGAGTTGAGCACATGGGAGGACAACCATCTTTTGATCTGGGGAATACCGGTCAGCTTGGTGCGGTCATCAGCATCGTGGGAGGCGATGGCATCATAGATGATGGCGGGGATGCCGTACTGCTGGGAGAGGTGGTGGGCAATCACGCAGCCGAGACTGGAGATGTGCTGAGAACGAGGGGCATTGGTGGCGATGGTCACCAGATGCTCGCTGACCTTATAGGCGCCGCACTTGAGGCCAAAGAGGGAGCCGCCGCGGGAAACGATGTAGTCGATCTGGTCCAGCTTAATGGGAGATTCCTTGAAAAACTCCTCCACAGACTCCAGACGGAGCGGCAGCTGGTCCACCATGTAATCCAGATGCTTGATGGCGGCACTGTCGACCTTAAACTCCTTGAAGAATACCTGCTCGTAGCCTGTCCAGACCGCCAGCTTGGTGGAGGTGGAACCGGGATTTATGATGAGTAGATTTTTCATATGCTTTGCCCCTATCAATCATAAGTTTTTGGCCGAAAAACGAAAACCGGGCAACGACGGAAAAAGAGGGAGTCCTTGGTCGACATTGCTCCGGCCTGTTTGGTCCGGCGGTGTATTCGGGAGATGCTCCGGATGCATTGCAGCATCCGTTGCGATAGCGATATTATAACAATCAGGGCCGTGGAAATCAATTGCCCAAGGGGGAAAAACTCCCGAAAAAACCGGCAGAATTGGCTGTTTATCGATAAGTTTTTCTTATACGAGGAGGCATGCGACGGAGGAAAAAGGTTCTGCTGCTGCCGGGGTTTCGGCGAAATAACGATCTCAACTGTAACAGATCGCTTTATGTGGAAAAAAGGCGGCAGAATGCTTGATTTTTCAGTAGCATTTTCGTATAATGACCGCATTGAGAAACTGAGCTCGAACGGAGAGTACAAAAGTGTAATAGCTCTGATTCGACGATGTAAGGAGAATACTATGGTAGCAGTCTCTTTGGCAGCCAAATTGCTCATCCTGACCTGTGTAGGCTTTTTCGTGCAGAAAATCAAACTGGTCAAGCAGGACTTTGACTCGCAGCTCACCGCATTTTTGCTGAATACCGCCTTTCCCTGCCTGATCTTTAACTCCATGATCGCCGAGCCCTTTTCTGTGGAGACCCTCTCCAAGTGCGGCATTGTTCTTGTGGTGGCAACGGCGGTTTGCCTGCTGCAGCTGGGTCTGGGTCATCTCTACTATCTGCTGTCCGGTAAGACGGGGCAGGGCAGACTGGCCCGCTACGGCATCACCTTTGTACATTATTCCTTCTTCGGCATCCCCATTATGGAGGCCCTGTTCGGAAGCCTGGGAACCATGTATTATTCTGTGTTCCTGATCCCGGTCCGTATCATGTACTACGGTATCACCAAGCCCCTGCTGCTGCCCGCGGGCGACAGCAGAGCCAAGCAGCCCCTGAGCGAGAAGATGAAGAAGATCCTGCTCAACCCCTGCCTGATCGCAGTGGTACTGGGCCTGATCTTCTGGATTATGGGTTGGAGAATGCCTGAGATCATCGACTACTGCATCACGAGTCTTTCCAAGATCTGTTCGCCCATCGGTCTGGTTCTTTGCGGTCTGACGCTGGGCAAGTATGATCTGAAGAATCTGTTCCGTCTGCGCTACCTGAAGCTTCCGCTGATCCGCACGGTGATCATGCCGGCCATCTTCTTCGGCATTTCCCGCATCATGCTCCTTTGCGGAATGGATGCGACCATCGCCAATATGATGGTGGTCTATACGGCGCTGCCCATCGCCTCGCTGATGGCTGCGTTTGTCGTGATGTATGACCCGGATGAGGCCATGCAGTTTGAGGCAGCAGGCAATGTGTTTTTTGCGACGCTGCTGTCTATTGTCACCCTGCCGGTCTGGTACATGATTCTGCAATCCATTTGATCGATATAATTTGTGAGGAGCGGAGGCACTTGCCGGTGCCACCGCTTTCCTTTCGCCTGTGAGGTATGTGACATGACAAAAGAAAGAGAGCAGGAACTGATCTGTGAACTGGAGCAGGATCATTTGCTGGCGGGGCGCGGTCTGCAGCTGCTGACCCTGGAGGAGGGCTTTGTGCGGCTGCAGTTGATGCTGGATGCCGACGAGGAAGTGCTGCGGAGTCAGCTGCACCACGGTTTGCTGTATGCTCTGGCGGAGACTGCGGCATCGCTGGCGGTTCGTACAACGCGGCAGGAGATATTGCGCCCCATCAGCTATACCATGGACTATCCGCAGCAGCAGGAGCGGCCGACCCGGATGCTGCTGGCGGAGGGGAAATTGTCCCGGGCAGGAAAGAGCATCTGCTTCTGCACGGTGCAGGTGTGGGATGAGGCGGAGCGCCTTCTGTGTCGGATGGATACGGAGATGGCCCTTGATCCGCCTGCGCAGAGCCGTGAGGCGGCGAAATGAGTGTTTTAAAACGGTGTAAAAAACTGCATCTGTGGTTGCTTTCGGCGCTGTTGGTGCTGGTCCTGTTCTGGCTGCTGCGGGGAAACCGTGATGTAATGAACTGGCTGGCAGGGTCTGTGGTGGGTCCGCTGAAACGCTGGTTGGGCAGTCTGTGCGCCTGCGTGGAGGGGTCTGTGGCAGAATTGCTGATTGCGACCTTCTGCGGCGGGGCGGTGTTATGGCTGGCCCATCTGGTGGGCAGACTGTTTACTGAAAAGCGACGTTGGGAGACCCTTTACCGCCACGTATTGGTGCTGGCCTGTGGGCTGCTGACGGTCTACGCCGGCTTTTCCCTGCTGTGGGGTATCCACTACTATACCGATACCTTTCAGGACCAGTCCGGCATCTATGCCCGGCAGGGGACAGTGGAGGAGCTGGAGGAGTTGACCAAACAGTTCGCGCTGGGTTTGACAGAAACATCGGAGCAGATGCAGCGGGATGAAAACGGTTTGGCTGTGGTGGATCGGCAGCAGGTACTGGATGACTGTGCCGATATTTATGAGACCTTGTATGAGGAATTTCCCTTTTTGGATCTGCCGCAGCAGCGGCCCAAGGGGATCACCTGCTCCAATGTGCTGGGGGCCATGGGGTACACGGGATTTTACTTCCCCTTTACCGGTGAGACGAATTTGAATATGGAGAGCCCGGCCTGTTATCTGCCGGCCACGGTGGTTCACGAACTGGCCCATCAGCGGGACATCGCCTCGGAGCAGGAGTGCAACTTCCTGGCAATTTTGGGCTGCCTGCGGTCGGAGGATCCGGTCTACCGCTATTCCGGATACCTGTTGGGCTTTACGCACCTGTCCAATGCCCTCTATCGGGCAGATCCGGACCGCTGGCCTGCCATCCGGGAGATGCTGCCGGAGGGTGTGGTGGCAGATATGCGCAGCAACAATGCCTACTGGGATGCTCAGGAGATGCCCCTGTCCCAGCTGTGGGATGACATCTATGATGGGTTTCTCAAAAGCTACGGCGACAGCGACGGTGTGCAGAGTTACGGGATGGTGGTGGAGCTGCTTTTGGCCTACTATCTGCCGTCTGCATAGGGGACCGGAAACGGAAAAATTTGGAATCACAAAAATTGACAGAATATGCTTGCAATGCATATAGAACTGTGATATAGTAGTGCGGCATTTGGGCTTTTGGAAAGGGCGAAAGTTTGCCTCAAGGCCGATTTGCACAGCGGGATGAATTGGTATGCCCGCAGGACAAAAACGATTCTGACGAAACAGTCAACAAAAGAAAGGATACCTGTAACAATGAAGAAGATGATTTCTCTGCTGATGGCTCTGACCATGATCACCGCAATGCTGGTGGGCTGCGGCGGCGGCAACGGCGGCAACGGCGGCGCTTCCGGCGGCGATGTCAGTGCTCTGGATGCTCTGACCACCATTTGGAACAAGCATGCTGCGGACAAGCAGTTCCCCTCTTTCGGCGGCAGCATGGAGAATGCCAAGGAGAATGCGCCCGGCGAGTTCCCCATCACCGATGCTGAGGTCGTGGATAGCACCCTGGGCCTGCCTGCCGATCAGATCGGCAACATCGATGGTGCCGCATCCCTGATCCACATGATGAACGCCAATACCTTTACCGCTGCTGCTTACCACGTCAAGGGCGATGCAACTCCCAAGGCTGTGGGCGAGGCTGTCAGCGAGCACCTGAAGGATCGTCAGTGGATGTGCGGTTTCCCCGAGAAGCTGCTGGTGCTGACTGTGGGCGAGAAGACTGTGGTGACCGTGTTTGGCGCTGGCGAGCTGCTGGGCAACTTCCTGACTGCTGCCAAGGAAGCCTATTCCGATGTCACCGTAGTGGTGGACAAGGCTCTGAACTTCTAAGAGATGCTTTTTTCGTCACTTGAATTTCTGTATGCCTTTTTGCCGCTGCTTCTGCTGGTGTATTTCATCGTGCCGAAGCGCTGGAAAAACGGCGTACTGCTGATTGCAAGTTTATTTTTCTACTTCTATGGGGAGCAAAAGCGCGTGGGCCTTTTGCTCCTCTCTGTTGCTGTCAGCTATCTGGGTGCATGGGTCATCGATCACAAGAGGGGGACTCCCTGGGCGAAGGTGGCTCTGGTGGCCAGCCTTGGCATCCAGCTGGGTCTGCTGGGTGTGTTTAAGTATGCCGATTTTGTGATCTCCACGATCAATGGCATTTTGCATACCCAGATCCCTATGACGGGAATTCTGCTGCCCATCGGAATCAGCTTCTACACCTTCCAGGCGCTCAGCTATGTGGTGGATGTGTATCGGGATACGGTTCCACTGCAGAAGAATCCCCTTCATCTGGCTACCTATGTGGCTCTGTTTCCGCAGCTGATCGCGGGCCCGATTGTCCGCTACAGCGATGTGGAACGGGAGTTGGAGCAGCGGGAACACCGGATCTCCTACTTCGGATATGGTGCAGAACGTTTCGTAGTGGGGCTGTCCAAGAAGGTGCTGCTGGCCAATGTACTCTATGAACTGTGCGTGGATTTCCGTGCGGCGGAGAATCCCTCCGTTCTGCTATGCTGGCTCTATGCGGTGGCCTATACGCTGCACCTGTATTTTGACTTCTCCGGCTATAGTGATATGGCCATTGGTTTGGGAAAGATGCTGGGCTTCCATTTCCCGGAAAACTTCCGCTATCCCTTTGCTGCAGCCAGCATCTCCGACTTCTGGCGGCGCTGGCATATGACACTGGGCAGCTGGTTCCGGGATTACGTATATTTCCCGCTGGGCGGCAGCCGGGTCAGCCGCGGAAAGTTGATCCGGAACCTCTTTGTAGTGTGGGGCCTGACAGGCCTGTGGCACGGAGCGGCCTGGACCTTCGTGGTGTGGGGCTTGTTCTTCGGCCTGCTGCTGGGCGGTGAGAAGCTGCTGTGGGGCAAGGCGCTGGACCGCGCGCCCCGTTGGCTGAAGCATCTCTATGTGGTGCCTCTGCTGCTGGTGAGCTTTGTGATCTTTGACGCGGCGAATCTGACGGAATTGAGCGGTACGCTGGCCGGCATGGCGGGTCTTACCGGCGCCGGATTTGCCGACGGTACGTCCCTGTATCTGCTGCGCAGCTACGGGCCGGTGCTGGCAGCATCGCTGGTGTTCGCACTGCCGGTGGTGCCTGCCGTTGCCGGGAGATTGGAAAAGTACAACTGGTGGCCTGTTGCCCGCGGGATTCTGATGCCCTTGACCATGGCCGGCCTGTTGGTGGCCTGCACCGCCTTTTTGGTGGATGGCAGCTTCAATCCGTTCCTTTATTTCAGATTCTAAGGAGGGCGTGTGATGAACGAAAAAATGCAGGCACGGCTCTCTACGGCTCTGTTTCTGTTGCTAATCGGCGCGTTGGCCATTGTGGCGCTGCTGACTCCGGATGAGGAATATTCCCTGTCCGAGCGGCGCAAACTGGCGCAGTTCCCCACTATCAGCTGGGAGTCAATTGGCGACGGCGAGGCCATGAGCGGCTTTTCCTCCTACATGGCAGATCAGTTCCCTCTGCGCGAGGAACTGCGTGCGGTGAAGGAAAAACTGGTGTTCGGCCTCTATCAACAGAAGGATAATAACGGTATCTATCAAGCCCAGGGACACATCAGTGAATTGGACGAGAAATTGGACCGCACCAGTGTGGAGAACTTCCTGCAGAGAATTCTGCGGGTGCGGGAGATGTATCTGCAGGATAACGATGTGTGGTTTGCTCTGGTACCGGATAAGAACTATTTTCTGGCAGAGCAGAGCGGCTATCCTGCTCTGGATTACGCAGCTATGCAGCAAATGCTGGCGAGCGGACTGGCCGGGAAAATGGAGACCATCGACCTCTTTGAAACCCTGTCGTTGGAGGACTACTATACGACGGATCCACACTGGCGTGCAGAGTGCCTGAAGGAGACGGCAGATGCGCTGGCTGAAGCCATGGGTGCAAAGAATCGGCTTTCCGACACGGCAGAGATCCTGACCATGCCCCAACCTTTCTACGGGGTCTATGCAAGCCGCACAGCGCTACCGCTGGCAGCGGATACCATTCGCTACCCCATGAATGATGCGATTGCGGCCGCCCAGGTCACGGATCTGGACCGCAATGCTTCCGGCGGCGTGTACTGGGGTGAGGGAGATGAGCGGGACCGCTACACCTTCTTCCTCAATGGATCTTCCTCCTTGCTGACCATTGAAAATCCGCAGGCGAAGGAGAAAAAGGAACTGGTACTGTTCCGGGATTCCTTCGGTTCTGCGCTGGCTCCCTGGCTGGTGGAGGCCTACAGCAAAATCACAGTGGTGGATATCCGCTACATTGCTCCGGAGATGCTGGAGCGGTTTGTGGAGTTTGAGGACGCCGACGTGCTCTTCCTGTACTCCTCCTCTGTGGTAAACAACAGCGTGACACTGAAATAAAAAAGTGAGCTATCCCATTTTCGGGATAGCTCACTTTTTTCATTGGAATCAGAAGCCCAGGCCGGGAATATTCATGCCGCCGGTGATGCTCTGCAGAGAGCTCTCCATGGCATCCTCTGCCTGGCGGAGGGCCTCGTTAACGGCGGAGAGCACCAGGTCCTGCAGCATTTCCACATCCTGAGGATCCACCACGTCGGGTTTAATCACCAGATCGGTCAGCTGTTTCTTGCCGCTGACGGTGGCCTGCACGGCGCCGCCGCCTACGGAAGCGGTGAAGGTGCTGTTCTCCACATCCTCCTGTGCCTTAGCCATATCCTGCTGCATCTTGATGAGCTTCTGCTGCATCTGCTGCTGCTGACGCATCATGCCGCCGCCACCGGTGAAACCGCCGCGTGCGCTGTAACCTTTTGCCATAATCGTATCTCCTTTGTGTGATTATTTGATTTTGAAATGATCCAGCTGACTGCCCTGGGCGATCAGCTCATCCAGTTTGTCGTGAGAAGGGGCGGGAGGATCTTCCCGGGGAGGACTCTGCTGGGGAACAGGTTCGGGCTGGCTGACCGGAACCGCCTTGGGATGCGTCGGTGCGGCACTGCCGATCTCGCCGACGGCCAGATCCACATAGATGGTGCGGCCCACAGCAGCGGAGGTGACCTCCTGCAGGACCTCCAATACGGTGGCGTTGTCCAAAGACTCCTGCACGAATTTGTCCTTGCAGCGGACGGTCAGTGTGTCGCCGGTCAGTGTACCGGAGGCCATATTCAGGAACACCCGGTGGTGCATAGGCAGGCGGCCCTTGTACTGATCCAGCAGATTGCCCCACAGCCGGTCATCCCTGTCCGCGGGTGCTTCGGAGGCAGATGTCTGCGAAACAAAGGACGGGGGAGCGATAGGCTGCGGTGCGGAAGGCTGGATGGGATCCGGATCCTGCATATAGATGGGAATCTCGTCGGGCAGAGGGGGCTCCTCCGGTAGCGGCGGACGTTCCGGCTCGTCATAGACGGGAACGGAAGGCTCCTCGCGGGGGATCTCCTGCTGCACAGAAGGGCGGGCCTTCTGTTTTTGTGCCGCAGGTGCGGCACCCTGTGCCATGGCCTGTTCCATGCGGTCCATCCGGGCGATCAGGCCGGAGAGATCTCCGCAGAGGGCTTCATCACACAGCTTCATGAGACAGAGCTCCGCCTCGGTGCGGGGCTGGAGACTATCTGACAGACGCGCCGTGTACTGCTGGAGCACATCGGTCAAATACAGCAGACGGGACAGGGATTCTGCTTTCCCCAGCTGCTCCAGAGAGCTGCGGTCATACAGGCCGCTGAGCAGGGCGGAACCTCCCTCGGGCGCGGCCTTGAGGATGGTCAGATCCCGGGCCAGATCACTCAGTTCCCCCAACAGGGCTCCTACATCCTTGCCGCCGCGGTACAGCTGGTCAAAGAGCATCAGTGCATCAGCGGGGCTGCGCTGCAGGATGCATCGCATCAGCTGCGCCGTCTGAATGCTGCCGGCAAGACCCAGTACATCCAAAACGGCCCGGCTGTCCAGGCGCCCCTGAATGGAGCGGCACTGGTCCAACAGACTCAGGGCATCGCGCAAAGCGCCGTTGGCCATACGGGCGAGGATCTCTGCCCCATCGGGAGCCAGATCGATCTGCTCCGCCTGGGCGATCTGCATCAGCTGCCGCTCCATGTCCCGGGGCAGGATGCGCTTAAAGGTGAAGCGCTGGCAGCGGGAAAGAATGGTGGCAGGCACCTTATGCAGCTCGGTGGTGGCCAGAATAAATACCAGATGTTCGGGGGGCTCCTCCAGAATCTTCAGCAGGGCGTTGAAGGCTGCGGTGGAGAGCATATGGACTTCATCGATGATGTAAACGCGCTTTTTCAGTACAGCGGGAGTATAGACCGCCTCCTCGCGCAGAGCGCGGACATGGTCAACGCCGTTGTTGCTGGCGGCATCCAGCTCCGTGATATCCAGAAGATTGCCGCTGTCAATCCCGCGGCAGGCTTCGCAGCAGTTGCAGGGGGCACCCTCTACGGGAGAGAGGCAGTTGATGGCCTTGGCCAGAATACGGGCACAGGTGGTCTTGCCGGTGCCGCGGGTGCCGGTGAAGAGATAGGCGTGGCCCGTGCGGCCTTCCGCCACCTGATACTGCAGCGTATCAGTGATATGGGTCTGGCCCACCACCTCCGAGAAGGTCCTGGGACGCCATTTGCGGTACAGTGCCTGATACATGCCGGTGCCACCTCCCAAATAAAAATAGTCCTCCGCGTGCAGCCACAGAGCCGGCACCCTCGCGGCACATGGATGATCCCTCTTAATGCTGCTCGGTTCCCCGCCTGACATGATTCGTGGGTATCCATTGCGCGAGACCGGCTCCGCAGCTGCTCGCGGAGGACTGTCATGGAATAATTTTACTACAAAATGCGGGTATTGGCAACAAGAAAAATTGTCAAATACCGATATACGTCCGCCACAATTTCCGGGTGGTGTTAAGCCGCCCCAGAATCACCATGGTGGAGATTCCGCTGATGAGGGCGCAGATGCCCGACAGGGGAGGAATCCAGACCAAAATATAGGAGGCCAGACTACCGACAGCCGCGATCCCCCAGACCTTGTGCAGAGGGCCGCTGCCCAGATCACAGGCCCGAAACTGTTCCACATCGGCGATGCCGTCGATGACCCGCAGTGTGATATACAGCTGCAGGCAGGTGGCAGCCAGTCCCAGCAGCCATCCGCCGGGATTGAAGGCAACGCCGGTCAGATCTCCGATCCAGAGCAGTCCGGAATAGATGGCCAGCACGGTGCACCAGATCTGTGGCTGGCGGAAAAGGGGACTTTCCTGCTGCAGCTCCTTCAGAGCTGACAGCAGCAGGAGATATCCCGCCCAGTCGGGCACCAGATTGATTTTGATGATGCCAAGAGCCAGAGTGAAATCCAGATATAGCAGGAAATAACTCCAAAACAACTTGTCGATCCGTGCCACAGGAGGACACCCCTTTCTGCCGATGATGATGCATCAGTATAGCATGTGGATTTGCGATCCGTCAAGAAAGGAAAAGGTGGCTTTTCTGCCGTTTTCCCTTGCAATTTTCGGAAAAAGGAATATCATAAAGAGGATAATCCATTCTGTTGAAGGAAAGAGGAATGAAGTATGACAAAGATTGATATTGTGTCTGGTTTTTTGGGTGCCGGTAAGACCACCCTCATCAAAAAGCTGCTGCAGGAGGCCTATCAGGGCGAGAAACTGGTGCTGATCGAGAATGAATTCGGCGAGATCAGCATTGACGGCGGATTCCTGAAGGAGTCCGGCGTGCAGATCTCCGAGATGTCCTCCGGCTGCATCTGCTGCTCTCTGGTGGGTGATTTCGGCGAGGCGCTGAAGGATGTACACCAGCAGTTTGCCCCTGACCGTATTCTCATTGAGCCCTCCGGTGTTGGCAAGCTGTCCGATGTGATCGTGGCGGTGGAGAACACCGTGAAGGATGTTCCGGAGATGAAGCTGAATTCCTTTGTCACGGTGGCAGACGCCTCCAAGGTGAAGGTCTATATGAAGAACTTCGGCGAGTTTTATAACAACCAGATCGAGTCCGCCGGCACCATTGTCCTCAGCCGCACCCAGAAGGTCAGCGCGGAAAAGCTGGAGGCTGCAGTGGAACTGCTGCGCCAGCACAATGCCGAGGCTGCCATCATCACCACCCCCTGGGATCAGCTGGATGGCAAAACCATTCTGGGCGCCATGGAGAAGGTCTCCCTGGCCGATGAACTGCTGGAGAAGATGCGGGAAGAACATGAGCACCATCACCACCACGACCATGCGTGTGATGATCCCCACTGTGACTGCCATGAGCATCACCATGAGGGTGAGCACCATCACCACCATGACCACGAGTGTGACGATCCCCACTGTGACTGCCATGAGCATCACCATGAGCATGAGCACCATCATCACCATGACCACGAGTGCGATGATCCCCATTGCAGCTGCCACCATCATCATGCTGATGAGGTGTTTACCAGCTGGGGTGTGGAGACGGTCAAGACCTTCAGCGAGGCGGAGATTCGCCGTATCCTGACGGCGCTGGACGGCGAAACCTATGGTGTGATCCTGCGGGCCAAGGGCATCGTGTCGGCAGGGGATGGCCGCTGGTTGCATTTTGACTATGTGCCTGAGGAGCACGAGGTGCGTTTCGGTGCTGCCGACTATACCGGCCGCCTGTGCGTGATCGGCTCGGAACTGAAGGAAGACAAGCTGGCACAGCTCTTCGGTCTGTAAGGAGAAGATCATGGAGATTCCTGTATATTTGATTGCCGGGTTTCTGGATGCCGGCAAAACCAATTTCATCAATGGCATTCTGGAGGACGGCTTTGCCAGCGAGGACCGCACCCTGCTGATCCGCTGCGAAGAGGGTGAGGAGGAATACAACCGTAAGGCCCTGTTCAATGTGTTTACCCACACGGTGGAGGACATGGACGAGCTGACTCCGGAATTGTTCAAGCAGCTGGAAAAGCAGTATAAGCCCAAACAGGTGATCATTGAGTATAACGGCATGTGGCTCATTGAACCCCTGTACCGGGAGAAGCTGCCCGCCAACTGGATCCTCTATCAGATCATGTGTCTGGTGGACGCCAACACCTTTGAGATGTATGTGCGCAACATGGGGCAGCTGATGATGGAGAAGATCATGAATGCCGATCTGCTGATCTTCAACCGCTGCGATGAGCAGCTGCGCGCGCAGCTGCGCTCCCGCAATCTGCGCATGGTGAACCGCCGCGCAGAGATCTATCTGGAGAACCGGGACGGTACCAGCGAGGAGTATGTCACGGAGGATATGTCCCCCTTCGATCTGTCGGAGGGCCGGCTGGATGTGCCGGATGATGATTACGGCGTATGGTATGTGGACCTGATGGATAATCCCACCCGCTATGAGGGAATCCAGGTTACCTTCAAGGGGCTCATGTGCCACTCCAAGAAGTTCCCCGGTATCCACTGCCCCGGCCGCTTTGCTATGGTCTGCTGTGAGGACGATATGCAGTTTTTGGCTCTGGTCTGCAAAGGCGATGGACTGGACCGTTTCGCCGACCGGGATTGGGTAAAGGTGAAAGCCACTGTCCGGGTGGAGGAGTGTGCAGCCTATGAGGGCATCGGCCCTGTGCTGTATGTCAGCAAGATCAGCGCCTGCCAGAAACCGGAGCAGGAAGTGGTATCCTTCTAACAAGAAAAGCCATCTCTGTGAATACAGAGATGGCTTTTTTATTACAGATACTCCGGACCAAAACTGTGGGGCAGCAACTGGGCAAGGGTCAGAGCATGAACTTCTCCTTTCCCGTTAAGACACAGAATCTCCAGTCCGGGGGCAAATTCCCGCAGGACCTGCCGGCAGCTGCCGCAGGGATAGCAGAAATCTTCGCTGCCGCCGGCGACCGCCAGACGGACAAAGTCCCGGTGCCCCTCACTGACAGCCTTGGTGACCGCCACCCGTTCGGCACAGATGGTCTCTCCGTAGGCGGCGTTTTCCACATTGCAGCCGGTAAACACAGTGCCATCAGCACATTCCAGTGCGGCGCCTACCGTAAATTTGGAGTAGGGGGCATAGGCGCGGCTGCGCATATCCATGGCCAGCCGGCAAAGTTCCTGTTGTGTCATGGTCATTCCTCCTGCGAAAAAAGATAGAGGCGGCAGAAGCATTCTGCCGCCTCTATTGTACCCGGTACAGACCCGTTCGTCAATCAGCTGAGTTCCGCCTGTCCGGTATAGAGTTGATAGTACTTGCCCCGCTGGGCCAACAGATCGTCGTGGTCACCCCGCTCGATGATCTGTCCCTGCTCCAGCACCAGAATGGCCTGTGCATTGCGGACAGTGGAGAGGCGGTGGGCGATAACAAACACGGTGCGGCCCTCCATGAGACTGTCCATGCCCTGCTCGATCAGCTTCTCTGTGCGGGTGTCGATGGAGGAGGTCGCCTCGTCCAGCACCAGAACG
Organism: Oscillospiraceae bacterium; assembly: GCA_015067765.1. Taxonomy (GTDB): domain Bacteria; phylum Bacillota; class Clostridia; order Oscillospirales; family Oscillospiraceae; genus Vescimonas. Next base: position 10,885 of record SVLV01000006.1, on the reverse strand, counting down.
GGCGGATCGCTGACGGCGGCCCGGGCGATGGCCAGCAGCTGCCGCTCACCCTGGCTGAGACTGTCTCCGTCACCGGTAATGACGGTGTCATACCCGTGGGGGAGGTGGCGGATGAAGGTGTCGGCATTGGCCAGTCTGGCGGCCTGCCGGATCTCCTCGTCACTGGCATCCAGCCGACCGTAACGGATGTTATCGGCAATGGTGCCGGTAAACAGATGGGTGTCCTGAAGGACCACCCCCAGGGAATCCCGAAGGGAGGATTTGTCGATTTCCTTCACATCAATGCCGTCGTAGGTAATGGACCCTTCCTGCACATCGTAAAAACGGTTGATGAGGTTGGTGATGGTGGTCTTTCCAGCGCCGGTAGAGCCCACGAAGGCAATTTTCTGGCCCGGTTTGGCCCAAAGCGAGATGTCGTTGAGCACAGTCTTCTCTCCATCGTAGCTGAACACCACGTTGTGCAGGCGCACATCGCCCCGCAGCTCCGTCAGCGAGCCATCGGGCTTTTTCCAGGCCCAATGGCCGGTGCGACGGGAGGTTTCGGTGAGGGTATCACCGTCTTTCTCGACACGGACCAGAATGGTCTTGCCCTCATTGACCTCACCGGGCTCATCCATGATGGCGAAGATGCGTTCTGCGCCGGCAAAAGCGGAGAGCAGTACATTTACCTGCTGGCTGATGTTGGAGATGGGCTGGCTGACACCCTTGACATTGATCAGGTAAGCGCCCAGCGTGCCGATGTCACCAATGCCGCCTACGGCCAGCAGACCGCCCACACAGCAGGTGAGGGCATAGTTGATGCGGGTGAGATTGCCCATGGCGGGCATCATCATGCCAGCATAGGACTGGGCTCTCGTGGCAGCGGTGCGGTACTCCTCGTTGAGGGCGGAGAACTGCTCCACGGCCTTTTTCTCGTGGGAGAAAACCTTGATGACTTTCTGCCCCTCGATCATCTCCTCGATGTAGCCGTTGAGGGCGCCCAGTGTTCTCTGCTGGTGCTGGAAATTGGTGCGGCTGCGGCCGCCAATCACCTTGACGATCAGGACCATCAGACCAAGGAAGGCGAAAGTGATCAGGGTCAGGCGCCAGTTGAGCCACAGCATCAGGCAGATGGTGCTGAGGAAGGTGACAGTATTGGAGATCACGCTGCCCAGACTGTTGCCGATCAGCTCGGAGACGGTGTCGATATCGTTGGTGAAGCGGCTCATCAAATCGCCGGCCTGATGGGTGTCGTAGTAGCGGATGGGCAGCGTCTGCAGTTTGGCGAACAACTCCTCCCGAAGCCGGGCTACACTGCGCTGGGCGATGGCGATCATGATGCGGGAGTACGCGTAGGAGCAGGCAGCAGACAGGGCAAACAGGAGCGCAGACAGCAGAAGCATCCGCGCAAGACCCTCGAAGTTGCCGGGGATGATATAGTCGTTGAGAATGGGCTTGACCAGATAAGTGGTGCCGACAGATGCGCCGGCGGAAACGGCCAGGCAGCACAGCACCAGAATCAGCAGCAGCTTATACCGGGTCAGGTATCCCATCAGCCGGCGCACGGTGGGCACCAGATGCTGCGGGCGCTGATAGCCATGTCTGTGGTTGGGTTTAGCCATCGATGGACACCCCCTCCTGCTGAGATTCATAGACCTCGCGATAGATATCGCAGGAGGTCATCAGTTCCTGATGATTGCCCAGACCGGCAATGTGGCCGTCGTCCAGCACCAGGATCATGTCTGCATCCATCACAGAGGTGACGCGCTGGGCGATGATCACCTTGGTGGTGTCGGGCAGGGTGGTACGCAGCGCCTGCCGGATGCGGGCATCGGTGGCGGTATCTACGGCGGAGGTGCTGTCATCCAAAATGAGGATTTTGGGCTTGCGCAGCAGAGCACGGGCGATACAGAGCCGCTGCTTCTGCCCGCCGGACAGGTTGGTGCCGCCCCGCTCCACATGGGTATCGTATCCGTCAGGGAAACGGTCGATGAATTCATCGGCGCAGGCATCCCGACAGGCTTGACGCAGTTCTTCGTCGGTGGCGCTGTCGTTGCCCCAGCGGAGGTTTTCTGCAATGCTGCCGGAGAAGAGCGTATTTTTCTGCAGGACCATGGCACAGCCGGTGCGAAGAGACTCCATCGTATACCGGCGCACATCGTGGCCACCTACGGACACGGTACCCTCGGTGGCCTCGTACAGGCGGGGGATCAGGCTGACCAGCGTGGTCTTGGCGCTGCCTGTTCCGCCCAGAATGCCAACCGTGGCGCCGGAGGGGATGTGCAGGTTGATGTCGGTCAGATTCCACCCCTCGGCGGTGGGATGATACTTGAAGTACACGTGTTCAAAGGTGATGGAGCCATTCTCCACAGCCAACTGGGGATCAGAGAGATCCTCTGTGATCTCGGGCTGCTCTGTCAGCACCGCGACAATGCGCTTGCCGCAGGCAATGGCGCGGGTCACCATCATCAGCACCATGGAGACCATCATCAGAGACATGAGGATCTCGGTGGCATAGGTAATGAAGGCCATCAGATCGCCGGAGAGCATGATGCCGCCGGCCACATAATGGCCGCCGATCCACTGAATGGCCACGATGGTGGCACCCATCAGCAGCATCATCAGGGGCATAAAGGTGACCACAAAGCCCATGGCCCGCTCAGCGGTCTCCCGCAGATGCTGGCTGCGCTGGGTGAATTTTTCAATCTCCTTCTCCTGACGCACATAGCTTTTGACCACACGGACACCGCCGAGATTTTCCTGCACCACCAGGTTCAAACCATCGGTGGCCTGCTGGAGAGCGGTGAAGAAGGGGCCTACATAGCGGATCACGATGATCACACCTACCAACAGCAGGGGGATGACTACCAGAAAGACCCGGCTCAGATCCAGACTGATCTGCAGGGCCATCACCACAGCGGTGATCAACATCACCGGAGCGCGGACACAGATGCGCATGCCCATGAAGAGCGTCATCTGCACCGAAGCCACATCGGAGGTGAGTCGGGTAATGAGGGAGGAGGTGGAGAAGTGTTCAATGTTGCTGAAGCTGAACCGCTGCACCTGCTCATACTCCGCCTGACGCAGATTGGCGCCGAAACCCATGGCGGCTCTGGCGGCGATGACGGCGGCACCCACACCGGCCAGCAGGGCACCCAGTGCCAGGACCACCATGTAAAGGCCGGTGGACAGGATATAGGCGCTGTTCCCGGATTGGATGCCCACATCCACGATGTTGCTCATGGCCTGAGGCAGGAGCAGTTCCAGCACCGCCTCAGCGGCAGAACAGAGAACTGCCAGCAGGATCCAGTGCCGGTAGCCCTTGGTATAGGAAAAGAGTTGTTTGATCATACAGAGTCCTCCCCGGGGGTAGTGAGATTGCAGGCGATGCGCTGCAGATATCCGGTCAGTACGGCGATTTCTTCCGAGGTAAAGCCTGTCTCCATCCGACGGCTGACCCGCTCGGCGATCTGCCGCATGTCATGATGAAACCCCTGTCCCAAAGCGGTCAGTTGCAGGACGCGGCATCGGGCATCCTCCGTGCTTGGACAGCGGGTCAGCAGGCGCTTCTCTTCCAGGCGGCTGACAATGCCGTTGACGGTGGAGGGTTTTACCCGCAAATATTGTTCCAGTTGTTTTTGGGTCACCGGTCCGTTTTGCGAATGCAGGTACATCAGCGTGCGGCATTGCATGGGAGAAACATCATAGCCGGAATTTTTCAGTTCCCGGTCCAGCACCTTTTGGACCTGGTGGTCACAATAGCCCAGCAGAGGGCCAAAATGTTCCAGCCGACAAAAGGATTCCATATGGGTCACCTTCCTTCAAAAATGTTAGCACACTAAATATTAGCGTGCTAAATATTATCATGAAGAGGTGGGATGGTCAAGAGCGGAACTGTAAATAATTTGTGAAAGAGAAAAAGGAACAAGGCGCTGAAGCATCAGCGCCTTGTGTCAGCTGACGGAGTTCTCTCCGTCTGTCAAAATACCATCCCTGTCGTGGACTCTTGCATTTTCCAGCATCCGCTGGTAGGAGTCGCCAAGAATGTTGTCCCCGGTGCCGTAGTTGCTGTCGTAACTGCGGTCATCTCCGAAAGGCATAGAATCCTCTGGAGCCCAACGCTCCGTCTGCGTGCCGGAGTGGGTGTTGTCCCCCTGATTGGTGCATCCCATCAGACCCATCAGCAGCGAAGCGGACAAAAAAATGGACATTACCCTGCGCATAATCAACCTCCTCTCTGTGCAATGCGCGCCGTGCGCGTGTTGTTAGTATTTACAGAGAGGGGAACAATAGCAGATGTAAGTTTTTCATGTTGCAGCAGGAAAAAAATGCCGATATAATATCAATAGAATTGAGTTTGAAGGAGGGCTTTTCGATGCAAGAGATGGAAAAGCAGTTTCATATCCGTTGTGCCGCCGGCGATGTGGGCCGCTACTGCATTTTGCCGGGAGATCCCGGGCGCTGTCAGTCCATTGCGGTCCATTTTGAGGATGCAAAGCTGATCAGCCAGAACCGGGAATATACGGTATATACCGGCACCCTGCTGGGGGAAAAGGTCTCCGTTTGTTCCACGGGTATCGGCGGACCCTCGGCGGCCATTGCTATGGAGGAGCTTCATGCCATCGGGGCCGATACCTTCGTGCGGGTGGGCACCTGCGGCGGAATCGATCTGGATGTGCGCAGCGGGGATGTGGTGATTGCCACCGGCGCTGTACGCTATGAACATACCAGCCGGGAATATGCCCCCATCGAGTATCCGGCGGTGGCCGATTTTGAGGTGACGACGGCGCTGGTGCAGGCAGCCCGGAAACTGGGAAAGCGATGCCAGACAGGTGTGGTTCAGTGCAAGGACTCCTTCTATGGCCAGCACAGCCCGGCCCGCATGCCGGTGGCCGGTGAGCTGCTGGAGAAGTGGGAGGCGTGGAAGCGCCTGGGCGTCAAGGCCAGCGAGATGGAGAGCGCCGCTCTCTTTGTGGTGGCCGATGCTCTGCGCTGCCGCTGCGGTTCCTGTTTCCATGTAATCTGGAATCAGGAGCGGGAGGCTGCCGGTCTGGATCAGGACATGAGTGAGGACACCTCTTCCGCCATTGAGGTGGGTGTGGAGGCCCTGAAGCTGCTGATCGCGGCTGACCGGAACAAGTAAACAGAGAGGAACAACCCCGAAGCAAGCTTTCTTGCTTCGGGGTTGTGTGATTATTCATTGTTTTCTGCGAAGTGGGCCCGGAAAAGCTTGGCCTCCTCCACATAGCCCTGTGCGCTGGCGCGGTTGGCGGCGATCTCCTCCTCGGTGACGGGGCGCTTGACCCGGGCGGGAGCGCCCAATGCCAGGCTGCCGTCCGGGATCACGGCGTTTTGGGGGACCAGTGCGCCGGCGCCGATGATGCAATTCTTGCCGATCACAGCCCCATTGAGCACAATGGCGCCCATGCCGATCAGAGAGTTGTCGCCGACGGTGCAGCTGTGAAGGATGGCGCTGTGGCCCACTGTGCATCCGGTACCGATGTGCATGGGATACCCCTTGTCCACATGGAGGACGCAGTTGTCCTGGATGTTGGTCGCTTCACCGATGGAGATGGGCTCGTGTTCGGCGCGGACTACTGCCCCAAACAGAATGCTGGAGCGGGCCCCCAATGTAATATCTCCCAGTACAGTGGCATTGGGGGCAACATAGGCCTCGGGGTGTATAGTAGGATTTTTCAGCATAGCAAAACGCTCCCTTTCCGATAGAGTAACATGTTTTGCCTATTATACCCTGTCTGCCGGTGCCTTGACAAGGCTGTGCGGCTGTTCGGTTCTTAAAAATTTTTCTTACATCAAAAATGAAAATGTGCTATAATAGCATTAGAATACATGATAAAAATCGGCTGTACATAAGAGAGAAAGAGGGCAGGAAAGCAAAATGTTTGCGGTAGGAGAACTTGTGGTGTATGGTGGGGAAGGGGTCTGCCGTGTGGAACGGATCGGAATCCCGGATATCCGGGGTGTGGACCGGGAGTATTACACCCTTGCGCCGCTGTACCGTACGGGGCAGGTGATGACGCCGGTGGATACCAAGGTGCTGATGCGGCCGGTCCTCAGCCGCCGGCAGGCGGAGGAGTTGATTGCAGAGCTGCCGCAGCTGAAGCCGGGAGAGGTACAGAACCATGTGCGTGCCATCAAGGAGTACTATCAAAATATCGTTGCCTCCTACGATTGCCGGCAGCTGGCCCAGCTGATCAAGCTGACAGAGCAAAAGCGGCAGCAGGCCGCCAAACAGGGGAAGAAGGTCAGCCAGCTGGATGAGCGCTATCTGCACCGGGCGGAAGAACTGCTGTATGGAGAACTGGCTGTGGCACTGGAGATGCCCCGGGAGCAGGTGCCGGACTATCTGCAGCAGGTGAGTCCCCGGTGGGAAATTACCGATCACGAATAAGAGAGGCGATATCGGCGGATGTTCCGCAGATATCGCCTTTGTTTTATCCGGCGGCCTCACATTTGGGGGCGGGGCAGACGGAGAACCAGTTGTAGAGGGTGTCAAAGAGCCGTTCATAGCCCCGCATGGTCAGATGAATGCCGTCAGCGGCGATCAGACTCTGCAGATGCCGCTCCGTCAGAAAGGCTTCCCGCACAGGGATCAGTGGCAGATCCTGCTGCCGGGCCAACTGGGCAACGGCATCGGAGTAAAGCTCCTGGTGACGGTAGATCATCTGCTCCTCACCCAACCAGTGCATGATCCGCTCCCGATTCAGGCCGTTGCGGCAGATGAAGTCCAGATACCGCCGGGCATCAATGGGAGGCAGCGTCATAAGGACCGGCTGGATCCCGCGGCTGAGCAGGTCCTTTGCCATCCGCACCAAGGCCTGCAGGTAGGTGTTCAGTTCGGTGTGGGGATGATGCTCTCCATCCGGGTTTTCGGCGATCTGCTGCCAGCAGAAGTCACAATCATTTCCACCGTAGCCGATCAGTGCCATTTGGGCCGGCATCTCCCGCTGCAGATCGTGAGCCAACAGGCTTTGTCCCTTGGCTACGGTGGCTCCCATTTTGGAGCGGTTGACCATGGTCAGCGGGCTGCCTGCGTAGCGGGAAGACAGCTGATCCAAATGGAAGTGATAGCGAAAAGATTCGTCCGGCATGGTGGCCTTCAGGAGAGAATCACCGTACAAATATATCATAGACATAACTTTACCTCCGGATATAATAAATTACTGAATCTAATATAGCATATTATATAAAGCGGAGTCAAGTGCAAGTTGCACTTGCGTGACAGATTTTATTTTGGTACAATATAAGAAAATTATTCTGGGAGGGCAGGGAAATGAAAGAGAAAAGCTATTTGCAGCAGAAATTGCAGCGTTGGCAGAGCTATATCGAGGAGTATCGGCTGCCTCGCTGGGAGGAACTGCCGGACTTTGGCCTGTATATGGATCAGGTGGTGCTATTGCTGGAGCAGTATTTGTCTTTCATTCCGGCAACAGAAAGGGAGCGGGTGGTGACCGCTGCGGTGGTCAACAACTATGTGCGCCTGAAACTGATGCCGGCCCCGGTAAAAAAGAAATATGGAAGGCAGCATCTGGCCTATCTGCTGATGCTGTTGACCTTGAAACAGGTGCTAAGTATGGGAGATATTCAGCAACTGCTGCCGCAGCCGCCGCTGACCGTGGCGGAAGAGACAGAACCCCTGTACCGGGAGTTCTGCAGGCGATTTGACCGCACGATTCCCTTCTTCAGCCAGCAGCTGCAGCAGGCTGCGGAGAGTGTGGAGCGCGCAGAGGACAGGCAGGAGGCGACACGCTCTCTGGTCATGGAAAATGTGCTGCTGGCAGGATATTTCCAGATTCTGGCACAGAAGCTGCTGCGGCTGACAGAGCCGCCGAAGGAAGAGGAGACTTGATGGCAGGCGGCACATTGTGCCAAATGATGAAAAACCTGCGGAAAATTCACTTGTGCGGCAGGATGGTCTATGTTAAAATAGGTATACCATGGAATATTGTGACCATTTATGACGAAAAGGTCGCGTGCCGTTGATGTTTTTGTGGAAAGTTCCCTGTGGGAACTGCCAAGAGGAGAAGAGAGATATGAAATACGATTATCTGGTGGTGGGTGCCGGTCTGTTCGGTGCGGCATTTGCCCAGCAGGCCAAGGAGGCCGGAAGATCTGTTCTGGTCATTGACCGGAGAGATCATATCGGAGGAAACATCTATACCAAAGAGGTGGAGGGGATCGCCGTTCATCAGTACGGTGCCCATATTTTCCATACCAACGACGAGAAGGTTTGGAATTACATCAATCGTTTTGCTCAGTTCAATCGCTACATCAATAGTCCTGTGGCCAATTACCACGGAGAGCTGTACTCCCTGCCGTTTAATATGTACACCTTTTATAAGATGTGGGGCGTGACGACTCCGGCTGAGGCGGAGGAGAAAATCCGTCAGCAGCGGCAGGAGGCGGGGATCAGTGAGCCCGCCAATCTGGAGGAGCAGGCCATTGCGCTGGTGGGAAAGGACATCTATGAGCGATTGGTGAAGGGGTATACCGAGAAGCAGTGGGGTCGTCCCTGTGATCAGCTGCCTGCGTTCATCATCCGCCGTCTGCCGGTCCGCCTGACCTTTGACAACAACTATTTCAATGCCAATCATCAGGGCATTCCCGTGGGCGGCTATACCGCCATGGTGGAGCGGATGCTGGAGGGCGTCGAGGTGCGCCTGGGTGAGGATTATCTGGCCCGCCGCGATGAGTGGAATGCGCAGGCAGACAAAGTGATCTACACCGGATCTATCGACAGCTTCTACGACTGCTGCTATGGTCCGCTGGAGTATCGCTCTGTCCGGTTTGAGACCGAAGTACTGGATATGCCCAACTTCCAGGGCAATGCGGTGGTGAACTACACGGATCGTGAGACCCCCTATACCCGCATTATTGAGCACAAGCACTTTGAGTTTGGTCAGCAGCCCAAGACCGTAATTTCTCGGGAATACAGTTCTGAGTGGACCCCGGGAGTGGAACCCTACTATCCCATCAATGATCCGAAGAACACGGAACTCTATGCCCGCTATCGCCAGCTGGCCGATAAGGAACAGCAGGTGATCTTTGGCGGCCGCCTGGGTGAATACCGCTATTATGATATGGATGCGGTGCTGGCCTCCGCACTGACTTTGGCAGAACAGGAACTGAAGGAGAACAAGGAATGAAACTGCTGACCGTAACCGTGCCCTGCTTTAATTCGCAGGACTATATGGGAAAATGCATCGAGAGCCTGCTGGTAGGCGGCGACCGGGTGGAGATCATCGTGATTGATGACGGCTCTACCGACCGCACCGGCGAGATTGCCGACGCATATGCTGCAAAGTATCCCGAGATCGTCCGTGTGATCCACCAGCCCAACGGCGGCCACGGCGAGGGCATCAATCAAGGTGTGCGCCACGCCACCGGTACATACTTCAAGGTGGTGGACAGTGACGATGTCCTCAGTGAGGATTTTCCTGCCTTCCTGGACCGTCTGGAGCAGTGTGAGGCACAGGGCGGCGTGGATCTGGCCGTCACCAATTACTATTACGTACATAGCGACGGCGAGGGCGACCGCTCCATCTGCTATGAAAATGCCCTGCCGATGGACCGCATCTTCGGCTGGGAGGACACCAAGGCCTTCCGCGTGCACCAGATGCTGACCATCCACTCCTGCACCTTCCGCACGGAAGTGATGCGCAAGTGGAAGCAGGAACTGCCCCGCAAGGTGTTCTATGAGGACAACCTGATGGTGTGCCAGACGCTGCCCCATGTTCAGCGGATGTATTACATGAACGCAGATCTCTACCGCTATTGGATCGGCCGTCCCGACCAGTCCGTGCAGGAGGCCGCCATGGCCAAGCGCTATAGCCACCAGATTCTGGTAACGGAGCGCTGCTTCACCGCCTTCCATCTGGATGAGATCGCCCAGCCCCGCCTGAAGGCCTATTTGAAGCACGAACTGTTTATGATGTTCGGCATCTCCGTCATCTTCACCCGCCTCAACCGCTCGGCGGAGACGGACGCGGCCCTGGATGTTATGTGGAAGAACTGCATCGCCTTTGATGCCAAGTGGGGGAAACACTTCCGTTACCGTTCTCCCCTGTGGTTTATCAGCCTGCCGGGCAAATTCGGCCAGAATTTCTCCTGCTTTATCTATCGTCTGGCCAATAAGGTCGTGCGGTTTAACTAATCGAAAGAGAAGGGAGCGCTCCCATGTCTGTATTGTATGACCTGCTGCACAATCCCTTTCTGATCACCAGTGTCGCCTCTTGGGGACTGGCTCAGGTGATCAAGACGATCATCCACACCATTGTTTATCACGAGTTTGACTGGACCCGCCTGATCGGCGATGGCGGTATGCCCAGTGCTCACTCTGCCACGGTCAGCTCCCTGGCGATGGTGACCGGCCTGCACTTCGGCTTCAGCAGTTTTGAGTTTGCCATCAGTGCCCTCCTTGCCATCATTGTCTGCCACGATGCCTCCGGTGTGCGGTTGGAAACAGGAAAGCATGCGGCGGTGCTCAATGAGCTTATCTGTATTTTCGAGAAGCGTCCGGGCGAGGACTATGACCTGGAGGCCAACCTGAAGGAGTTTGTGGGCCACACGAATCTGCAGGTATGTGTGGGTATAGCCATTGGCTGCCTCAATGCACTGTTTATTCATTTTGTATTTTTGCAACCATAAAATAAAAATAGCGGCCGGATTTTCCGGCCGCTGCATATGCGGGCATGATGGAATTGGTAGACATGCGAGATTTAGGTTCTCGTGCAGTGATGCGTTGGGGTTCGAGTCCCCATGCCCGCACCATCAAAGGGCAATGAAAAAGATATTGCCCAAGAAACCCCCGATTTTATCGGGGGTTTCGCCGTTTCTACGGTCGAAATTTTTACAAGCGATTTTGTAGATGTGAAAAAGGTATTTT
>SVLV01000005.1 GCA_015067765.1 Oscillospiraceae bacterium | reverse complement strand
TAAAAGGCCTGCTGCTCCAGTGCCTCCACCCCATCGGGCAGGCGCAGGGACATCAGGGCGCTGCAGTGCTCAAAGGCGCTGGCGCCGATGCGCTCCAGACCGCTGCCCAGCTGCAGCAGCTGCAGACTGCGGCAGCCGAAAAAGGCGTAGGTGCCGATCTCCTCCACCGAGTCCGCCACGGTGACGGCGGTGACCTTGTCCATTTGGAAAAAGGCCAGATCGCCCACCGACTTCACGCCGCTCTCCACATGGATCACCGTCACGTCCAGCCCCTTCCAGGGGGCGGGGGCGTACTCGCCGTAGTCGGCCATATCACCCCGGCCGGAGATGGTCAGCACCGCCTGCTCCACGCGCCACTTCACGCCGTTTCCGCAGGATCCGGAGGTCTCAGCCGCCTCGGCCCGTGGTGCGGTGCACAGCACCAGCACCACGGCCGCCAGCAGGGCCAGCGCCAGATGCAGCATATGAACTTGTCGTTTCACTTCGCCCATGGCGCCGGCCTCCTTGTTCTGTAAGATGTGGTTTCCAGTGAGATTTTCCTCTTAGGGCTCCGCAGGCGAGGTGCTCTCATTGGTTTCGTGGCTATCCAGACTATCGAGTTTGATGGAGTAACCCATTCCTGTAATTCCGGTGCTGAACAAACCATTGTTTTCTCTGCCAGCCGCTTCTCCGGTCGCAATGTACTCGTATACCCACTTATAGGTGGTCACAGTACCACTGCTGGTCAGCTTTTCACTGCTGCTGACATTCGCCGTCGCCGTCATATGTCCGGAAGCAGAGATTTGCTGGCCACTGTTATATGTGGCATCGCCAACCGTCCACTGGCTGATAGTCTTCGTAACTGTATAGGTATCGGTCTGCGCCGTCTTATCCCACCTGGTTCCCAATCTGTAGTAACCTCTCCAGTCGTTCGTTCTCCAATTACCATCATCGTAATAGTAGTAATAGTCGTTTCCGGACTGGGATGTTACAAGAGGATTCGACTTGACAAACTGAGCTCCCGTTTCCGTTTCATACCGGTCATAGGACAATGTCAGTTTATCCGGGAGCGTGATGGTCTTGCCGTCTTGGCTGACAAGCCGCACGGGAACAGTACCACCGTATCTAAGGTAATCGGTATCCGTCACACTGAAATCCATATACGGCGGGCAAATGGGGTTGTTGATCACAATTCCTCCGCCGGCCAGATTCAGCGTATAGGTAACGCCGCCGTACACAACATCCACCGTACTGATGGTCTGCTCGCCGGCATACCGCAGCGTCGGCACACCGTCTGTCCAGCCGGTTCGATCCATCACATGGCCGACATCCGCAGTTGCCTGCACCTTTGTACTGCCGCTTTCATCCGTGACCTGTTCAAAGGTGAATGTATTGGCATACTGAGCGCCGTGAATATTGCCCAAAACCGTAGAGGCCGTCATACCGGACTCTGCAGACAGGTCGACGTTTTGCAGCTGGAGCGTCACCTTGGGTCTGGTCCAATCGCCATATCCAATGCCATTGTAGGAAATGGAGGAATACACCGCTGCAAACTTATCCGTAAAGTAATTCTTCACCTGAACCGTGTCGTTCGGAGTCGAGGAAGATGCGGACAGCTGTGCAGCAAAGGGCGTATTCACATCCGGTGTTACTGCCGTGATTTTCACAGTGGGCAGCGTCCAATCCACGAACACATCCCAAGCTCCAAATCCGCCGTCCTCCGGCACAGTGAATCGGGAGATCTCCTCATACTTGGTGCCGTTGAGTTCGACCACAAATTTTACATTGTACTGGCCATCCAGCTGGAAGTTCATATCCGGCATGGCAAAGGTCTTGCCGTCTGCGCTGGTCAGCGCTCCGCCAAAGGCCCTGTTGGGCAGATTCGTTCCGGAAGGTACCTGGAAGGCATCGTTGGTTGCCTCATTCCAGGTGTAGGACAGAGTCACCTTCGTATCCGGAATGGCTCTGCCCAGATAGTCCGTCAGGGAGATGGTCATGCCGTTGACCGGGTGATCCTCCATAAAGATGCTGTTGTACTCCGCTTCCGGCTGCTTGTTGGCACTGAAGTTCACCGTGGTGAAGAACTCGGTGGTGATGTCATCGGCCAGCACCTTGTCGGTGAAGTTCAGCCAGCCGGTGCCGCCCTCTTCCATGCTGCCGTCGTAGAACACACCCTCGCTCTGACCCGGCTCCTTGTAGAACACACCGGATACCATCATGCCCGTCACCTTCCAGGTGCCGTCGGTGGGCACATTGGCCCGATAGGTATAGGTGTCGTCACCGTTGTCAATGGTCAGCAGGGTATACACGCCCGCATAGCCGCTGTTTTCGGCAATATCCTCCGGCCAGCTGCCGTCATTGGTGAAGAGGTACTTGGTGGGTGCCACGCCCTCATCGGTGTGGGTCAGCTCCAGACCCACCACAGCGGAGGGTGCCTTACCCAGCACCACGTCCATGGAACGGGTGGCGTCTCTCCGGATCTCCTCCACATAGGCCGCATAGTCCCCGCTCTTGCCCAGATACTCAATGGGCTCGGGGGAGACGGCACGGATGCTGGGGGCCGAGGTGGCGCGGGTGATCTGATTGCCGTTCACATCCACCAGCTGGAAGTTGTAGTAACCGGGACGGGTCATGACGAACTCGCCCTCGTAGCGGCTGGCGCCGGCATTCCAGGTCATGTTGTTGGCCTGCAGGCGGTTCAGCTGGGATACGCCGATGCCGTAGTACAGATCCACGTCACCCAGTCCGCTCATCACATGGTCCTTGTCATCGCTGATGATGCAGGCCACCTTCAGGAACAGCGGTTCGCTGCCGCTGTACATCAGGCTGTAGCCCTCACGGGTCTGCTGCAGATCCAGGCAGTTCTCCGCATCGCTGTAGAGCTGCTCCAGCAGGGCCTCCATCTCGCCCTCGATGCGCCGGATCTCCGCCTCATCCCCGGCAGTCACGGCTGCAGCCAAATCCTCCTCCAGCTCCTTGTAGGCCGCGTTGACAGGGGCCTCCACAAAGACCTGGGCGTTCAGGCCCAGCTGCAGGGTCAGGGTCTTGTGCTGCGTCTCAGGCAGTGGCACATACACGTCATCAATGATCATGTAGGTCATCCGGTAGGTACCGGAGGTGGTGAACATGCCGGTGCCCTCCCAGCCGTTGTTGGTGCGGGTGAAGCTGACGGTCACGTTCTGTCCGTCGTCATGGACGAACACGCCCTGCACCGCTCTGGGGGCCACGCCGGACACCTCTGCCAGCATCTTCACGCTGTAGTAGGGGTCGGCGCTCATATGGGAAAAGCTGTTGCCGTTCCAGTTTTCGCAGCTCACGCTGGTCACTGTGGTGCCCTGCACCTTGATGGTCAAGGCCTCGATCTGCTCGGCGGAGAGGGCGTAGTCCACGCCGTCGATCTGAATACTGCGCAGCTGATAGGTACCTGCGCCGTTCAGCTCCACCGCAGCGGTCCAGCCGCCTCCGTCCTGCTTGACGAAGCGGAAGGTGGGCTGTCTGGCGCCCTGGGTACTGGAAATATAGGAGACAAAGTTGCCCTGGATGGTCCTGGGGGTCATACCGTTGACCGCCAGGGACAGATTCACCACCGGCTTGTTCTCCGGGTCATAGAAGCCGAACTCCGTCGGGTCCGCCGAAATGGTGATGTTGTAGAACTGATCCTTCAGATCCTTGTCGTCCATGGAGGTGATGTCCTCGCTGGTACCGAACTGGATGTTCAGCTGACCGCGGATATCCCCCGCTGCCAGCACCTCACTGTTGGTCAGGCGGGAGCCGTCCATATACACGATGGCCGTGATCCGCTGGGCCTTATTCTGCTCCATCTCCATGATGTGGTAGGAGTTGGCCATCTGATACTTGATGCTGCCGTCCTGGTTATAGACGATGTCGCCGTTTTCATCCAGCTCGGGCTGATCGGTCTGCACGCTCTTGGCACGCAGCTTCAGGGGCACCAGCACGCGGCCGCCGTCCTCAAAGGCGTTGGCCGTATCCATGTCCGCCTGTGCCAGCAGCACCGTCTCTTCTTTTCCGTTTTCATCCACCACCGTGCCGATGAAGGCCACGCACATGGCCTGCAGCAGCTCCAGACTCTGGGTCTGGTCCTCCGGCGTCTCGGGATAGAACACGTAGCAGCTGCCGGAGCCCTGTGTGGTACTGGTGCCCAGCACCGGCAGACCGGGGTCGTTCTCCTCCCACACCCGGTTGGCTCCCTTGTAGCCCACCACGACGGTCTGGGTCACGGGCTTTCCGTCGTCATCCAGCACCACGTTGCCCTCGGAGTCGGTGACCTCCACCGTGCGGGTCACCAGTTCGCCCTCCAGCGTCAGCAGGGAGTCGGCGGCGTTGGTGCGCACCCAGAAGTCCACCACCATACCGTAGGTATCGGTGGCCGTCAGGGTTGTGCTGCTGGCGCCGCCGCTGGCCTTATCCTTGGCCAGATTGACCGCCTCCGCCAGCTGATAGGGGGGATGATTCTGGGCGGCGGTGGTCACATTGGCCTCCACATTAACAAAGCCCATAACAGTGGCCTTTACACCTTCTACATACATATGTGTTCCCAGCAGCTGATCCATATCCACCAGCAGGCCGAAGTGCACCACGCACTCCTTTGTGCCGCCGCCGGTCAGTTTTCCGATATTGCTGGAGGATATTCCCCTCGTTTCAATGCCGTCAATGGTGGTGGTATAGATATCCGCCATCACATTGATGTGATCACGCAGGGCCTCCCAGCCCACCCGGGTGCCGGCGGTGGTATACTGGTCATACAGCGCCTTAATGGCCGCAAAGGTGGGCAGATACTTCTGCCGGGCGTTGACATACATCTTCAGAGCCGTGATGGTCATATCGTTGTCGGCATTCTGAAAGCCCTCCCGCAGCAGCTGGTCGTACACGGCGTTGCCGCTGAGGGTGATCTGCCGGTTGGTGGCACTGTTGTTGTCGGTAGTCGTGCCGCTGTGCAGCTGCGTCAGCGTAAAGGGCACATAAGTCAGGTTGTTGGCAGGGTCCTCATCGCCGTTGAGCTTGTCGCAGTAGAGATAGTGCTGCAAATTGGCGGCGGAGAGCACCGTCTGTCCCATCTGATCCAGCACAAGGCCAAACTCCCGCATCATCTCGTACAGCGGCTTGATATGACTGCTGCAATTCTGGTCAGTATCATTGATACGATAGGTTATATAAATACCTGCTAACTTGGTAATCGCATCGATATATTCATTGTTTCCGTAAAGAGCCTTGAAACTGTTATTGGTCGCCAACAAATTTTTGGCCATGCTATTGCTCAGCGCCAGCAGGTCCGCGTTGGCGCCGGTGGTATCCGCCTGCACGGAGGAGATGGCGCGCACGCCGTACTGGATGCCGTTGTTGGGGGCCACAAAGGCGCCGCCTGCTCCCTCGATCTGACTCTGCTGATAGTTGGTGAAGGCAAAGTCCAGTGCAATGTCGTCAATACGGCCGTCTGCACCGTAGGTCACCGCGTACAGGGGCGAATCCTCCAGAGAACCGGAGTTGAGCACCGCCGGACGCAGGGTGATCTCATCCAGACCGTAGCTGGGGTCGGACAGATTGATCAGGTTACCCCAGGTCAGGTTGCTGAGGGTCACCGCCTGCCCGCCGTCGCCCACCGCCGTTGCATCCGGCTCCAGGCCGTCTGTGTCGGACAGGGCGATCTCCAGATTTCCGTTGGTGGACACCGTGGTGGCCAGGCCGGACACCTCCGGCGCTCTGGACAGAGTGATCCATGCAAAGGAGGCCGAGGCCAGCATGGTCACCGACATGACCAGCAGCAGCATAATCGCAACCACGCGCTCCTTCATGTGAGGCAATGCCTTCTGATATTCCCGAATTCTTCTCTGTGTTTCCGTCATACAAGCACTCCTCCTTCCCTCAGTTTGCGTTCACTGCGCCGTAGCAGACAAAAAACGGGATCTCTGCTGCAGCCAGAATCTGTCCGTTCCATCTGCGCTCCACCGTCAGCAGATAGCTGCCCGCCGGAGCCGTGGCGGTCTCGTTGGACACCGCCAGCACCCTTCCGCCTTCCGCCGCCTCCTGCAGCGTCACCGTCAGGGCAAATTGATTCTCGTCCTCCCGGTATGCGATGCCGCTCTCCGTCCGGGTCAGCCTGGTCAGCCGCCAGGACAGGCCATCTGCATCGCCCGTCAGCGGACAGTTCAGCACACCGCCGCCCCGGATCACCGCCTGCCGCACATCGCTCTGCACCTGCAGGGCCGCCCGGTTCGTCTGCACCCGGACACTTCCCTGCCCGGTCTGCACGCCGCCCTGCCAGGTTCCGGCCTCCACAGAGATCGCTCCGGAGTCCGGCTCCACTGCGGCGGAAAGATCCAGCAGCACCGTCGTCTGCGCCGCCGGTGTACCCGTCAGCAGGATGGGCATGGCGTCCCCCAGCACAACGGGAGTTTCGCCGCCCAGGCGATAGACCGTCCCCTCCGGGAAGGCACCGCCCTCCAGCTGCAGCAGCAGGGTGTCGGTCTGTGCCGGCAGAGAAAGCTGCAGACCCAGTCCCTCCGACCAGGCGAAGCTGTCCGGCGCCGTCATGGGAATCTGTGCCGCCGTGCCGATGGACAGGTCCGGTTCTCCCGTTCCCGCCGGCTGAAGGCGCACCTGATACTCCGCCCACAGGGACTCCGTTTCTGCGTCGCCGTCACACCAGCCCACGTGTACCGTGGTCAGCGCCGCCTCTGTCAGGGCCAGGGCCGCATCTGTGGGGGTCAGCGTCAGCTGGACGGAGATGCCCGCCTCTGTCACCTGACACGCACTTTTATCCAGCGCCGCCTGCAGATAGTCCTGCTGATCCACCCGGCAGCGGATGGTTCCCGTTCCTGTTCCGGAGGTGGTTTTCAGGGTAATGAGTTCTTTTCTCGGGGCCGTCTGATCCATCCGCCAGTCACTCAGCAGCACCGTCTGCCCGCCGGCAGCCAACATATCCGCTGTCACCTGTGCCTGCTCCGGCGCGTATACCGCGCTCCAGACCGCTCCGTTTTCGTACCGGGCATAGGAGGGGGCCGCCGACAGGACGCCTGTCAGCAGAAGTGCAGCACAAAGCACCGGCAATGCCGTTTTTCTTCCCATCTTCCGCTTCATGCCGCCCCTCCTTTCCGTTAGTTGCTGTAGGGCTCCACCGCCTGCAGGACCAGCAAGGTGGGATCCACACTTCCGGTGACCTCCAGCGTAAAGTTCTGATAATGTAATCCGTCTCCCGGCAGCAGGAACTGTCGCTCTGCGCCGCCCTCCTCATAAAACCGGTAGATCCAGCCACTGCCGTACCGGCCCTGCAGCAGGGACCCCTCCGGGATCTCCTGCGCCGCTGCGGTGAGCCGATGGGTCTCCCCACCCTCCTCCCAGACCAGCTGCAGGGTCACCTGCCGGGGATCGGCAATGTCCAGCCCCAGCAGCATCTGCAGCACATAGGTCTGCGTCTGCGGGACGAACTCCTCCTGTCCCCTGCCGTTGCTGACACTGAAACTCAGCTGCGCCGAGGTCCCGCTCACCTGCCAGCTGGGGGATTGGGGCCAGGTACCGGCATCCAGCCAGGACTGGGTCACCACACCCCCCAGGATCAAACGCTGGGTGTTGTCTGCGGCGAAGGGATAGTCCACCGGATCAAATTTCTGCTCATAGCGGCCGTAGGACACGCCTACCGCCAAAACAAGGCACACACTGACGCACACAACCAGCAGGCAGCGCAGTACCATATTCCGCTTTTCCTGTGGTCTTTGGTGCATAGCGTCTCCTTTCTCTCTTACTGGGCCATACTCACCAGATATCCCTCACTGGTGGCCTGACAGGTATATCCCTGCGGGACATAGCTGCTGATATCGGTGGTGTAGACGCCGCCCTCCAGCACGATGGTCACATTCTGTGAGGCCGGATGGGTCCGCACCGCCCGGGCCGCGGGTGCCGCGCAGGTCACGCGGCTGCTGCCCAGAACCGAAACATGGATCGGGTATCCGTAGGTACCCTCCACATAGATGCCGTCACCGGAATCCAGAATTCCGCTGGCCAAAGGCGCTGTGGTTTCGGGATCCGCCAGCACATTGCCGGTACCCGTTCCGCTGATGACACTGCTGATTACTGTCAGGTCGCCGCCCTTCATGCCGATGCCGGTGATGCCCGTCACCGTACTGTTGCTGACGGTCAGGCTGCTCTGCTGCATGGGGTGGAAGATACCGGCGTAATAGCCGCTGAGGGTGGAGTTATAGATTTGAATGTCGCTGCCCCAGCGGCCGGGATTGGTCCCTGTGCCGTTGCCGGCCGTACCATTGCCTCCCAATGCGACATAGCTTGCGCTGCTGAGTGTACAGTTCTGGATGATCACCTGCGTCCGCGCTGCCGACAGGGATCCGTCGCCGCTGACAAACACCGCCGCGTCATCACAATCCCACTGGCAGTCACTGATGCGCACCACCGAATTGGCTCCTGCCGCGCTGGCGGAGAGATCGTCGCGGACCTCCATGCCGGAATACACCTGGCTGATGTTCACTCCGTGGACGGAGATCTGTCCGCCTCTGGTCTCAAATACCGTGTTCTCGCCGTTGCCCGCCACCGTGCCGTTGGTCACCGTCAGCTGACCGCCCTTGGCCACCTGAAAAGCCGCACCGCTGCCCGAATAGGTCAGCTGATGGCCGTTCAGATCCAGCGCCGCCTCCGCTGCGCCGTTCAGGGCCACCGGGGCGGAAAGTACCATATCCTGCTGCAGCTGCAGCACCTTGCCGTCTGCGGCATTGAGGGCGGCCTCCAACCCGGAGGGATCGGAGAGCACCGTCACCTCCTGCGGCAGCTGCTGGCCCGTCAGGGTGATCTTTGCCGAAAACTGGCGCTGCACCGCATCCTGCGCGGCGTAGGCCGTATCCCAGGCAGTATTCTCTTCAATCTCACTTCTGGTGCACAGATACAGCCAGACCGCCTCCTCCGTCCCGTTGGCCGGTGCGATCTGATAGCAGTTGTCTGTTACTTTCGTATAGGTGCCGGTATAACCGTCGGCCCCGGTCACCTGGGCCAGAAACTGCTCCACCGTCGTGGTGTCGTCCACCCGGGTCAGGTACCCATTGGCGTCATACCGGGCCCCGAAGCAGTCGTATTCCACCGGCCGCAGATACTCCGTCACCGCAAAGGTGCCGTCTGTATTTCTTGTGCCCTGGAAATAGTAGCCCACCACATCGCGGACCCACATCCACTGCAGCGGCACATCGGTGCACAGCAGATCCGACAGGAACAGCGTATTGTGGCCGTTGACCACATAGGTATAGCCGCTATTCTGAGTCAGGTACTGGCGCTGCACCGTCTCCCCGCCTCTGGTGGTCGGGTCATCCACATAGAAATAGATTCTCTGACGCAGCGGCTGTTCGGTCATGGTGTTTTTGCTCACCAGCACCGTGACGGCACTGGCCTCATCGCCATCGTTGTCCACCTGCATGGCTACCGTGCCCCGGTCACCGGGAGCCGCCAGAATGGCCTCGCTCTGCACCGTCACACCGCCCCGAAAGCCCCAGAACTCCGCCTGAAAGCTCAGTCCCTGGGTCTGTACCACATTGGTCTGCCAGGCCGCCGTCATGGCGAACATCAGCACGGCCGTCACCACAACAAGGAACAGCACCAGACCCAGCTGCTTGTACATATTCAGTTTTGCTGCGCGCAGCTGTGCATCACTGCTCTGCGCCGGGCTCCTGCTGTCTTGTCTCTGGCTCAGCACCTTGTTTCAGCTCCTCCAGCAATTCTTCTCTCAATCGGCTGCACATCTCTTCATAGGACTCCGTCTGCCCGGCGGGCTCCGGTTCCCTCTTCTGTGCCCGGGAAATTTCCCGGTTCATCTCATCCAGTTCCTGGCGCACCGTCCGCAGGCAGTCCCGCATCACCAGCGTGCCCACCACCAGACAGGGCAGCACCACACAGGCCAGAAAGCCCATCTTACTGGTCAGCACGGTGAGGATCCCCGCCAAAAGGTTTCCTTCCTTGGTGTGGTAGATCACCCTGCCGATGAGACGGGTCTCGTCCACATAGCTGCTGTCTGCATGCTGGTTGGCGTCACCCTTGGTCTCCAGATACCGCTGCCCGTTGGCCCCGTCGTAAAGGCCCACCACACGGTGGGTGATGATCATCCGGACATCCCCCTGCTCCCGGGAGTGATAGGTCACAATGTCCCGCTCCCGGATCTCCTCCATGGGGGTATCCTGCACGATCATCAGAGCGCCTACGGGGATCTCCGGCTCCATACTGCCGGTGACCACGCGAAACAGGCTGTAGCCTCCCACAGACAGGTAGCCCTTGGTCAGCACCTGTCCCAGCACAAATATACACAGCACAACGGAGGCCACCAGCAAAAGGGTTGCGCCCGCCCCGCGCCATGTTCTCTTTTTCTTACCCGGCAGGTTCTCCCCTGCCGCATCGGTTCGCTCTTTGAATAATCCCTTGTTCATTCTCAGCCATTGCTGCCGGCCAGCTCCACACTCATGGTGAAACCATAGGTGCCGGAAAGACTCCTGCAATCCTCATCCTGGCCTTCCAGCCAGATAAACATCCGAATCCGCTGAGGAACATTCCTCTCCAGATCGGTAATATACACATCCTCGGTGGCGCCGCCGGTGGTATGCAGCGTCACATCACTGGCAGCCACCTGCCCGTTTTGGGCCGCGGCATAGAGTGCCTGGGTGGAGCGCACAAACTCCCCTCTGTCCACATAGGCCGCCAGCTGGTTCTGCATGCGCTCCTGATAGAAATACCGGGACAGGGACTCCTCCGTCTCCCCGGTCAGATCCCTGCCGGTCAGCGCCGCAGCAAACTCCTGCTGCAGCATGGCCTGTGCGCTGCCGGCAGCCAGCTTCCAGCCGTTGGTCAGCTGGACGCTCAATCGGTCGGACACATCCACCGGCACCACCGCATCCGCCACAACCCCCAGGGGCTGGGTGACCCGGTATCCGCCATAGGCGGCGCCGTCGTGCAGATCGCCGTTGGGCTCATAGATGGTAAAGCGGTTGTCCCCGGAGACCACCGTGGAGGCCTCCTCTCCCGGCTCCTGATACCGGCCCCTCAGGGTGGAAAACCGGTCGGAATAGGCGGCGCTGCGCATGTACTGCACCATATCCTCCTGCCGGGCCACATCCTCATTGACCAAAAAACCCACCCGCACGCAGGCGGCTGCAGCGTTTTCGCTCTCCATCAGCACATAGCTGCTCCCCGATGCATAGGGCTGCATCAGGTCGATCACGTAGCTGCCGTTGGGCTCATCGTCACTTCCTGTGGAGACCCGCAGTTCATACCGGGCATTGGGTGCCACCACCCAGAAGTCCAGATAGACATAGTGGCCTCCCGTCTCCTCGGTCAGGGCGGTGAGATTGGCGTTGTCCAGCCGGGTATCCACCCGGTACGCTTCCCCGTCTGTCCCCTGTACCACCCAGTGCAGTCCGTCGGCCGTGGATACCGGCTGCAGACTGGCCACATCGTTTAAATAGGCATAGGTATCCACACCGGAAAAGGTCTGCTTTCGGGAAAACTCCCCCGGGTAATGGCTGACCGTTCCGTCCCCATGCTCCACCACCTGATCGGACGCGATCAGGATCGTGTTGCTGCCGCCAATATTGATTTGTATCCCGTCTGCCTCCGGCGTGTTGGACATGGTGAACCACGCGAAGGAAGACATCACCATCAACGCAGCCGACACCGTAAGGGCCAGCGTCACCGTCAACAGCTTGGCAAGCAGTTTGTTCATTGCACTCTTCCTTATTCCGGTTTCATCGGGCCGCTTTCTGTCCGGCCCGCTGGGCCATGCGCTCCCGGCGCTCCTGCTCCCGGCGCTCCTGCTCCTCCTCCAGGCTTCTGACATAGGCCGCGCGCTGCGCCTTATGTCCCTCCAGAGAGGCATAGAACTCCTGCAGGCACAGGTCATAGTCCTTCAGCAGCTGGCGCTCGGCTGCGATCTGCCGCTCCAGCTCCTCACGGGCCTGCCGCTCCAGCTCCGCCTGCCGGGCAAGCTCTGCCCGACGGGCCTCCTCCTTCTGCCGCAGCTTCTCCTGTCTGCGCCGCTCCTCTTCCAGCAGTTTCTCCCGGGCGGCCCGGGCCTGCTCCTCCTCACGGCGGATGCGCTCCCGCTCCGCCTGCTCCAGCTTGCGCTGCTCTGCCTCCTCCAGCAGCCGGGCGGCATCGGCAAAGTCTTCCTGCTCTGCCAGATACTTGGCCCAGGCGGCCTTGCGGGCAGCGATCTGATCGGCCCGCTCCTCTTCAAAGCGCTCCAGTTCCTTGCGCAGCAGAGCGCTGCGGCGGCGATCCTCCGCCTCCCGCATCATCCGCTCGTGGAACAGCCGCTGCTTCTCCGCCTCTTTCTCCTGACGGATCCGCTCCCGCTCGGCTTCCTTCTCCTGCCGGATGCGCTCCCGCTCCGCCGCCTTCTCCTGACGGATCCGCTCGGCCTCCTCCTTCTTTTTCCGGGCCTGCTCCTCCACCAGACGGCGGCGCTCCTCCGCCTCCTCATGCATCAGCTGCTCCTTGGTCAGCTCCTCGATGAGCACCTTGCGGATCTCCACATCCGGCAGGTCGTAGTCCTCCGTCAGCTCCTCGATGATCTGATGCACAAACTTCGGCTTCAGGGTCTTTTGCTTTTCATAGGGCTTGGTGGGAATGACACGGTCCGTCTCATCCTCCAGATACCCCTTCAGCACCATGTAGTTGAATAACACATTGTGGAAAATGTCCCGCTGGAAGGTCTCGCTGATCTCGGGACTCTGCTCGATCACCCGGATGGAATAACCGATATCGGAATACCCGCGCAGGTACTCCAGCAGATGCTCAATGTGCCGGTAATCGGGATTTTTCTTCAGCACGTTGGTCTTGATGATGGTGCCCTTGATGCGGGGCGCTTTGGCCATATGCTGGGCAAAGGTGCTGTTCATAAACACCGACAGCAGCCGGTAGATCCGGGAAATGCGGCCGAAGATCTCCGAGTTGCGCTCGTCGGCAGCCATGGCCGACTCCGTCTCCTTGATGTGCAAGAACATCTCCATGTGCACCGATTCCGTGGCGCTCTGCATATCCGACCGGACCCGCAGCTTGGCGCCGTATTCGTCGCTCATGGCTTCAAACAGGGCGTCGTGACGAATCTTGACGAAGTGGTAGGCCATCTCCATGGTGGTGAACACCAGCCGGTTTTCGTACAGCTCCTCCGAGTCGTCCCGGTACTTCTGCATCAACCGGGAGGGACGCACATCCCCGCTGCGCTCGTTGTAGTCCTCCACAAAGGAGGCGTGCTGGCTCAGATGGCGCACCACATCCGGCCCCGCCTTCTTGGCGTGGGCCGCGTTGACGATCAGCTCCTCCTCCCGGATCACGTTACGGGGGCTGGAGATGATGTTCTGCATGGCCGGCAGCGTCTTTTCGATCTGATCGATCCAGTTCAGATCCACCGCCTTTTCCAGCTTGCGGTTGGAAAACTGGATCTCGTTTTCCGCCTTCGCCAGCGCATCCATGAAAAACTCATAGAACTCCGTGCTGGAGATCGCCCGCATCACGCCCTTGGTAAACTTCTGATAAATGGGATCGATCCGCGCAGCCGAGCCCTTTTTCCGATTTCCTTTTGTCTGCCCTTTTGCTGCCACCGCGTCTCGCTCCTCTCTCTTCTTAGTTGTTTCTCTTCAGCAGCTCCACGTAGTCCTTGCAGATCTTCATGGCATTCTTGCCGAACAGCTTGTCCAGATAATTGTTGAACTTGGTCAGCTCATCCTTCATAAAGCCCAGGTTCAGGGATTCAAACTTACGCAGCACCTTCTTGGCCACGATGAAGTCGATGGCCTGCTGCTCCGTACCGCCGCAGCCCACAAAGCAGGGCACATAGTCGTGGATCTGCTTCATGATACGGTTACCGAAGGCCAGACGGAAATTCTTGATCAGATATGCGTTCAGTTCCTCCAGCTTATCCATGGAGCTCTGGCTGATGGGATACTGCTCCTTGGCCTCGTCAAACAGCTTCACCAGATGGTCGGTGGACACATAGACCGGATCGGTGGGTTCACAGGCGAAGGGATCGGCGCGGCTGTCCAGGTCGATGGGGATGGCACGGTCGTACACCTTATCGGCCACGGCGAAGGTGGAGTCGTCGTTGTTGATGGTGCCCACAAACCACACGTTGTCGCTGATCTGCACCTTGCCGTTGTGGATCAGGCAGGGGTCGTTCTCCCAGGTGGCGGACACAATATCCATCACCCGCTCCTCCTGCCGGGGCATCTCCAGAATGGAGAGCATCTCGGCAAAGTAGTACTCCACGCGGGCGATGTTCATCTCATCCAGGATCACCATGTGGGGATCCCGGTAGTAGTTGGCCTCATAGACGGCACGCAGGAAGTCCGTCTCCGAATACTTCTTGGAAAACTCGTTGAAATAACCGTAGAGCTCCGTGCGCTCACGCCAGGCCGGCTGCACCGATACCACGGAGGTGGGGTTGTTGACAAACTTACCGAAGGCGTAGGGCAGCGAGGTCTTACCGGTACCGGAAATACCCTGCAGAATGATGATGCGGGCCGTACCCAGCGAGGCGATGAAATACCGCATCATGTCCAGATCGTAGTACAGCTGCAGCTGGGAGGCTGCGTACTTGCGGAACCGGATGCAGAACTCCTCCAGGGTGATCTCGTCGTCATAGGCGGGCACCACATAGGTGGTCTTGTAGAAGTTGTCCACCGAGGTCAGACGGAAGAAACGGCTCTCCTGGGGATCCACACAGGGGGAATGGATGTTGTTGCGGGTCATATCCGCCACAAACTCCTCCTCCTTCTTCTCCTCCTGCTCCGGCACAGACTCCTCCTCGTCCTTCAGACCCTTCAGCAGGTCATCGGTGCTCAGACCCTCGGCGCTGCCGCCCAGTTCCGCCACACGCATGGCCAGCAGCTTGTCCTTCTCGTAGTTGGCCCGGATCAGATCCCGCTGCAGGGTGCGGACCTGCCGCACCACCTCGTCATACTTCTTGGCGGGCACATAGCGGCGGAACACCTTGCGCAGCAGCCTGCCCAGCACCACAAACAGCGCCACCGCCGCAACGATCAGCGCCAGATTGGCCACAAACAGGGCGATCCACTCTCCTATGGAGAATTCCCCCTCGTAGCTCTCGATGATCTCCATGCGCATGGGGAAGTTCAGCAGATAATTCAAAAAGTCGAAAAATGCGCCGAAAATCTCCAGAAATGCACGGAACACCCGGCCAATATCCTGATAAAAATATCGAAAAAAGTTGTCCATATCTCTCTCCTGTCAATCAGGCGGTCTCTCTGCGGTGGCTGCGCCTGTGACGAGCCGCTTACTGCTCCGGCGTCTCTTTTTTCTCCTCCGGTTCAGGCTTGGCAATGCCCATATCGGCCATCAGCTCGGCGCGCAGTTTCTCCCGCAGCTCTGCCTCCAGCGCCGCCCGTTCTCTGTCCTTGGTCTCCTGCTGTCTGCGGGCCTCCTCGGCGATCAGATCCTCCGTGCGGCCCCGCTCCTGCTCATACTTGATCAGGTTCTTCACATTCTGATACTCAAACAGCACCCGGAAGAACTGGATCAGATAGAACAGGAAGAACAGAAATACCGGGATCACCACCACGATCAAAAAGCCGGTGCTGGTCTGCAGGTAGTCAAACACCTTGCCCAGACCGCCCACCCGGGCCACATACTTGCCCACCACCTCCGCCTCATGGACGGTCAGGGGGTCGGCGGCGGTGTTGTTGTCACCCTTGGTGCTGAAGATCCGGTAATCACCGCCATCGTAGATCTCATGGATGGTATGGGTATTCAGCACCCGCTCCCCGTTGATCACGGTCCAGTAGGTGATGATATCCCCCTTCTTCAGCTCGCCGGGGTCATTGACTGCCACATCGAAGATCAGGTCGCCGGGCAGCAGGGTGGGATACATGGATTTGGTCTGAATGGAGAAGATCCGAATGCCCAGAATGCTGGGCACACCGTTTCCGGAGGTGGACACATAGGAGACATAGGTGGAAACAGCGGCCAACGCAATGGCCACCACCAGCAACACGTTGATCAGCATGCCGATGATCTTCTGTTTCTTGCTCTGCTCCTTCACCACTTCCCCGTTCTCATTGACCTGCTGGGTCTGCACGTCCTTTGCGGCAGAGGGTTCCTTCAACTTCTTCTTCATAGCGGGATCTCCCTTCGCTTATGTTTCTATAGAAAGATAACAAGTTATCGATTAACCAATGGGAACCAGTCCGGACTGCGTATCATCCGCCGTACCAAACTGGATGCTGGCCACCACCTGTGCGGCCTGTCCGATGGCATTGCTGCAGTCCACATCCTGGCCTTCCAGCCAGACATAGAGGCGGATCTGCACCAGCTCCTCCGGACCGATGGAAAAAAGCTCTGTTTCGCTGGTAAATTCCCCCAGCGTGCGCATCACCACATTCCGTTCCACGGGGGACACCTCTTCCCACTGACTGGTGGTCTGGGTGATCAGATGCGCCTCATCCACCAGACCCGCCCCATCATCCATATTGGGGGTGGCGATGTATCCGGTGGTGCCGTCCACATGGGTGTCGGCATTGGGTTCGTAGATATAAAAGGTACTGTCTCCGGCGGCATTGCCCTGCAGATCGGTCTTCTGCACCCGCAGGCCGATGCGGATGGCCTGCTGTGCTCCGTTGCCTCCATCGCTGTGGAGCACCCGCTCGTCATCCCATACCGGGGTGCCGATCACATAGGTTCCGGCGCCCTGCAGTCCATCGTCCACCTCCACCGCCGGGGAGAGGTGCACCGTCGTCACCTGTTGACTGCGGGCGTAAAAGGTGCCAACGACATAGTATCCGTCGGCGTTATTCTGATTGGCATGGCGCTCATCGGTCAGCGGCTCCCACACATTGGTGCGCCGCCCGTCATGCCCGTAAGTTGCTGCAAAAAACTGTCCGTTCTGCTGGGACCAGGTCACCGGCCGCAGCGGTGCGGTTTCGCCCACCAGGGCGGGGAAATCCAACTGCAGTACCCACTCCTCTGCCTGCGGGTCCTGCGAAAGCTCCAGACCGGTGGGGGCATTGACATAGAGTCCCAGGTCACTGACCTTCGGGGCCCGGCTCATTGCAAACCAGGTATAGGTGGCCACCACAGACAATATGAGCAGAATCAAAATCACATACAGATAACTCACCACGCGCAGCGCTCTTCCATTGCTGCGCCTTTCCTTTGTCTGCAAGGGTGGCCTCCTTTCTGTTCTTCCGGGGATTGCGGGAATATGACACGAGCAAACGGCTGCAGGCTATGGGCCCCTTTACGCACTCCTGCAAAGAGCGCCCACAGCCGTCATGCCCGGCTCTCCCCGCCCCGGCAGAACCCCTGCCGGGACGGGGGTATTGGGTTTGTGTCAATCAGGGAATGACGTGCTGTGCGCCTTCACCTGATTAGGGGTTTGCGGGTGCCGTGGCAACCGTCCAGGTATGGGTGGGATCCTGCGTTACCGCAAAGCCATCACCCACGGTCACGGTGTAATCCACACTGGTTCCGGTATACACCGTCACCGTCTGGGGATTGGTGCCATCCAGGGTCACCGTCTGCGGCTCAGCACTCTGGCTCTCCGCCGTCTTGTAACCGGTCACGGTAACGGTGGAGGCTTCGCCCTGCAGCGTCACGGTGGTGGCGGTCAGAGCGGGCTGCTGGTTGTTGCCGGAGCCGCTGCCGGAGTTATCCGCCATGTTCTCCAGTGCCGCATTCTCCATGGGCACCAGCTCGGCAGAGCTGGAGAACTGCAGGTTCATGGTACCGGTCATAGCGGTGGCGGCATTGGCCACATCGGCGTTGGTCACCTGATCGCCATCCAGATACACCAGAGCAGAAACTGCCTTGGCGGTATTGGTGGGCATGTCGCACAGAGCCGCGCTGGTCTTGGGTGCGGACAGGGTCAGGCTGCCGTCGGCATTGATGGTGTAGTCATACAGCTTCAGCTTGGCCGTCACGGCGGTGGTGCCGTCGCTGTTGCCAGCGTGGGCGATGGTGGTGGCATCCAGCTTGGCAATGCCGAACACGGCATTGTTGGTGGGATCCACAAAGACCACGCGGATGCAGTCCATCAGGTTCTCCACGGCCTGCACACTGATGGTGCCGGTGGTGAAGGTCATGGTGCTGCCGGAGCCCTGAGTCGCCTGGCTCTGGCTGCTCTCATAGACACGCTGGGCGGCATCGCTCTGCAGCTGCAGCTTGGAGCCGTTGGCGTTGGTGCGGAAGTAGAAGTCCACCATGTAGCCGTAGGTCTCGTTCAGCATACCGGTAGAGGTGCTGTCGTTGGTCTGCAGGGCGCCCAGATTGGCCAGAGTGGTGCGGGCGCGGCCCATGGTACCGGAATCGCTGGGGCTGGCATTGGTGGTCTTGATGGTGGCGGGAGCATCCTTCAGCGTAACACCTGCATAGCTCACGTTCAGGCCGATGGTGGCGCTCAGGTTGCCCACCATGGAGGCCATGTCACCGTAGACGCCGGACCGTGCATCCAGCTGCACCTCGATGTTGCGCAGCATGGAGTTCACGAAGGTGATGGCGTCCTGCTGCTTCTGATAATTCTCCTCACCCGGGTTAATTCTATCTGCCAGATACCAGGAGGCCAGTTCCTTCAGTTCCGTCAGGTTCTTGTTGTTGACCTTGACGCCCTCGGTGTTCATCATCTTGGTCAGCACGGTGGATGCCTCATCCCATCTGACATCGTCATCCTGCTTCAGGGTGGCGATAGCGGTGTTGGCCTCGGACAGATTGGTATTGATCAGCTTCCAGGCATTGTAGGCCATGCCCAGGGGGTTGTTGCCAATGTCCGCAGTAGGCACCTCAATGCCCTTGCTGTGATCGGCCTCATCCACCCAGTTGGCCTTCTGGGCGGCCACCATCAATTCCTCCAGGGTGGCGTTGTTGTTCACCATGTTCATGGCGACAGTATACATAGCGTGATCGTTGCCGGAGAAGTTACTGGCCACAGCGGCCACGGCACCGGCATAGATGGAGTCCTTCAGCTTGGCATTGGCCTCCAGCATGGTGGTGACAACATTTTCCATAGCGGTAACATACTCTTTGTAGTTGTTGCCATCCGTGCCGGAAACCGTTGCGTGGGACACCGCCATATCGGCCAGCTTCGAACCGTTGTTGCGCAGGGAGGACTCCGCCAGGCTTCTGGCAGCGGCGGCGTCGGTACCCATCTTGGCCAGATAGTTGTTGAAGGTGATCTGGTACTCCGTCATGGTGGAGGAGGTACCAATGGCGCGGACGCCGCGGAATGCGCTGTCCACCTCGTAGCCCTGGTTGGTGTACTTACCATAGGCGGTGTTGGCCTCCAGCTGGCTGATACGACCGTCGGCACCGTAGGTGGGGGTCTTCAGCGGGGCGGTGGTCAGACCGGAGTCGGAGATGCTCAGCTGTGCAGGCAGCAGACTGATCCCGCCCAGGCCGTAGCTGGTATCGCTCAGATTCAGCAGGTTACCCCAGGTCAGGTTCTTGATCGCCCAGCTCTTGTCAGAATCACCCATGGCGCTGGTGATGCTGTCGGAATCACCGTCCGTGGGGGACAGGGCGATCTCCAGATTGCCGTTGGAGCCCACCGTGGTGGTGATGCCCTGCACTTCCGGAGCCGTGGACAGGGTGAACCACGCATAGGTGGTGGAAACCATCATGATACTGGCAACCAGCAGCATGGAGATGGCACCAAACAGCTTGTTGCGAATGCTCATCTGCCGCTTTTGCGTATAATTCATGACAATTCATCCTTTCTCAAAATTTTGATTTGGCGTGTTTTGCTTCCCGCCGGAATTCTATGTATACGCCGGGCCGCCGCCGGAGTGCTTGCAGCGGCAAGGCGAATCCATACATGGTGTGTTTAATCTTTCCAGAACAGCAGGTTGTCCCAAAAGGCATCCCAGTGGGTCAGCACACCGCTGTCTGCCGGGTCATCTGTTTCCTCTTCCTCTGCCATGTGGAAACGCATCTCCACACCGGCATGGCCACCGATCAGTTCGTCGGTGCAGTCGGGATCATCGCCCTCCAGCCAGATGACGATCGTGTACTTGTGGGTCTCCATAGGGGCCACCTGCAGTTGGGTGCCGGAGGTCACTATGTCATCGCTCTCAAAGGAGGTGGGGACCACGCGGTAATAGTTCACGCCGCCCCGGGTGGCAACCACCCGGTACAGGTCCTCCGATGCAGCACGGTCCGCCAGCGGCACGCGCAGATAGCCCCGGCTGTTGTCGCCGAAACCGGGCAGCGCCTCCTGACTTCCGTCCGTCCGGGCCTTGGCATACATGTTCATCCGGTTGTCCTCGAAGAACATGACCCATGTGGCATCGGTGAGATTTCTGCTCTCGGAGTTGATGACCAGCTCCCAGTCGTAATCCACCGTGTTTTCGCCCTCATTGCGGATGTAGAAGGTGTAGGCAAAGTAGCCGGCCTCGTTGTGCTGGCCGTCCACATCGTTCACATCTTCGTGCAGGTCCGCCAGGGAAAAGCAGGGCACGTCTGTGGCAGGTTCTGCAAACAGACGCATGGAGCCCTCTTTGAAATCCGCCGTTTCGCTGAGCACAAAGCCCTCCTTCAGCAGATCTCCTGTCAGGTTGATGGTGAAATGTCCCTGCATCTGTGAGATCAGGGAGAAGGCAAACAGTACCGTCAGCAGCAGGCCGGCTGCACCCAGCAATGCCCAAAGTCCCCGTCCGTGGAGCAGCCACAGCAGCAGCGCACCCAGACGGTTCTTGTCAAAATACAGGCCCAGACTGGAAGCGGTCAGCTCAAAATCCTTGCGTTTTTTGATGCCCTTCTTCCGCAGCTCCCGGCGCAGCTTTTTGCGCCCCAGCTGTATGGTCCTGACCTCTTCCCGGGAGAGCACCACACCTGCGCGGCGCTTTTTCAGCAGCCGCCGCTGGGGGGTGTGTCCCTGGGGGAGGGTTGTTCCTTGTGCCTCCACAGGAGGCGTCTGTTTCTTTTTCATGGCCATCACTCAGCCAGCAGGCGGTCCCGGATCATTTCCTCCTCGCTGACCGGCAGACCGGTCACCGTACCGCTGCTGCAGCTCACGCCGCAGGCCAGCTGCCAGCCCAGCAGATCGTGGGTATCGGCGCCGCCGCCCAGCAGCACAAAGCCATCCGCCGTCAGCTGCTTCATCAACTGCGCGGTATCGGGGTTCAGACCCGTCTCCGGTGCCAGGCGCACATGGCGCAGACCCAGAGCCTTGACCTCCTCCCAGTCCATGCCCTCCGGATGTACCCCATCCAGCACCAGCACGACACCGTTGCGCAGATACCGGGCCATCAGTTCCTTCTGACCCTTGGTGGCCTTGCGGAAGCTCTCCTCCGGCACCGTGATCCACAGCTTGCTGCGATCGATGCCCTGATCCTCAAACAGCTGCTCAAACCGCTGCAGCTGCGTGGGCAGGGTGTAAAATCCGGGCAGCATATTCACCAGCACGCCCCGCAGGTTCAGCCTGCAGTTTTCGATGCGTACCAGCGCATCCGCCGCCTCATACAGGAAGTAGAAGGCCATGTCCGCGATCATGCCGGTGCGCACCAGCATATCGTGGATCTCCGCCGTTCCCTCCCGCTCACCGGGGTTGTTGGCGATGCCGCCGTACCAGGGCTCCGCCTCGTAGGCAACCACCGTCCCCGTCATGTCCGACACCATGGGCCGGTAGCTCAGACCCATGGGCCGATCCTTTGTCTTCTTCACCAGCGGGATCGTCTTGGGCACGGTCATGGTGTAGTGGATGTACTTGTTGTACACGGCGCGGCACTTGCTGCGGGCATTTTTCAGCACAGCGATCAGCTCCGGAGACCACAGGGTATTCTCCTGTTCCTGCAGGGTGCGGCAGGCATCCTCAAAGGGATCCTCCCGCTTGGTCTCGGAGGCCAGCCGGTCCAGTTCCTTGGCCAGACCCACGATCTGGGCGATGGGGCTGATCTGTCTGCCCTGTCGCCCGTGGGGGTATCCCGACCCGTTCCAGCGCTCCATGTGCTGCTCGCAGCTCTCCCGGATCATCAGCCAGGGGATGTTCTGGGTGGGCAGCTCCTCCACGGCGCCCTTGCGCTTCTCTTTGGCACGCTGCCCCCGCTCCTGCAGGGACGCCACCAGCGCGCGGCCGTCCGTGGTGTACTTTTGGTACACCGCCACCTCTTCCTCCGTATAGTCCTTCTGCCAGATCTGATATTCCGGCGGGACCAGTGCCTTGCCCAGCTGATGATACAGTCCGCACTTGTAGGCCAGATCGCCGTACTGGCTGCGGATCTGATCGCTGCCGCCGGGGGTGTTTTTGCCGAAGGAATCGGCACAGGCCTGCAGAAACAGCGCCTGTGTATAGGCGGCCACACGGACAGACTGCTGGCGCACTGCCGCCACCTGACCGCGGAAGGCCTCGTCCCAGGTCTCATATTCCATTCTCTTCCAGTTGTTTTCCTTCAAAAAAACACCCCATTTTGCATGTTTCTTAAAAAGCACCTTTAGTCTCGGTACGGCCTTCGCTTTTTTCAGGCCGTACCGAGACTATTTGGATGTCTGTTATCGGTTACTGATCGTCACCGATGTCGTAGTCCACCAGAGGGGTATCGTCCTTCTGGTTCTTCTTGCGGCGCACCACGTAAACGGCTGCCAGTGCAACAAAGGCAACGTTCACTGCCAGGCTGATGAAGAACAGGATGGGCCATACCTGATGGATGGTGATGTTGCAGAAGCCGTCCTCAGGGATCTTCATGGCATCCAGTTCCTGCTGCAGGGCCAGCAGCAGATCCTCCAGAGACTTGGCTGCAGCATCCACTGCACCCTGGTCGCCGGAAGTCAGCAGACCCTTGCTGCTCTCCAGAGCAGTCAGCAGATCCTTCAGCTGGCCGCCGATCTTCTCGTTGGTCAGCAGGGTCTCGGTCTTCTCGATGGCCTGCTTCAGAGCGGTGTAATCCACCTTGGCCAGTGCGGCAATGGCGGCTGCCAGATCCTTGGCGGCCTGATCCACGTCAGCCTGGCTCTTGCTGCTGCGCATGGAGGTTGCCTTGTTCAGGGCATCCTTCAGGGCGGCCCAGGAGGCATCGGTATACCCCTCGGCAGAGAGCTTATTGGCGGCATCGATCTGCTTGTTCAGCTCGGAATAATCGATCTGCACAACAGGCTCGGAGGGGCCGGAGGGAGTGGGAGGGGGCGTGGGAGTAGTTCCACCACCACCGCCGCCACCGGGAGGCGCTGCAGGAACCTTCACGGTCACCGTGCCGCTCTTGCTCTTGCCTTCAATGTAGTTGTAGTCGGCATCACTGTAGGAGTAGCTGGCCGTGATCTTGCAGGAGGCGCCATCGGCAGCATTGGGGCTGATGGTACCCGTCACCACCACGGTAACACCAGCCGTCTCACCGCCGCCGTAGCAGAAGATGGTATTGCCGGAGGAGCCGTTGGTCAGGGAGCCGGCCTCCACCTTATAGCTCACGCTGCTGAACAGGCCGGGGTTGCTCAGGGACACGGTGCCGTCCACAGAGGACACGGTACCCAGAGACAGACGCACGGTCACTGTGCTCCCCGGAGCCCCTTCTGCCGCATAGGCAGAAGGGATCAGCACCAGGGTCATAAGCAGTGCCACAAGCACCGCAATCAATTTAGAAAACTTTTTCATGACTCAATCCCCTTCAACGATCGTTTTTCAGACCGGAAACATGCTGGGCACGTCCCGTAAACTTGATGGCATTCTTCAGCGCATCGTTCGACTCGATTCTGCCATTCTGGTTGTTGTCGGCAGCCAGCAGCTGCAGACCGGTCAGCTCCTGCTTCTTCACATAGTGCAGGCTCATACGCAGCGAGTCGTTGGATTCCACACGGCCGTTGCTGTTGGTATCACCCATGATGACCACCTGATAGGTGATGCTGGCTTTCTGTCCGCTGCTGTTTTCCGCCGTCAGCACCACAGTGGAACCGGTGCAGACCAGCAGCTGGTTGTTGAAGTTTGCCGTGAGGTTCACCGTTACGGTCGGCTTGTTATCGGCGTCGTTGGTCATCGCAGCGCCCAAAATAGCCTTCAGTTCCTCCACGGTCATGCCGTTCTTGTGAATATCCAGATACAGCATCTTGTTGTCCGTGTCGATCTTGTGACCGTAGAGCAGATTGCTGGAGCCGGAGATCACAGGCTTGGTGATGGTGGGTGCGGTGTTCAGCGGGCTGCCATGGGAGAAGTACTCCGTGGTGCTGGCGGTGCCGCAGACAGAGCAGCTCTTCCAGTACTGGGCAGCAGCCGTCGTGGTGGCGGTGGCCTTCAGATACTGGTCGTCCACCTTCTCCACCATGGTGTGCTTCTCCTTCACCAGGGCCTGTACGCCGGAGGTGACGGTAACTTCCACCGTGGAGCAGGTACCTGCACCGCTGACAAAGTGGGACTTCAGCTCCTGTGCCGACACACCGGCGGGCACGGCAT
Organism: Oscillospiraceae bacterium; assembly: GCA_015067765.1. GTDB lineage: Bacteria > Bacillota > Clostridia > Oscillospirales > Oscillospiraceae > Vescimonas. The sequence goes on along the minus strand of SVLV01000005.1, from coordinate 51,270 downwards.
CCAGCTGGAAGCTGTCGCCCACCTGGCTGAGGGTAATGCGCAGGGTGTTCAGATCCACGCTCAGGGCATCGGCGCCCACCACAGAGATCTGCTTGCCGCTGACGGTGATCTGACCGCTCAGCTCTGCTGCACCGTACACGGTGATCACACCGCTGTCGGAGATGCTGTCAATGGCATCCTGCAGGGTGGTGAAGTAGTTGCTGCCCACCTGATAGGGATACTTGGCCAGAGAGTAGGTGTTGTTGACACACAGAACATATCTGTCTGCCAGGCCGGAAACCACATGGGCGGAGATGTCGGCATCTGCCTTCAGCTCGGCGGAGTTCATGCCCAGCACGATCTCCTTCTCGAAGGTGATGTTGCCGGCACCCACAATGGTCACCGTGACGCCGGTCAGGGTAACCTTCTGGCTTAGAGTAACGGCACGGTTCACCGTGATGGTGCTGCCGTCGGTAGCCATGGCTGCCTCAAAGGCGGCATTCAGGTCGCTGCCGCTGTAGAGCAGGGTGCTGCCTCTGGTCACGTGGATCAGGTTCTCCAGCACTGCGTAGGTGAACACGCCGTTTGCCTCCGTGCAGGTGACGGTGTATCTGTCACCATCCACCGGCACCACTGCGCCGACAGGCAGGGCACTGTCGGTAACCAGCACGCCGTTGGGATCCAGCAGGATCCGGAAGGTGGCAAAGTTGATCTTTGCAGCGCCCTGGATGGTCACGCCGGCATGCAGCGTCACATCTCCGGTCAGGGCAACGGGTCTGTTGATCTGCAGGGTGCTGCCGTCGGTTGCTGCGGCAAAGGCATCCATCAGATCGTCGCCGCTGCTCAGCAGGTCTTCACCCTTGTTCACATGGACGGCGTTCTCCAGTGCGGTGTAGGTATAAACACCGTTTTCGAAGGTACGGGAGATGGTGTAGCGATCGGCATCCTCCGGCACGATCGCGCCGGCAGGCAGGGCATAATCGGTGACCAGCACGGCCTCAGTGTCCAGAATCAGCTTCTTGTCGCCGAAGTCAATGTTCTCGGCGTTCTCCAGCGTAATGGATTCCTCCACCAGCACGTCCTCCAGCAGCTCCATCTCCTCGTTGATGGTGATAACACTGCCGGCCACAGCGGCCTTGATGGCCTCTGCCAGATCCTCGCCGCTGTAGAGCACATCGCCGTTGGGGTTCTTCACGTGGACGCGGTTCTCCACGGGCTTATAGATATAGGTATTGCCGCTCTGCGTGCAGCCAATGGTGTACTGCTCGCTGTCCTTGGCTGCCAACATGCCCTGAGGCATGGCTGCGTCGGTGTGCAGCTCCACACCGGTTGCCAGCTTGATCGTCTTGCTGCCGGCAGCGATGCGGTTGGCGTGTACGATGGTCACATCGTGGTTCAGCTCCACATCTTCCTTCAGCTCCGTCTGTGCCAGATTGACATACACGGTGCAGTTCTGATGGGCTGCTGCCACATGCTTCAGGGCCGTTGCCAAATCCTCATACTCCGTCACCACACCGTTGCAGGAGACGTTGATCCGTGCAACATCGGTGAACAGGTACAGCTTCAGGGACAGGTCGGACACCTGAATATCGGTATCCAGGGTATAGGCACCCGGCAGGCCAACAGACTTATCAAAGCTCCGGGACTTGCTGACGCCGTAATAGTTGACATCGATCTGCTCCTGCGTTGCCGCATCGGTCTTCTTCTCTGTCTTCTTCACGCCGCCCATGGTCTTGCCGTTCAGGGCGCCCTCGGTGCCCGTCACATCCAGGCGGGTCAGCACGCGGCCCACCGCCTCGATCACAGCGTAGTAACCCTTCTCGGTGCCGTCGATCTCGGACTTGATGGCCTGCTTGGTCGCTGCCTGCAGAGGCAGGGCATCCACCATGGCGGCAAAGTTCCCGTTGCCGCGCAGGGCCGTGCACAGGTCCTCCACAGAGATGGTGTCAAACACCGTCTCCATCTCAGCCAGGCTGCTGGAGCCGTAGTACTCCTCCACGGCGGCCACCAGTTCGTTCTTCAGGGCAGTGTCTGCGCTGTTGGCCAGGATCACTGCCATCATGATCACATAGTTGGGATCGTGGGAGAAATCAGCCACCAGGCTGCCGTCCACTTCGCCCGTCACGGGGATGGAGGTACCGGACAGCTGCAGATCGTTCAGCGCCAGCTGCAGATCCACATCGATGGTATCGGCAAAGGCACCCAGAACCGTGGAGATGGCATCCTTCTGTGCACCGTCGATGACGATGCTGATCTTGCCGGTCTTGGCCTCGGCCGCGATACCGCCGATGTCTGCCGTCACATAGTCCCCTGCTGCGCGGCGCACCTGGATATCCCAGGGTGCCACAGAGAAGGTGTAACCGGCCACGGGAGTGCCGTTATCCACGGCGTCCTTCAGGGCGGCAAAATCGGTCAGATCGGCGGTGAAACGGTTCACCAGATCTGCCAGATCTGCTGCGGAGAAGAAGCTCAGGCTTTCATTGATGAGCTTATCCATCCGATCACTGCCGCTGATCAGGTTCACCACATCCTCCACAGACAGATCGATGACCTTCTCGCCCTCCACATAGAGGTTGGCGCTGTTGTAGTAGGACAGGACCGTATCCAGCACGGCATCCAGTGCAGTCAGAGCCAGGCTCTGCTTGTTGGCGGCCTGACGCAGCTCTGCTGCGGAGGCGTTCACAGTGATGACGATCTCATCGTCGTAACCGGCGCCGGCAGCGGCCTCGGTCTTGCTCACCGTATAGAGGGTGCTGCTGACCATGCCGGTCTGCGCATCCTGCGCAAAGCCGTTCTTCAGGTAAGCAGACACATCGCAGTTGGGATAATAACCGGCATTGATCATGACCTTGCTGCCGGTGATGCTGCCGGTGACCTGTCCGGCATTCTCGCTGCCGATGCGGCTGTCGGTGATGATCAGGGTATCGGTTGCGGCGATGTCACCGGTGATGGTGTAGCCGTTCAGATCCAGCACCGTGGTGGTGGAGAAGGTCAGCTTCTCCCCTGCCGGGACCGTCACATCCCGCAGCAGCGTCACAGACGCCATGCCGGACAGGGCGGGGGCGTTGGCCACCAGGTTCTCCTCCAGACCGGCCAGCTTCTTAAGCTCTGCCTTCTGCAGGTCAAACACCAGCGCATCGTAAGTCGTGTTCAGGTTGGTCAGCTTGGCAGCGGCCGTGAAGTGGATGCCCTCGGTACCGTACTCAGCGATCATCTCGGACATGGTCAGGGAACCTGCCGGCAGATTCATTGCTGCGGCGGCCTGATCCACCAGCTTCTGCAGCTGGTTATCCACCACGGAATCGATGCTGACCACGGGATCGATGTACCAGCCATCCTGCTCCTCATGGATCCCATTCTTGCCCTTGTTGTAGTAACCAACCAGCTTCTGATAAGTAGCTTCATAACCGGACAGATCATTCTGGATGGTCTGACCCAGCTTTTCAGCAGTATTAATATAGGTATCCAGCGTCACATCGGGATCTTCCAGCACGCCATCCATCAGCTCCATGATCCAGCCGAATGCGGTTACCGCATTCACCTGCTCGAAGTTGCGGATATCGGCCTCACCCTTGATCAGCAGCAGTGCCATGTAGGCCTCATAGGCCAGCTCGGGCAGCGTCACATTCAGCTTGAAGCGGCCGTCCTCGCACACCACCTGTACGTAATCCTTCAGGTCTGCCAGCTTGTTGCGCAGGCTGGTCAGCTCGGATGCTGCACCGTTGAGAGTCAGGTACAGCTTCACGGGAACGTTGTTTTCATCGTCCTCGCCGAAGTACAGCTGCAGCTCCAGCACCTTGCCGCCCAGAGCGGTCAGGGTCTCACCGGCTGCACCCACCAGCACCGTCTGGCCGGCCAGGTTCATGTGATTCACAGAGCCGTCAGTGTTGATGGCGCTCAGGATCACATCGGTACCGGTGCCGCTGTTGGCGATGCCGTCCAGCAGGGTCTGCAGGTGGTACTTACCGCTGGCATAGAAGGTATCAATGGCGGGAACCATCTGAGAACCACCCTCCAGCAGGGAGGCGGAATACTCACCGGTCTTCATGCCGATGTAGCTGTACTGGTTGCCCAGCACCAGGCCCATCACAAAGTCCACCAGATCGTCCTTTGCAGCGGCAGGATCCACCGGCACCACGATGGAGTAGTTGCCCGCATCGTCCTTACTCAGGATTGCCGCGCCGTTCATCTCACCCACCAGAGCGGACATCTTCTCATCGGCGATGTTCACCAGCTTGCGGGTGATGGTGTAAGTTCCGTTGGCAAACAGAGCGTCAAACCGGTCAGCTGCGAAGGTATATGCACCGGCGCCCAGCACCTCATTGTCGATGGTGTAGTCATAGCGGTGACCGGCCTGGGTGCAGGCGGGCAGCTGGATGGTACGGTTCTCGTAGGTGATGGTCCAGGGCGCTTCACCCTCCAGCACCACCGTGTAGGTCTTGGCCGTCCAGTTGACCTGCACCGCGGTATCGGCACTGATGACGGTGCCTGCGGCGGGCAGAGCGCCGGAAACGGTGTAGTGGCTCTTATCCACGCCCAGCTTCGTCTCCATGTCGCTCAGGTAACCGGCCAGCGTGTTGTAATCCGCCTGACTCAGGGCGCTGCCCTTAACCACGGTCACTGCATCGCTGGTCATGGTCTGACCCTTGTAGGACACGGTCACATTCACGCTGCTGTAGTTGGCGCCGGTACGGCTCATGGTCTCCGTCCAGACCAGGGAGCTGGTGTTCACAGAGGAGACGGTGGTCTGGATGTCCTCCAGGGCGTCCACCAGAATGACCAGCGGGTCACGCTCCTGATTGGTATCCGGATCGATCACCTTTTCCGGAGAATTGTTGATGGCGGGATTCACTGCCTGCAGCGTCACACCGTTGAGCTCATCCCGGATATCCAACAGATCCTCATAGCTCTTGCCGCCGGCAGCAGATGCGCCCTGAGATTCCCACAGGGACTTGAATTGCGGATCATCCAGCAGGTCATTCATGGCCTGGCACATGATCTCCATCTCCTGCCGGAACAGGATGCTGTTGTTGTCGCGATAGTAGTAGACCATGCCGCCGTTCTTGTACTGGTTGGCCATCTTTGCCAGCATCAGGGTGCCGTCACCGGCGTTGATGCGGTTAACGATGGTCTCCACGGCAGCCTTGCCCTCTGCGGTGCTCAGCTGACCCATGGCCACATTCAGCGTACCGATCAGCTCGGCATTCAGAATGCTCAGCTCGCCGGCAGAGGCTGCCAGCTGATCCAGCTGGGACTTCTGTATCGTATACTCCGTATGCAGAGTGTGGGGCAGCAGCAGAGCAGACTCCAGCTGACCGGCAGTCACGTCCAGATCGCTGTGGCCGAAGGTCAGGGTGTAGTAGATGTCCACCTTGGTCCACAGGCCCTGGATGGTGCCCTTGTGGCTGCCGTTATCGGCCACCAGCACCACATTCTCCGTTCCGCCGCCGTTCAGCGTTGCCTTGGCGGAGGTGGCGATCCAGACCAGATCACCCAGGCCGGCGGGATAGTCGGGCACCGTGATGGTGTTCTCCTCCACCGTTGCCAGATCGCCGGGCACACGCAGCAGCACCTGCTGGCTCTTGTTCAGGGCACCGCTGTTCAGCAGTGCCAGCACAGCGGGATCCACCGTGTGGGTCTTGGGCAGCAGGTCCTCCAGATAGAAGGCCGTCATGGCGTCGCCTTCCACCCGTGCAATGGTCATATTGCTCAGCACGCGGATCTGGGTGCCCTGATACAGGGTCTGAGACTCCTGACCGACGGTCACGGTGTACACATAACCCTTGGCGCTGTTCTCATGGGTGGGCAGCACCATCAGCTCGCCGTAGTCCACATCATAGGTCTGCTGGCCCACAGCCTCCCACAGCTTCGTCACCTGCATCTTCTTGGGGACAAAGAAGATCTCATAGACCAGATCCTCCGTCACCGTCTCAGGCAGAACAGAAACCGTGCGGGTATAGTTGGTGGTATTGATGTTGAAATATGCATCGAAGGTAGCAAGGCCCTGTGCCTCCACACCGGCAGCTGCCAGCTTCTGCAGCAGGACGTCCTTGGTGGTACCCTCGGTAACAGAGATCATTTCATCGGGAGTCCAGGTGAGCTCGGTAAGTACGTTGTCCTTCCCCACTGCCTGAACCGTCAGCTTCACCGTCACGTTCACGGTACCCACATTGCTGCGGACCGTGCCCTCGGTGACATCCAGCTGCTCCTTGGGGCTGCGGTGGGTCACATGACCCACAGCGGCGGCGACCTTCTCATTGAGCACTGCATAGTCCACCTGATCTGCCAGAATGTCTGCATTCTTGTCCAGATACCAGGCATCGCTCTTCGTGCGCTGATAGGCACCTGCCAGAGCATCGCAGAACTTCGTCATCAGGTTGGGCAGCTTGTCGATGACCTTCTTCATCTCCTTCATGGACTCCACCTTTTCAGGCAGTTCCAGCAGAGCATCCTTGGCTGCCGCAATATCTTCCCGGGCAGCATCAATGGTATCGCCGGCACTTGCGATCTCTTCCTGTGCCGGGGTCAGCTGATCCTTGGCCGTGTTCAGCTGCTGCTGTGCGTCCTGCAGCTGGGCCTTATAGTCGGCGGCTTCCGCCAGTGCATCCTCTGCAGCCTCCAGACCGTCGTTTCCGTTGGGGCCCACCAGAGCCGTGTTCACGGCTTCAATGGCGGCATCCAGCTGATCCAGATTGGTCAGATTCTCATCGATCTGAGCAACGGCATCTTCGATGGCCACCAGAACATCTCTGGCATCCTCCAGAGCGGTCAGAGCATCCTGCAGATTCGGGAAGATTTTCAGCAGATCTTCCATCTTGCCGATCTCAGTTTCCACTTCATCGGAATTCTTCACATTGGTGTTGAAGTAATTCTCCGTGCCCACATAGAGGCGGACAGTAGCATTTGCCTCGGCCAGCTCCTCATTGAGGGTATCCAGCAGCTCATTGTAGGTCTTCTGCAGATCGGTCTTCAGATCCCGCACATCATCGGCATTCTCGATGGTGACGGTCTGATCGTTATCGGCAGCCACCTCTTCGATGGCGTCATACACCTTGTTGGCCTGTGCCTGCAGCTTGCCCTTCAGAGCGCGGACATCGGCCACGGAGTCCACATGAGAGATCTTGTCCTCATCGGCCAGATTCACATTGACCTTGTCGATCTCATCGTTGATGGCGTCAAAGGCCTCGTCCATCTGCTTATTGGCCTCTTCCACCGTCTCATCGATGTCAGTGATCACCTCACCAATGCGGCTGTTGAGGGTGGACAGGTCCGTGCCCAGACCGGTCAGCTGGGTGCCCAGATTGGTGAGGGAAGTACCGACCGTGCCCAGTGCGGTATCGATCTTGGTCAATGCCGTCTGTGCGTCATCCCCATTGGTGTTCACAGTGACCTTGGCCACCGGCTGAATGGTATCAATGGTGTCAATGACGGGCTCACCGTCGGGCAGCTGATCATTGAGATCCTCGATCTTATCGTTCAGCTGGCCGATCTTGGTGTTCAGATCACCGATCTTGGTGTTCAGATCGTCGATGGCATCGTTCAGATCCGTCACCTTGTCGTTGATCTGGCTGATCACCGTTGCGTCTGCATCCTCGCAGGCGTCGATCAGGTCCTGAATCTGCTGGCCGATGGTTGCCACACCGTTGGGATCCTCGGCCATGGCCTTCACGTTCTCATAGCTGCTGATGATAGCATCAAACAGAGTCTCGCGGTCATCGGTCACCAGCCACTTCAGCGTAGTCTGGTTGACATAGCTGCTCAGCGGCAGCTTGCCGTCCACCATGCTGTCCACCAGAGCGGAGGAGGCGTCCTTGGTGGGCTGACCGGAGATGACGATGGTGGTGTTGACGCCGGGGAGATAGTCACCGAAACCGCCGGGGACCTCCAGCTCATAACCGCCGTTTGCCATCTTTTCAATCAGCTCAATGGCCGTCATATTGCCCGTCTCGGCGCTGGACATTTCCAGACCGCCCAGAAGGGTCTTGATATCCTCCTCTTTCAGGGAGGCCAGCGCAGCATAGTCATCAACCAGCTCATAGACAGCATTCAGCAGTGCACTGTGCTCCACAGTCCACTGCAGCTGATAAGTGACATCAATGTTGTATGCCTCATAGGTGCCGGTGAATACGCCGAGATAGACGCTGCCACTCTTGGTCAGTGCCACCGTCTCCTTCACTTCTTCACCCACGGTAACGGTATACTTCACAGGAGTCCAAAGGTTGCCCTTCTCATCCTGGAATACCTTCGCCGTGACCTTCTTGTTGGCGCTCTCCACGCTCACAAGAGCATCACTGTTTTCCTGCACCGGTGCGCGGTACGAAAGCGTCTTGTCTTTCAGCACACCGGCCTTGAAAACCGCCTTTTCTTCCTCGCTGAGATCCGTGTAATTCTTCACGATCAAATCAACCAGCGAGGCTGTCGGCACATTCTCTTCTGCGTGGACGTGTACGACAGGCATCATGGACAACACCATCGTAAACACCAGCAGCAGGGAAATGCCGCGTTTGAGGAACTGTTTGCTGCGCTTCATTTCGATTCCACATCCTTACTTTTTGAGAATACGCACGCACATCGCATTCTCAAATATTGCATCCCGATCCTGATTTTATAGATCGGAATTTGGTTATTTCATGCGGATTTATTCTATATTCAGAACATTTCCGCACAGAAAACCTCTGTATTCCTACCCCCCTGCATTTGTCCCTGTAACGGCGAAATGCCTGAACAATTCCTCGTTCAGGCTTCTTGCAGCAGAGCAACAACATAATCCACATTATGTTTCAGCTTGTTTTTGGAAGGACGAGTACATAATCCACATTATGTTGTAATGGGTAGAGGCAAAAAACCTCAACGACAGTAATACAGTCCCTATACTATACTATATTTTTGCTTTACTTGCAAGCAAAATAAGGAAAAAATATACGACATTTAAAACGGATTTCCAATTTGTGGCAAGACAAAAAAGCCCTTTCCTTGCCACACAAGGAAGCGGCCTGCTTTTCATGCGCTTTTTTACAAAATTGACGCTCACGGAGAACTCCGTGGGCGTCTTTTTTTGCCGCGCTGAAACATAATGTGGATTATGTGCTCACCGTCCTTTGGGGGCGCTTTTTTTATAGGATCAGATGCATGTGCTCCATCTGCCTCCGGTGCTCCTGCCCGGTGGTCACCACATAGATCCGCGTGGTATTGATGCTGCTGTGTCCCAGAACATCCGCCAGCTTGGCAATATCCCGCTCCAGCCGGTAGAAAATACGGGCAAACAGGTGCCGCAGATTGTGGGGAAACACCTTCCTCTCGTCCACTCCCGCCAAAGCGCACAGACGCTTCATGGCGCGCCAGATGTTGCTGCGGCTCAATGGTCTGCCTGTGCAGGTCACAAAAACGGATCCCGTCCGAAGGCCCCGCTCCTCAATGTACCGCAGTAGCTGCCGCTGCAGTTCACGCACCAAAAACACCTGACGCGTCTTACCCTTCAGCCGCACCTCCGCCTGCCCCCGCCGGACCGCCTCCACAGTGATGTAGGGCAGTTCGCTGACCCGGATGCCTGTGCCGCAGAGGGTCTGCAGCACCATTTCCATCCGCCGGTCCCCTCGTTTCCGGGCCGCCTGTACCAGCCGGACATACTCCTCCCGGGACAGTTCCCGCTCCTCCGGACAGTAGATCTGCCGCTGCAGCCGCAGGGTACGTACCCGGCAGTCCGTCCATCCTAAAAAAGTCAACAGGCTATTCAGCGCCGCCAGCATAGAGTTGATACTCCGGGGCGCATACTGCCGCTCTATCAGCTCCCGCTTGTAATCGATCACCAGTTCCTTGGTGATCTCCCGTTCCCCTGCGTACGCAGCAAAGATCCGCGCATCCCGCACATACTTCTCCACCGTATTGCAGCTCTTCTCATCGCTGCGCAGCCATGCGGCAAAGCCCTCCAGCACCGGCATTGTGACATATCGTTCTGTCATAAATTCCACCTCCTGTTATGTCCTATTATAGTGGATTTCCCGCAAAAAAGGAGGATCTTCCCGCAGTCGGTCTCCCATGCATCTTCCAGGGAACGGAATTGTGTCGGCAATCATTTGTTCTTAATGACATACCAGCAACAAGCGCCCATCCCTTGTCCTCCACACAACAAAAAGAGCCGCCCACCGGGCTGTTACATCTCATCGGTTCAGCTCCTCCCGTCCAAAAATCTCCGCGAAAAATATCAGCCCCCCTAACAGGATGGCTGATATTTTTGAAAAACTCGTGGATATGTTAAAGTTAATTGGGCTCTTAAATTCTTACCTCGCACGCAAAATTGATTGCCCCCTTCTTGTACAATCTTCCAAAGGCCTCGTGATTTTACACAAATCACGAGGCCTTTTCCCCTGTCTGCGTAAGTCATTTTTGTATAAGTCACAGAACATCAAATGACTATGACAAAAGTCTGTTTACTCTATTGATTTTTTCTTTCTTTTTCTGTCAAATATAGCTAATAGGGTGATAATCAATGCAACTTCCCTGTGTTTGCAGTTGGATGTTCTTACGCTTCTTTCTAAAGGAACACTCGAAGAATTCGAAGCACTGTTTGAAGGAAAACTTGAAAGACAGCATTCTTCTGACCGCAACCAGGATCGATAACTAATAGAAGTGGTCATTTACGTAGCACAAGTTCTTTACGATATAAGTTGAGGTCATGTTACCTTGTACATCGGAAATACCTCCGTCAGTCCGACTTTGCGGCCCGTGGGAACCAGCGGATGGAAGCAGGTGATTGCGACCTATACGCATCCCGAAACGGCAACGGCGACTACTGCCAATGTAATTCTTTACCACGCGGAAAGAGGCACCTCCTATTTTGACAGTATTCAGTTGGTCGAATCTGCCGGACCTACCCGCTATAATCTGATCAATAATGCTGACTTCCGTTTTGGCACCAGTGGATGGACAAAGGGCTCTACTTGCACCTCCTCGGATACGGTGACTACGGTTTCTGCCAGCGCAGCACCTCAGCTGAATACTTCCGCATACAAGATCAGCGGCAGCGCAACGGCATCCAAGAGTGTCTATCAGACGGTGAATGTCTCCGGAGCAGCAGGTGATGTCTATTCCCTGGCCGGCTGGGGCAAGGGTGACTCGGTTCCTTTGAGTGATGATACGAGAACCTTTGGTCTTATGCTGGAATTTGTCAATACGGACGGAACTACTACAAAGAAGACGATTTCCTTTAATCCGGACTGCGATAGCTCCAACAACTGGCAGTATGTGGCGGATCGCGCCATTGCGGACAAGGCCTATTCCTCCATCAAGGTCTATCTGCTCTATGGGAACAACATGAACACCGTGTACTATGACGGTCTTCAGCTGTTCAAGGAGGAATTCGGCCAGAGCTATACCTATGAAGACGACAAGCTCGTCTCTACCATCGATCTGCAGAAGCAGAAGACCAGCTATGAGTACACCAACAATAATCTGACCAAAATCCTCCTCAATGACAATCAGGTTATTGCCAGTTACCAGTATGACACGTATAATAATGTCACCCAGGCTGTCAGCGAAACCGGCGTGACCACCAACTTCACCTATGATGACTATGGCAACAACACGAAGGTGACCATCGTCAATGGTGGGAAGGAGATCACCTCCACTGCCACCTATGCCTCAGGTGGCAATCAGCTGTCTACGGTAACGGATGCTCTGGGCAATACCACTACCTACGGCTACAACAGCCAGACAGGTGTCCTGGATTGGCTGCAGGCCCCCGGTGAGACAAGTTCCACCCGCACCAACTATTCCCACGACAGTGTATTCCGTACCACGGGGGTCAGCAAGGGCGCAACCACCGCAGCATATACCTACGAAAACGACCTGCTGGATACCATCACCTCTGCCAGTGGAACTGTCTATGATTTTGCCTACGGTGCCTTTGATCTGGTTCAGAGTGTGAAGGCGGGCAGCCGTTCCCTCATTGCCCATCAGTACAGTACGGACGGCAACTACTACCTGACCCAGTCCACCTACGGCAACGGGGATACCGTTTCCTATACCTACGATGATCTGGGACGCAATACCGTCAAGACCTACGAGGACGGCGACAAGGTTACCTATGCCTACGATGCCAACGGCAATCTGGGTCTGGTCACCGACAGCGAGTCGGGCCGTACCACTCAGTATGCCTATGATCTGCAGGACCGCCTCTCGGCCTACACGGAAACGGGGACGGGCTACAGCAACAGCGTTACCTGGATCTATGACGTCAGGAACAATTTGACCTCCCAGACCCAGCTGCTGAATGGGTCCACCTACACAACAAACTTCACCTATGATGATGACAATCAGCTGACCGGGACCACGCAGGGCAGCTTCACCGGCACCTACGCCTATGATGGCTTTGGTCGGATGAACTCTGTCATAGGGAAGAAGGATGGCAGTACCGTCGTCACTTCGGAGATCTCCTACAAAGCCCCCACAAGCGCCACCACATCCACGCAGATTTCGGAGTGGAAGAACATCACCTCCGGTGGCACCACCGCCTATACCTACACCTACGATAGCCGCGGAAATATCATTACTATCTCGGATGGCACTCATACCACCAGCTACGTTTATGACCATCTGGATCAGCTGGTTCGGGAGAACAATCAGGCGGCCGGAAAGAGCTGGGTCTACACCTATGACAACGGCGGCAATATCCTCAGCAAGACGGAGCATGACTATGCCACCGGGGATCTGGGGCCGGCACTGGATACCGTCTCCTATGCCTATGGCGATGCGACCTGGAAGGATCTGCTGACCACCTACGATGGCCAGACCCTGACCTATGACGGCGTGGGTAACCTGACCGGTGATGGTGCTTGGAACTATACCTGGCAGCACGGACGGCAGCTGGCCATGATGGCCCAGCCTGACAGCACCCGTACGGCAGAGGATAGCGAGGGGAACAGCTTCTCCTATACCTATCCCGGTGCGCAGGTACGCTATACCTACGACGCAGAGGGAAAACGGATCAGCAAAACATATCTGACGCCTCCGATGTCTGTGAGTCCGGAAATGGCGCAGGCCGGTGTTCCTCTCTCGACACAGCAGGAACTGGAATACCACTATGCCGGGGACCAGTTGGTGGCCATTACAGACTTCGGTAGCAATTTCCTTCGTTTCACGTACGATCTGTTGGGGCCTGCTACGGTTACCTATGGGAATAGTACTTACTACTACCTCCGCAACGCACAGGGCGATGTCATTGGCATTGCTAACAGCAGCGGCACTCAGGTGGTATCCTATCGCTACGATGCCTGGGGTAATATTCTCAGCATTGACGGCACTATGGCCTCTACTTTGGGTCAGGATAACCCCTTCCGCTATCGCGGATATGTCTACGACAACGAGACGGGGCTTTACTATCTCACCAGCCGCTATTATGATCCCGGTATGGGACGATTTATTAATGCCGATGGGTATATTTCTACTGGCCAGGATCTGTTGGGTAATAATGTATTTGCATATTGCTGCAATAATCCTGTATCCAGAATGGATGATGGCGGAGAGTTTTGGCATCTGATTGTTGGTGCAGTTGTCGGAGTAGCAGTAAAATATGCATCTGATGTAGTTAGCAATATTGCCAGTGGGAAAAAGGGGCTAGATATACTGAAACCCACGTCTTCAGTACTTGCATATGCTGGAGCAGCTGCCAGCGGTGCTTTGGCCGCCTCTGGCGTAGGTGCTGTTGGACAGGTAGTGGCCAATGCTACAATTTCGGCAGCCACAAGTGTTGAGTCTCAATTACGTAGTTCAAATTCCGTTAGTGTGAAGCAGGTGATTGTTGATACGACTATTGGGGCAGCAACGGGATTGATAAGTGGTGCAGGAGCTTCGAGTGTAAAAGCGGGTGCCGGTGGAGCAAAGCAGATGGTAAATTTGGGAACCAGCACCATAAAGAGAACGGTTTCTGCAATGTCTAACGGAGGCCTTGCTGCGTACGCGAAGGAATCTAAAAAAGCTGCTGTCCACTACATTAAAAGTACTGTTAAAGTAACTAATAACATGTTTAATCTCAAAAATTTTGTTCTAAATCTTGGGAACGTTGCTTATTCAGGCATTAGCGCAGTTATTAATTGGGAGTAAATGGAGAAAATGGATGAATGATGGATTAATTGTTGCTATTTTGCTTTGTTCGACAATTCATACAGCATTAGTGGCTCGTAACGCAGTGGCAGAAGCTTTTTGGTACAAGAAAAGCAAATCAGCTATACGAAAACACAATAAAGAGATTCTTCTTATCTACCGCATACTGCGTGCATATACCTCTGCCACACCAACACACGCGCCTTTCCATATGAAATTGTTTCAATACGTTCGCTTATGTAATTATGTCGGACTGGTTATTGCCGGAGTGTTGATAGGACTCTTTCCGGAACAATTGGCGTTGTTTGTGGGCATCAAATTATTTTTAATTGATCTTCCTGTTTGGGGATATTCGCTGGTGCTTACGCAGTGGAAGTATGATTCAAATGCCAGAGTGCCCTATGGGCGTATCAATTATGACAAGGCAAGGCGCCCGTAGCTTAAATATTTTCCACTGATATGGTAAATAAGTGCATGCTTTTTCACCCAGTGCTCTGCCGAGAATATCCCAAAGCAGCAGGCACTATGGTCGACCTCCCGTTATGGATTCTATTCATGACATTGTAGTGTCTCGCAGATAGAGCATTTATAGCCAATGAGGATTTGCTCTTCGTGGCTCCCCACCTTGACGCGAACGTAGTTACCGTAATAGCCAGCGCTCGCACAACCGGTAGCCGACAGGGCATACAATGCCAATAGTTTCAAAGAGCATGCCAATATTGACAGCATTGGGGCGCAGCGACCAACGGGAGCGAAGTCCAAACAACAAGAGCCACCCTCACGGGTGGCTCTTGTTGTTTGTGTAATCCCAACACTATAGATGCCAGATACTCGAGGCGAGATCCGGGGGATCAACGCCCACAATGAGCGAATGAGGGATGAGTACCGCAACCCAGATATCAATCTGGGGCGAAGTGGTCTCAACATCCATTTCAAACGGCCTGGTGGACTATATACCGAAGTGTTGGACAGGTTGGTAGATGAGAAGCAAGTCAGTTTGCGTGGCTTAAAAGGTGATGCGATCCTGTTCTGTGAGTTTTTGGCGGATGTCAATTCGAGATATTTCGAAGAACACGGCGGCTATGAATTTGCAAAAAGATTCTTTGGAGATGCGTATCGCTTCTGTTGTGAAGAGGTCGGTGAGGAGAACATCGTCTCCGCGGTTATGCACGCTGATGAGCGCAATCGGTCGCTGAGTGAGGAGCTTGGGTACGATGTGTGGCACCACCACATGCATGTCGTCTACCTACCCACAGTAAAAAAAGAGGTGCGCTACTCGAAGCGGTGCAAAGATCCTGCGTTGGTTGGTACCGTCAAAGAGGTTATCACCCAAGTCAGTCACAGCAAACGGTGGAAGTCTGAGCCCGTGCTGGGGGAGGATGGGAAGCCGCTGCGCGACGAAAAGGGAAAGGTTATCTTGGCACCGTCGTATGGCGCGCTGCAGACACGCTTTGCGCAGTATATGCGAACGCACGGGTATACCGATGTGGAGCGAGGTATCGAGGGAAAGCGGGGCAAGCACAAAAGCATCGTCGAGTACAAGCTGGAGCAAGATGCCGCGCGTGCCAAGGCCGCAGCTGCCAAAGCGGAGCAGCTTGAAGGCATCAGCGCACAGCTGACAGTAGACATCGAGGCTCAAAGAGCGGCGCTGACAGACTTGCAAGATATGACAGAATATGCGGAGGAAGTTACGAATTGCAGGTCAATTTTGCAAGAGATATTTGACGCGATTACTGAATTTTTGTCCCGTGGAGCACTACTGCGTGACAAAAAAGCGGAGGCGAATTTTTTTGAAAAACTTCGGGAAAAGCTCGTGAGCTTTTTTGCTCGACTTCGCAATCTTTTGGGCTTTGAGCTGGTCACGCAGATGCCACTTGAACAGTGCCAGAGCCCTCAACTTGCAGAGGAAGGGGAAAAGCTGGCATTGAGCCTGCAGATTACATCGGCTGAACAGCGTGCTGATACAGCCACGAATAAACGATACGAAAGAGAGGAACAAGAACGATGATTCCCAGCGAAATTTTGAGCCAAGTTGGCGCACCGATTACAGCGCTTACGCAAATTACTTTCCAATGCCAGCGGTGCGGCGCTTGCTGCCGCGACCGCATCTCGGCGCCGATTATCTTGACCGGATATGACATGTACAAGCTGGCCGGAGCGCTTGGTATGCGCTCGACGATGGACCTCATCGAGACACGCATCATCTCCGTGAGTCAGACTTCCTCTGGCCTGCCGATTTGCGTCCTCTCGGTGACTCCGGATGGGGTTTGCTGCCTGCTGGAGGGCAGAGACTGTGCAGTACACGAGGCCAAACCGGCTGTCTGTGCACTGTACCCTCTGGGGCGCATCTACGACGCAGAGGAACGCCGTTATACTTATATCCAACCGCATGGTAACCGCTGCGCTGGCTCCTCGAAAGGATGTGCTATGGCTGCTATGCAGTGGTTGGACGGGACGAAAGAAGATGAGCAGCTTTATGCTGCCTGCGAGCAAGCGTATGCAGAAGTTGTGAAGTTTTTCCTCGAGATTACGAACGACCATTATCTGGAACGAGCCTTCTCTCGTACGATTTGGGCGCTTTTTGGAGGGTTCAATCCTCGGAAACCTTTCCTGCCGCAACTTGAGGAGAACATACGCGGGCTGCGGCCTCTGCTGAAGAAAGCTGTTAGAAAGAGCCGTTAAAAGAAAGAGCTTTGTGAGGAGCGACGATGAGACAGATCAAAATCAATAAAAAAGCACATTGGATCCTTGACGGCACATCTGACCTCATCGTCCCCATCAATGCCGCGTTGGTAGATCTACAGACCAAACGGCAATCCTCCGGGAAGCCTCTGTGCTACTATGCGCAGCACTTTTGTTCCTATCTGCAAGAGAAAAGTATTGCCGATTTATCCGAAGTGACCGCAGCAGATATCCGCTTTTTTGCAGAGACACTCATCGCAGAGGGAAAGAGCGCATCTGTGGTGGAAGCGTATGCGGCTCTTATCAGTGAGATTTTTAATGCGTTTCTGGAACTTAACGGTCACCCTCACACGACACTGATGAAAGGCGACGCAGAATATGCTTCCGGTGGGCGCAGCAAGAAGAAGCGCAAGCATTATACACTTGCCGGAAACATCGTTCGGCGAAAAATCAGCAAGAAAGGAAAAAACAAAACACCCCTGATGGTGACATATACCAAGTGGTATACACCGGAAGAAATCGAACTTGTGGCGAACGCGCTTTCGCTTCGAGATCGGTGCATCTTCCTCTGCTCGGTGGAGACGGGGTATCGAATCTCCTCGGTCTTATCCATTACGGCAAACGCCGATCATATCAAACGCGGGTTCGTAGAAGAGACATTTTCTAAAACCGGTCGCCTGCACCAAGCACAAATTTCACCCTATTTGCAGAGATGTCTTGCGCAAAGTACCAGCCCTTTTGTAGAGGAACTGCGAGTCCTTTGCCGAGAGGTACAACACGATGGAATTATTGATGATTCGCAGTCTTCTTATGATGAAGTGGATGCCGATGGAATCTGTGTGCGATTTTGTTGTCAGTGCAACAATCAACTGATTTTTGCGGTCAATGAAAAGACAGTTTGCCCAGCGACGAATCTAATAAAAATTGCCGCAGCGTATGTTCCGCTGCGGCAATTCTTTAAGTGGATCGAAAGCGCCCTACGGGAGCGTTGGTTTGTCAGCCTTTAGGCGGACAGGGATCGTTGCCGTAAGAGTCTTTGGCTCTGATTTTTCCGTCTGTGCCATGGATCACACGCTCGGATCTCTGATGGATCGCGATTTCACGCGCAATGGCAGCAGCTTCTTTCTGGGTCGCTGTGCGGACGGTAGCCCTAATATTGCCTGCACCCTTTACCTGCCAACCACCCTTGGGATGTGGTGTGACATGTTGATTCTTTCCCATAGCGCACCTCCTTGTCACACGCGAGGAAGATCAAGAAGATCGTCATGACGATACTTGTCAGGATTCGATCTTACATACGGCTCTCCACGGGAACTGATGGCGGGGATAAGTGCCGGATAGGGAGAGATTTTCACGCGGATAGTGCCAGGGTGCTCCTTCACATATCTGTGAATAACGTCCTTTTTGTAGAAGCCCACCTCGGAGATATAGATTTCGTCAATCTCCTCCGGCTGCTGGGAGTAATAGCACCCAGCTTTCATCTTGATTTTTTCTGCATAAAACATGGTGAATTCCTTTCTGCGCAAGCGCGGTCTTATGGCTTGTACCTACTATAAAAACAGCCAAAAGAGGAATTCGCCCACACGGAAATTGTTGCCGCACGTCAACTTTTTTCTTGAAACCGGCAAGGATCCGTGATATGATTTCTGCATCTACTACGCGCAGTTGATCACGGCTCATGCTGATCACTGTGTGGACGAACGAGCAGCGTATCGCGATCTGGAACATCGCGGTGCGCTGTTCCCTTTTGTCTGGAACACAAGAAAACGCCTCTAAAATGCGTTATGTAAATTTGGGAGTCTATATATTACCTGTTCCGCAACATAGTAACACAATATATAGTATCTACACAAGTGGTGAAGTCACAAAATATAGAGAGAAGCCTGTCAAAAAAGTGCGCGCCTTTTTGGCTAATTTTAACAAAGCGGATGTAAATATGGTGGATGGACGGCATTAAAAGTAAAATAGACGGTGGTAGATAGCATAGAGGTGACTGTGAAGAATCCTGCGCAGGATAGACCTGCGCGGGGTAATTGTTTTGGAGAAGGAAGTTTTGTTTGTCGCACCACGACAAGTTGGGTTTGCGGGTAATGTGGTTATTGTTGAAAGGAAACCTCCGATTGATTCTGCAGTTCGAAAGGTACCCATCAATGCAGTAAAATAGGCACGCACAACTGTTTTATTCTGTTCGAAATCTCTCATCTCATCGCAGTTTGGGTCAACTTCAAATTTTCCAGATATAGTCACTTTAGGCATACAGTATCCTTCTGTTTTGATTTTGTGCTTACTATCTCGCATAAAACATAAAATTGCCGCAGCGGAGCATTCCGCTGCGGCAATTAACTTTAAAATACTAGTGCAAAAATAGAGCGATTTTCAACATACTCTTTAAAGCTAATTCCATCTGCCGACCAATGGTCAAAACCTTGATGGGAAGAGGGTTTCTATTAGCTTTCATATTAAATCTAATCAATAGTTGCACTAGTTAGATTTGGTGGAGGTGAGGGGAGTCGAACCCCTGTCCGAAAGTACTTTGACAGGACCTTCTCCGGGCGCAGTTACGATTCAGAATTCCCGCCCCGTACAGACACGTAACAGACTGTACGGTTTGGTAGAGTCATGATGCATGGGCGGGGCAACTCTTACCCGCCTCACGTCCGCCGCATCAACGACGCCTTCCCCGGCCTGCGGCCTCTCCGGTTCAGACGGTCACTGCTTAGGCAGCGACAGCAACAGTGTTAGTGTTGTTAGTTAATTTATAATTTGCCCGTTTTATGGTGGCCAGGCGCCACCGCCCGCTTATCCTGCCTCCACACCCCCGTCGAAACCGGTACACCCCCGGATATTTCGCTGAAAATGCCAGGCATTTTTCATTTCATCACACTGCCGCAAAACTTTCAACCGCCCTGCGGGAGGGAAATCCCTCCCGCGGAGCGCAGAAATCACTTAACGGTGGAAGGGATCAGGCAGCTTCTCGGCAGCCGGATACTCCACGCCCTTGGTGTCCACGGTGATGGACTGGATCACCTGATCCCGCTTGGGACGGTTGGACTGCATATCACGGGGCACGGAGGCAATGGCATCCACCACCTCGATGCCGGAGAGCACCATACCGAAGGCGGCATAGTCGCCATCCAGATGGGGGGAATCCTTGTGCATGATGAAGAACTGGCTGCCGGCGCTGTCGGGCACCATGGTGCGGGCCATGCTGAGGACGCCGCGGCTGTGGCGCAGGTCATTGCGGAAGCCGTTGCTCTCAAACTCGCCGCGGATGCAGTAGCCGGGGCCGCCCATGCCGGTGCCCTGGGGGCAGCCGCCCTGGATCATGAAGCCGGGGATCACCCGGTGGAAGATCAGGCCGTTGTAGTAGCCGGAGTTGGCCAGCTCGATGAAGTTATACACGCTCTGGGGAGCGATCTCGGGGTACAGCTCGCAGACGATCTGACCGCCGTCTGCCATGGTGATGGTAGCAATGGGATTGTTCATAGGTCCTTCTCCTTCTGTTTAGTCGTATGACCGGTTTTTCTCCCAGACGGCGCGGTCCATCTCCCGCTTGGCATCCCGCTTGGCGATGGCATCCCGCTTGTCGTAGGTCTTTTTACCCTTGCACAGGCCCAGCTCCACCTTCACCCGGGAGTCCTTGAAATACAGGCTCAGGGGCACCAGGGCATAGCCGTCCTGCTTCTGCAGGGCGTGGAGCTTGCGGATCTCCCGCTTGTGCAGCAGCAGACGCTTGGGCCGGTCGGGGTCGCGGTTGAAGATATTGCCGTGCTCATAGGGGGAGATGTGCAGCTGGTAGGCGTAGATCTCCCCATCCTTGGCCACACAGAAGCTGTCCTTCAGGTTGACGGTGCCGGCCCGGATGGACTTGACCTCCGTGCCGAACAGCTCGATGCCGGCCTCGTAGCGGTCCTCCACAAAGTAGTCGTGGTGGGCCTTGCGGTTCTGGGCCGCGATCTTGATGCCTTTCTTCTCCATAGAGGACCTCCTTTCTCTGGCGTAGGGTACAGTATAGCACATTTCTTCGTCCCGCGCAAGAGCACCTTTTGTCGAAGCCCTTACTCCTCCCAGCGGCGGCGGGCATTGTCCCGGTTGCGGCGGCAGACCCGCTCATAGCGCTCCCGGTCCCGGTCCAGACGGGGCTGCACAAAGTCCCACACCAGCGCCGGTGCCCCCTCCAGTTGGGGCAGTTCCCCGGTCTGTCCGTAGTCCAGCATGGCCTGCAGCAGCAGGCCCTTCTCCTCGTTGGTCAGATGCCGCAGACCCGGCTGCAGATCAAAATACACCATCACTCCCGGCGGTTGCTTGCTCATAGACGGTCCTCCCTGTCAAAAATCTCTCTACAGATAGGCCCGCCGGCGGACTTTGTTGCCCTCTTCCTATGCAACAGGCCCGAAAAAAACTGTCTGCGCCGCCGCCCGCCGTTCCCTGCCGACTCTTGACGAGGGGTGTCGCCCGTGCTACAATACCGTTGAAGTAAATACGAAACAGTCTTTGGGGCAAGGTGAAATTCCTGACCGATGGTATAGTCCATGAACCTGCGGGGCATCCCGCGGGCCGACCCGGTGCAATTCCGGGACCGACGGTATAGTCCGGATGGGAAAAGATGTGTTTTTGTGGTTGTGGTTGCGGCAGGCCTGTGCCTGCGGCGGCCGGTCCGCCATAGAGATTTTCCGGGGCTGCTTTTGTACAGGCTTCGGATATTATGCTTTATGGAGGCAACTGTTATGAACAAAACCCGTCTGCGCCGTATGACCATGGCGGCCGTCATGGGCGCCATCGCCTTTGTGCTGATCTTCATCAATTTCGGTGTCCCCTTCCTGTCCCCGGTGGCGGAGTTTGACCTGTCGGCCCTGCCGGAGCTGATCGGCGGCTTCATTCTGGGCCCGGTGGGCGCCGCCATGATCGTGGTGGTGAAGATCGGCCTGAAGCTGGCCATCCAGGGCTCGGAGTCCATGCTGACCGGTGAGCTGCAGAACCTGATTTTGAGTCTGGCCTATGTGCTGCCGGCCGTCCTGTACTACCGCCGCCACCGCACCAAGAAGGGTGCCGCCGTGGGTCTGGCCATCGGCGCGGTGGTCAGCGTGATCGTGGCCATCTTCACCAACCTGTATCTGATCTTCCCCTTCTACATCAAGCTCTACGGCATGAACTGGGATGGCATCGTGGCCATGTTCAGCGCCGTCAACCCCTGGATCCGGGATATCCCCACCATGGTGGTCTTCTCCGTGATCCCCTTCAACCTCATCTCCCGTACCATCACAGCGGTGCTGGCCTTTGTCACCTACAAGCGCATCAGCGTGCCGCTGAAAAAGCTGATCCAGTAAGGAGGACCCCCCTATGAATTTCAGTGTGGATAAAACCCTCACCTTCGACGAGGCCGTGCAGGTGATGTTTGACAAGCTGGGCGACTGGAAGATCATGGCCCTGGCCAGCAGCGTGGAGGACCATGTGATGGTCCGCAACGTCAGCTGCCTGTTCTATGACGGCAAGGTCTGGTTCAAGACCGACAAGAACTTCCGCAAGACCCAGCAGCTGTATCAGAATCCCCGGGTGGCCATGTGCTGGTCCGGCGTGCAGATCGAGGGCGTGGCGGAGAACTGCGGCCTGGTGGTGGATGAGCCCGACCGCCGCTTTGAGAAGCTCTACAAGGAGCACCTGTGGGGCAGCTACAACAAGTATTCCCATGAGGACACCGAGATCATCATCTCCGTGACCCCCAAGTTTGTGGAGGTGTGGGATACCAGCGAGGACAACTACGCCTTCCAGATCCTGCTGGACTTTGACAAGCAGCAGGTGGAGGTCATCCCCTACGACCACCGATAACAGAAGGAGGAAACCGCTATGAAGAAACTGTACCGGGTCAAGGAGGGCTCCATGCTCTGCGGCGTCTGCACCGGCATCGCCCACTATTTCGGTCTTGACCCCACGCTGGTGCGCCTGGGTTGGGTGCTGTTCTCCCTGCTGGGCGGCAGCGGTGTGCTGGCCTACATCGTCTGCACCATCATCATCCCGGAAGAAAAGCCCTATTGAGAAAATGACCTGCGCCGTCCTCCCTGTCGGGAGGGCGGCGTTTTCTCTCCTCCCCGCCCCGCCGACCGGGAACACCATATCGAAAACTTATAGCCCAATGGCCCGTTTTTCGTTGCCAAACCACCCCTGTCCCTGTATAATACAGATACGGTTACCGGATATCCCCCGGCCCGGTGAAATAAGACACGCAGAAGGAGGAACCCCCATGAAGTCTTACCCCACTATTTTTAACGATTGCCTCTCCCCCGTGGCGCCCGGCCCCTCCAGCTCCAATACGGCTGGTCCCTTCCGTCTGGGCTCCATGCTTCGCGATATGCTCAGCGGCACCCCTGTGGATCTCTACGGCGAGATGAGCAAGGGCGGCGGCTACTTCGCCACCTTCTACGGCATGCACAGTGACAAGGCCTTTCTGGTTGGTGTCATGAAGAAGGATCTGCTCTCCTACAAGCTGGATAACGCCTATGCCGATGCCAAGGCCATGGGCATGGCCTATACCTACGAGTTCACCGACAATGTGCCCATCCGCCCCTCCGAGAGCGCATGGCTGACCCTCACCTCCGATACCGGTGACAAGGTCTTCATCAAGACCGCCTCTCTGGGCGGCGGTGAGATCATCATCGACGAGGTGGACGGCCTGAAAACCTACATTGACGGCAAGTACTACTACATGCTCATCCGCACCGCCACCGCCGATGTGGAGAAGTTCACCGCCAAGCTCTCCGGCTATTACACTGTGGAGAGCTGCGCCCAGTGTGGCCAGAGCCTGATCACCGTCCGCCAGCGCACCCCCTACTGCCCCGATTTTGTGGCTGAGCTGCGTGCCATGGCCGAGGCTATCTATGTCCGCTGCGTGGAGCCGGTCTATGACATCATCCCCATCGACGATCCTCAGATGCCCTTCGTCACCGCCACCGAGATGTTCGCCTACGCAAAGGAGAAGAACATCCCCCTGTGGCAGGCCGCCATCGACTATGAGAAGGCCCTCTCCGGCCTCAGCGACCAGCAGATCATGGGTCTGGCCGAGCGGATCTGGGATGTGTCCGTCTACTCCGCCGAGCAGGGCTACAACGCCCTCACCCACGATGAGGGTCTCACCAAGTCCCATGCCATCCAGCTGCGCGAGCTGATGCAGACCGGCACCGTCATCCCTCTGGGCATCGCCAACCGCGCCGCCTCGGATGCCCTGTCCATCGGCCAGCACGCCCTGACCCACGGTGTCATCGCCTGCACGCCTACCGGCGGTGCCTCCGGTGTCCCCGTGCCCTCCATCCGCTACTCCGCCGAGGCTCTGGGCCTGAGCAAGGAGGACTGCCTGAAGGCCCTGCTGGTGGCCGGCATCATCGGCATCATCTACTATCCCACCCACTACCACGGTGCATGGGGCTGCCAGGCTGAGATCGGCGTGGCCATCTCCATGACCGCCGGCGCCCTGGCCTCCTTCATCAGCGATGATCTGGATGTGATCGAGCGGGCCGCCGTGCTGGGTGCACAGAGTATTCTGGGTCAGATCTGCGATCCCATCGCAGGCGCCGGCCATGTGCCCTGCATGATCCGCAACATCACCGCCATCCCCACCGCCGCCATCTGCGCCAATGCCGCCAAGGGCGGTGTGGAGACCCTCACCAGTCTGGACGAGATGGCCGAGACCCTGCTGCGCGTGGGTCTGAAGCTGAAGGAGTATGGCCTGAACGATCTGGGCGTGTGCTATGCTGCCGAGCAGCGCAAGGCCGCCGCTGCTGCCGCCTGCTGCAACTGCACCGGCTGCGGTGCCTGCTGATCTCTCCCCCGTCATCTTCCTCCCGGGCTCATGTGCGCCCGGGAGGTTTTTTCTTTCCCAAAACAAAAACAGGAGGAGCCGATGCTCCTCCTGTTGTCTTTGGAAAAAACGGTGGGTTACTGGGCGATGGCGGCCTTCAGTGCCTCCACCCGGTCGGTCTGCTCCCACTTGACGCCCAGATCCTCGCGGCCCATGTGACCGTAGGCAGCCAGCTGGCGGTAGATGGGACGGCGCAGCTCCAGATCCCGGATGATGGCGGTGGGACGCAGGTCGAAGACCTTGTTCACGGCCTCCTCCAGCACCTCGTCGGACACCTTGCCGGTGCCGAAGGTCTCCACCAGCACGCTGACGGGACGGGCTACACCGATGGCATAGGCCAGCTGCACCTGGCACTTGTCGGCCAGACCGGCAGCCACCACATTCTTGGCCACATAGCGGGCTGCGTAGGCAGCGCTGCGGTCCACCTTGGTGGGATCCTTGCCGGAGAATGCGCCGCCGCCGTGGGGTGCGCTGCCGCCATAGGTATCCACGATGATCTTGCGGCCGGTGAGACCGCTGTCGCCCTGAGGACCGCCGATGACGAAGCGGCCGGTGGGGTTGACATAGATCTTGGTGCTGTCATCCAGCAGCTGGGCGGGAACGGTGGGCTTGATCACCAGCTCGGTCATATCCTTGCGGATGGTCTCCAGCTCCACATCGGGGCTGTGCTGGGTGGACACCACCACAGTATCCACACGGACGGGCTTGCCGTTTTCATCGTACTCCACGGTGACCTGGGTCTTGCCGTCGGGACGCAGATAGTTCACCAGACCCTGCTTGCGCACGTCGGTCAGGCGCTTTGCCATCTTCTGAGCCAGAGAGATGGCCAGGGGCATCAGTTCAGGGGTCTCGTTGCAGGCATAACCGAACATCATACCCTGGTCGCCGGCGCCGTTGTCCAGCTCGCTGTCGCCGGACTCCTTGGCCTCCAGGCTCTTATCCACGCCCATGGCGATGTCGCTGGACTGCTCATCGATGTTGGTGATGACGCCGCAGGTGTGGCCGTCGAAGCCGTACTTGGCCCGGTCATAGCCGATGTCCAGCACCACCTGGCGGGCGATCTTGGCGATGTCCACATAGCAGTTGGTGGTAATCTCGCCCATCACATGGATCAGGCCCGTGGACACGCAGGTTTCGCAGGCCACGCGGCCGTTGGGATCCTGTGCCAGAATGGCGTCCAGTACCGCGTCGGAGATCTGGTCGCAGATCTTATCGGGATGTCCTTCCGTGACGGACTCAGAAGTAAACAGTCTCTTTGCCATAATTACATTCTCCTTTTTTCGTTTGTGAAAAGCAAAATTCCCTGCCGAACCGACAGGGAATGGGTGTTTCTGCCTTTCCTCATCTTTCGATTCGTTCGTCGGATTTGGCACCTTGAAATAACAGGTTGCCGTGGCTTCATCGGGCCGTTCCCTCCGCCACTCTTGATAAGGTATTCAGTTTTCGCAATTTCTTATTTTATGGCACACTTCCCCGTTTGTCAATAGGAAAAATGCGGAAATTCGGGGAAAACCGACAATTTTCTGTCACCTTTCCCCGCGCCTGAAGCACATCCGGGCCAAAAAGGACCGGCCTGCGGTTTCGCCGCAGGCCGGTTGTGTTTGGAAAGGTCTTTCCCGCAGGCAGGATCAGCAGCAGCCGGAGCAGCAGCCGCAGCCGGAGGCGGCATTCTTGCGCTGCTCGGCAGCGTAGCACACGCCCAGATCGTTCAGGCCGTACTCCTTCAGCTTCAGACCCACGCGCAGCAGGGTCTCTGCCATCTCATCCAGGCTGGTGAGGGTCTCCACACCGCCCTTGGCGGCATTGGCGCAGATGGCGGCGGTGGGGATGGCGGTCATGTTGCGGATGAAGCAGGGCACCTGAGAGCAGCCGGCGATAGGATCGCAGATCTGACCCAGAATGCTCTGTGCACCCAGCACGGCAGCCCGCTCGATCACATCCAGATCGTCACTGATCATGGAGGCCAGAGCGCCGGCCACCATGGAGATGCACACGCCGATCTCGGCCTGGCAGCCCCATGCGCCGTGGTAGTGGGTGGGATAGTAGATGATGCCCACGATACCGGCCACCAGCAGAGCCTTCAGGCAGTCCTCCTTGCTCAGGCCCAGGGCCTCAGCGGAGTAGCGGATGGCGGGAACAGGGATACCGGAGGCGCCGCCGGTGGGCATGCAGGCGATGACGCCGTGGGCAGAGCCGTACTCCATGATGCACAGAGCATCGGCGGCAGCGGGATTGGCGATGCCCAGAGGGATGACGGTGCCCTGGGCGAACAGATCCCGGCACTCCACTGCGTGGGGCTGGGTGAGGCCGTCCACCCGGTTGTCCTGATAGCCGTTCTTCACGGACAGGACGGACAGATCCCACATCATCTCAGCCAGACCCATGATCTCCTCGTCGGTGCGGCCGGAGATGGCCTTCTCATAGTCGATGGCGGCCTGCCACAGAGGGATCTTCTTCTCGGCGGCGTAGGCGAACATCTCCTTGGCGGTGACAAAGGGCATCTCGGGCTCATCCAGCGGGATGATGTCATAGACGGGCTCCACGCAGCGGACATAGGTGACCTCTGCCATGGCCTTCAGCTCTGCCACAAAGTTCTCGCAGTAGGCGGTGCGCTGGCGGACGGTGATCAGGCTCTGGCCGCACTCAGCGCAGCTCTCCACGGTGTAGATGCCGGAGAGCTTGGCGGTGACCTTCTCCACATCGGCGGTGGCCAGACGGATCAGCATATAGTAATACTTGCCGTCAATGTAGGTCTTCAGGCCGTCCACATTGTCGATGTAGATCTCGCCGCCGCCCAGAGAGGCGGTGTTGATATAGACCTTGTCGCCGGTGTCGGAGGTGAGGGTCAGCTGGGCCGTCTCGGAGGGACGGATGGGCACATTGTCGGTAAACTCATAGGTATAGGTGAAGCCCATGGCCTCGGCATCGGCATAGGTATCATCCAGCTTGTAGGTGCGGATGTCCTGCTTCATGATGCCCACCAGGAAGGCCTTGTCGCTGTGCATGCCGTAGAAGGTGGCGAAGTAGCCGCCGCCCTTGCTCATCTCGCCGTAGAGATGCTGGGGCTTGCCGCAGAGCATATCCCGGAGCATGGAGCCTAGGCGGTAAGGACCTGCGGTATTGGAACTGGAGGGACCGGGGGACACGGGGGACAGACAGTCGTTGAAAATACTGGGATAGGCTTTCATAGGGTTTTCCTCCTGTATGGTTCTTCTCTTTCTGTTCCCTCGGGGGAAACAGGATATTACCTGTATTATACAGGCACAGATGCTGTTTGGCAACGAGAAATCACGCATGGACCGCCGAATGGGCGCAAAAAAACAGGAGAAGCCATGGCTCCTCCTGTTCTGCTTATTCCCCGGTATAGTGGGTGTGGCTGAAGATATGGTCCTGACAGAAGCAGTGATACCCGGCGCACTTGCTGCAGTAACGGAACTGCAGATCCGGATAGTCCGTATCCGTCTTGCCGCAGACGGAGCACTTGTGCACATACCCCCGCTGCTGCTTCTGCTGCTGCACCGCTTTTTTGAACTGCACCGCCTGAGGGGAATGGCGATACTGCTGCCGCTGCTTGAAATACAGCACCTCCGGCCACACAAAGATGGCGAAGTTCAGCAGCGCCACCACCGGCAGCACCACACCGGCCAGATCCGCCGCGATGAGGGAGCTGAGGATCTGCAGCAGGAACAGGGCGCCGTCCAGAATGGCCAGCCACTTCATCTTCACCGGGATCACGAAGAACAGCAGCACCGTGGTGTCCGGGAACAGCAGGGCGAAGGCCAGGAACATGGACAGGTTCACATACTCCGTGCCGGCGGCGAAGAGATAGGGGTTGCCGGAGATGAGGGAGGCCGCCAGCGTACCGATAACGGTCAGCACCACACCGCCGAAATAGTAGAGATTGAACTTGGCCGTCCCCCAGCGCCGCTCCAGCGTGGAGCCGATCCAGTAATAGAAATACAGGGAGATGGCCAAAGACAGCAGCGAGCCCGTGGAGGGCACCAGCGGAAAGGTCACCAGTGTCCAGATGCGGCCCTGCATCAGTCCCCCAAGGGACAGCACCAAATAGGTCAGGATCTCGGGAAAGCGCCGGGACAGCAGCATGTACAGGGCGTACACCGCCACCGTGCCGATGGTCACCACCCGCATCAGATTGGGGATCCCGAACCGGGGATGGGTGGCGCAGAAGCGGTCCACCACGTCATAAATCTTTTTCAAAGGACATAGCCTCCTCTGTTGAAATCATACCTCATGATACCCGGATCCCGGGCCCGTCATGACGGGTTTTCCTGTCCGCGGCGCACATCGTTGCGCAGCAGACGGTAGATGGCCGCCGCCATGGGCACGCCCAGCAGCATACCCACGATGCCCATCACGCCGCCGCCCACGGTAACTGCCGCCAGCACCCAGATGCCCGGCAGGCCCAGAGAGGAGCCCACCACGCGGGGATAGATGAGATTCCCCTCCAGCTGCTGCAGCACCACCAGAAAGATCAGGAAGATCAGCGCCTTCATGGGGGACACGGTGAGGATCATGAATGCGCCCACCACCGCACCGATATAGGCGCCTGCCACAGGGATCAGGGCCGTAAAGGCCACCAGTGCGCCGATCATGGTGGCATAGGGCAGCTGCAGCAGCAGCATACCCAACGCGCAGAGGCTGCCCAGAATGACGGCCTCGGTGCACTGGCCCACAATGTAGCGGCGGAAGCAGGTGTTGAAGATGCCCAGCACATAGACGCCGCCGTCATACCACCGCTGGGGCAGATACCGCCGGCTGATGGCCTTCAGCTGGCCGGACAGGCGCTCCTTCCCCGCCAGCAGGTACAGGGCGAAGATGAGGGCAAGAAAACCGGTGACGATGCCGGAGAACACACCGGTGACCGCCGTCACCACCACATCCATCATGCTGCCCACACCGGAGGTGACCGCCTTGACGATCTCTCCCATGCGGCTCTGCCAGTCGATATTGGAGAGGGTCTCGATCACATCCTCCGACAGCACGTGGTACTCATCGGCCAGCACCAGCAGACGCTGGATAAAGCCCGGCACCTCCGCCGCGATGAGGCGGACGCACTCCACCAGCTGGGGCAGCACCAGCCACACCACCAGCACCACGATGGCCACCACGCTCACCAGTGCCAGCACAAGGGACACGGGACGCACCAGCTTCTGCCCCCGCTCCCCCTTCAGCACCCGGCGGAACAGGGCCTCGTAGTGATCCATGGGGATATTGATGCAGTAGGCGATGGCCGCACCGATCATCAGCGGCAGCGCCGCCGACAGGATCAGCGACAAAAAGCCGGAGACCGACGGCCAGTAATGGATGGCCAGATACAGCACAAACAGGCTGACTCCCACCCGCAGGCAGGTCTTCCAATCCAGTTTCAAGGACAACACCTCTTTTTTCCAATTCCTTTGCCCCTCAGTATAGCAGATTCCCCTCCAAAGGGCAAGTAAACAAACTATGACGGCGGACACCGCACCGTGTCCGCCGTCCTTGCAGGATGTAATTGTTATGCGATGTAGCCGAACAGCACCGGCTTGGTGTCGTGGGACAGGCCCGCAAACTGGAAGCCCTGCTCCTTCAGCCCCCGGATCATCTCCGGCAGGGCCGCCACGGTGGTGGTCTTGTCGCCGGCGTCGTGCATCAGCACGATGCCCCGCTCCACCTCCTCGGCATCCCGCAGCACCAGCTGGGTCATCTGCGCTGCCGTCATGCTGTAGCCGGCGGCATCCTGGCTGGAGATATTCCAGTCGTGGGGCACAAAGCCGCGGCGCAGCATCTCTGCCAGCAGCTCCTGATAGATGCCCTGATTATAGCCGTTGATGCTGCCGCCGGGGAAACGGAACACGGTGGGAGTGACCCCGGTGTTCTCCTTCACCAGCTGGAACACCTGATACATATCCTCCAGGAAGGCCTCCACAGAGGCGTAGATCTGGCGGTAGTTGTGGGTATAGGTGTGCATGCCGATGGTGTGGCCCTCCTCCACGATGCGCTTGAGGCGGGCAATGTCCGCCTCACCGGTCTTGCCGGTGACGAAGAAGGTGGCCTTCACGCCGGCCTCCTTGAGAATATCCAGCACCTCATCGGTCCGCACAGAGGGACCGTCATCAAAGGTCAGATAGATGGTATTCTTCACGGCAGCGGTGGCATCCAGCGGTTGGGGGGCATAGAAGTCCGCATACAAACTCTGATAGGACACCCCCTCTCCGGCGGTGACTCCCTCGTAGCGGTTCAGCTTCTCCGTGGTATCCGTCAGCTGGCTCTGCAGCTGCTCCCGCTCCGTCTCACTCTGGGACAGGTCGTTGTAAAACACGAAGCACAGCACCGTGGGAATGATGATCATCAGGAAAAAGGGCAGCAGGATCAGGTTCTTGTAAAAGCGTACGCTGCCGATATAGCGCTCCTTCTTTTGCTCCGTCTGGTTGCTCATGGATATATCCTCCCTCCCAACAGACCACAGGGTCCTGTTTTGGGTACAATTTTATCTATTGTATCATCCCGCCACCTGTCTTGTCAAACAGGGACAGGGTCCGACCCTTTTACCCTTTGGACTGACAGGTTCCAACTCCGTCAGTTTCACCAAGCATTGATTTGAACCGAGAAATATGATAAAATAAACTAAACGATAAATAAGAATTTGACGAAAAGGAGGTAATTCTATGTGGAATGCATTGGACATCTTTGTAGGCTGCCTCTTTCCGTTCATAATAGGGGGGGCGATACGCTATGCATCACGAAAATGGGCTAAGCCATTGCTTGTGACGGTTTGCCTCATATTTGCCGTGATCGTTGGGGACCTTGTTATTACTGTAATAAACAGTACACTCAGCGCATATCTTCGAAAACTTGAACTTAGAGTTGCAATATTTGCCATCATGATACTCGGTGCTATGATAGCAGACTTGATATATCGTATTCGCAGCAGGCACAGGCAAAACAAAGGAAACCATGAAGGGGATTGAGCCCGTTGGAATATCATTCTAAATCAGACCAATTCCAATTTATTGAACAGTTGTGGTCTGGGAACATACCTCCCTCCGTCATTTCGACGGAGGGAGGTTCTTTAATATCCTAAATCAGTCCAAACGGTAAAAGGGAGCAGCATCCTCCTCCCCAAAAAAAGGCGCACGGCTGCCGCCGCGCGCCTTTTCCTGTAAAATGGGTTATTCACCGCTGGTCCGCAATGGCTCTGGCCTCACGGCACAGCGCCGTGATCTTCTCAAAGTTGTGGCCGCTCACATCCCCCTTGGTGCACAGCCAGCTGCCGCCCACCGCGTGGATGAAGGGGGCGGACAGATATTCCGCCAGATTGCCGCCGCTGACACCGCCGGTGGGGATAAACTTCACCTGCGTGAAGGGGGCGGACAGGGCCTTCATGGCCGTCAAACCGCCGTACACATTGGCGGGGAAGAACTTCAGCACCGTCAGCCCCTGCTCCAGGGCCGCCATGATCTCCGTGGGGGTCACACAGCCGGGCACCACCGCCACCTCCTGCTGCTGGCACCATGCCACCACCTCCCGGCTGTAGCCGGGGGAGACGATGAACTTTGCCCCCGCCGCCACGGCGGTCCGGCACTGGTCCACGTTGATGACGGTGCCGGCACCCACCAGCATCTGGGGGCACTCCTGCGCCACGGCGGCGATGGCATCTGCCGCCGCTGCCGTGCGGAAGGTGATCTCCATCACATCGATGCCGCCGGCCAGGAGGGCCCTTGCGGCGGGGACGGCATCGGCCGCGTTCTCAATGACCACAACGGGCACCACGCCCGCCTGCTTCATACGTTCCAGAACGGTCATGCCGGCCACCTCATCTCTGCACGCGGCCGGAGGCGTTGCCTGCTGCCAGACTCTCCACCTCTGCCACGCTCATCAGGTTGAAATCGTGCTCAATGCTGTGCTTCAGGCAGCTGGCCGCCACAGCGAAGTTGACGGTCTTCTGCTGGTCATAGCCATTCATCAGGCCGTAGATGAGGCCTGCGGCAAAGCTGTCGCCGCCGCCCACGCGGTCCACGATGTGGACCCGGTAGGTGGGGGAGAAACAGGCCTGCCCGCCCTCATACAGCATGGCCGCCCAGTCGTTGTCACTGGCGGAGAGGCTGCCCCGGAGGGTGATGGCCACCTTCTGAAAACCGAAGCGCTCCGTCAGCTGACGGGCCACGCTGATGTACCCCTCGTGGTTCACCTTGCCGGCCTCCAGATCCGTATCCTCTGCCACAATGCCGAACACATCCTTGGCATCGGCCTCGTTGGCGATGCACACATCCACATAGGGCATCAGGCCTGCCATGCAGGCGCCGGCCGCCTCACGGCTCCAGAGCTTGCCCCGGTAGTTCAGATCGCAGCTGACCGTCAGTCCCAGCTTCTTGGCGGCCTGGCAGGCGGCCAGGCAGATGGCGGGCAGCTCACCGCCCAGAGCGGGGGTGATGCCGGTGAAATGGAACCAATCCGCCCCGGCGAAAATCTTCTCCCAGTCAAACTCCTCCGCCTTTGCCTTGGCGATGGCAGAGCCGGCCCGGTCGTAGATGACCTTGGAGGCCCGCTGGCTGGCGCCCTTCTCGGCAAAGTAGATACCCAGGCGCTCACCGCCCCGCACCACACCGGAGGTATCCACCCCGTAGCGGCGCAGCTCATTGATGGCGGACTGACCGATCTCATGGGCGGGCACCTTGCTGATGAAGGCGGCCTCCACCCCGTAGCCGGCCAGGGATACGGCCACATTGGCCTCGCCGCCGGCATAGCTGACCTCCCAGCGGTCCGCCTGCACAAAGCGCAGGTACCCCTCGGGATTCAGACGCATCATGACCTCACCGAATGTTACAATCTTTTTCATGGATTTCTCTCCTTCTTAACCCTGTTCCACCACAGCCATCATCCGGCGGGCCGTCTCCGTAATGCCGGCCCAGTCGCCGGCAGCAATCTTCTCCTTATTGACCAACTGGCCGCCCACGCCTACACCCACGCAGCCCGCCTTCAGAAACTCCGCCGCGTTATCCACATTCACGCCGCCCACCGCCAGCAGGGGCACATGGCTGATGGGTGCCACCAGATCCTTCACATAGGCAGCGCCCAGCCGGGCCACCGGGAACAGCTTCACCAGATCCGCGCCGGCCCGATGGGCCGTCATCACCTCTGTGGGGGTCATGGCACCGGGGAAGGAGGCCATATCCAGCTCCACCGTCCGGCGGATCACATCCGCATTTACATCGGGGGACACGATGAACTGGGCCCCCGCCTCATGGGCCAGCTCCGCCTGCTCCACCGTCAGCACCGTGCCGGCGCCCATGAACATCTCCTCCCCGAACTCCTGCCGGAGGCGGGCGATGGAGGCCGCCGTCTGACGGAAACTCTCCGGCTCCTTCTGCGCGAAGGTCAGCTCCAGCAGGCGGATGCCGCCGGCATAGAGGGCCCTGGCCAGCGGCAGGCTCTGCTCCGGGGCTACCCCGCGGGCGATGGCGATCACTTTATGCCGCAGTGCGGCCTGTACCACATTTTCTCTCATTCATCTCACAACCTTTTCAAATTATGAAATATATTTTCAAGTATCTATGATTGCTCCCATCATAGGACCCCGCAGGCCCTTTGTCAAGACGACCGGCAGCCTTTTTCCGTTTTCACGAAAAATCTCCGCCGTTTTTCGACATTTTCACTATTGAAATCCCTTTGTGGATATGGTACATTGTTATCAGAATCACGATTTCATTTTTACCATATGAAATTTATCACATGATGAAAAGGCAGGTGTTTTTCATGTCCACCCCCGTACAATCTCTGGACCGCGTGCTGGACATTGTTGAGCTGCTGTCCACCTTCCCCCAGGGTCTGGCCCTCAGCGATCTGGCCGATCAGGTGGGACTGCACATCTCCACGGCCCACCGTCTGGTGGGTGCGCTGGTGAGCCGCGGCTACGCCATCAAGGATCCCCAGAGCGGCAAGTACCGCCTCACCTTCCGGATGTTTGAGGTGGGCAGCCGCATCGTGTCCGGCGCCAATATTGTATCGGTGGCCCGCCCCTTCCTGGAGTATCTGGCCGCCGTGGCCGGGGAGACGGTGCATCTGTCCGTCCGGGATAAGGACGAGGTGGTCTATCTCTATAAGGACTCCCATGCCGACCTCACCGGCCGCATGGCCTCCTTCGTGGGTCTGCGCTCCCCCATGTACTGCACCGCCATGGGCAAGAGCATTCTGGCCCTCCTGCCGGAGACGGAGGTGCGCACCATCTGGAGCCGCACCCAGGTGGTGAAGCTGACGGCCAATACCATCTGCACCTACGGCGCCATGCAGCGGGAACTGGAGCTGACGGCCCAGCGGGGCTACGCGGTGGACAACGAGGAGCACGAGACCGGCGTCTACTGCATCGCCGCCGCCATCACCAATTTCAACCACCAGCCGGTGGGTGCCATCAGCATCTCCTCCCCCATCAGCCAGATGGATGAGGCCCGCAAGCGCCAGCTGAGCCAGCATATCCGGGAGGCCGCCATCAGCATCAGCACCCTGCTGGGGGCATAAGCCCATCCAAATCATAAAATCTCCGGGCCAACCCGGAAGAACAGGAAGGTATCCCTATGGACCACAAGGACGCAGCCCGTCTGCTGGCCGAAGCTGAGGCCAACTGCTCTCCCATTCCCCCGCTGACCCAGCTGTTCCCCGACCTCACGGAACAGGACAGTTATCAGATCCAGCACATCCGCGCCGCATGGCGCAAGGAGTCCGGTGAGGTGCAGACCGGCTGGAAGATCGGTCTCACCAGCGCCGGTGCCCAGCGGCAGATGCAGGTGGACAAGCCGGATTTCGGCTATCTTTTCGATACCATGCAGGTGCCCGATGGCGGCAGCTGCTCCATGAAGACCATGACCGCCCCCAAGGCGGAGGGTGAGCTGGCCTTCTATATCAACAAGACCCTCCGGGGTCCCGGTGTCACGGTGGAGGATGTGCTGGCCGCCACCGAGTATGTGCAGCCGGCCATCGAGATCGCCGATACCCGCATCGCCGACTGGAAAATCAAGCTGGAGGATACCATCGCCGACAACGGCTCTGCCAAGGGCTATGTGCTGGGCGGCCGGAAAGTCCCCGTGCAGCAGGTGGACCTGCTGCTGACCGGCATGACCCTGCGGTGCAACGGAAAGCTGCTCTCCAGCGGCACCACCGCCGAGGTGCTGACGAATCCCGCCCGGGCCATCGCCGTGATGGTGGACGGTCTGGCCCGTCAGGGTCTGGCGCTGGAGGCCGGCAGCATCGTGCTGACCGGGTCTGTCACCGCGCCGGTGCTGGTCTCGGCCGGAGACACCATCACTGCCAGTTTTTACGGCATGGGCGATGTCTCTGTGACCTTTACGGAATAAGAGCATACCCCGGAGGGAGGAGCCATGCTCCTCCCTCTTTTTTGCCCCTATTTATTGACAAATCTTATCCGTCCCCATGGGGAAATCCGCTTGCCAAAAATCGACTGCCACGGTATAATGCAGGTAGAATATCCGCCTCCCCGTCCAACGGGAGGGCTGATGGCCGTTTCCTGGCAAACGAGAACAAATACAGGAGGAAATCCCCATGAAAGCTTACCCCAGCATTTTTAACGATTGCCTGTCCCCCGTGTCCCCCGGCCCCTCCAGCTCCAATACCGCCGGCCCCTACCGTCTGGGCGCCATGGCCTCCGATATGCTCAGCGGCGCGCCTGCCCACCTGAATGTGGAGATGTGCACCCGCGGCGGCTACTCCGCCACCTTCTACGGCATGCACAGTGATAAGGGCTTCTTGGTGGGCGTGATGAAGAAGAATATCCGCACCTACCCCTTCGACCAGACCTACGAGGGTGCCAAGGCCGTGAACCTGACCTACAGCTTCGAGTTCACCGAGAATGTGCCCGTCAAGCCCTCCGAGACCGCATGGCTGACCCTCACCTCCGACACCGGCGACAAGGTCTTTATGAAGACCGCCTCTCTGGGCGGCGGCGAGATCTATATCGACGATGTGGATGGCATCAAGACCTATATCGACGGCAAGTACTACTACCTGCTGATCCGTCTGGCCACCGCCGATGTGGAGAAGATCACCGCCAAGCTCACCGACAGCTACAGTGTGGAGAGCTGCACCGAGTGCGGCCAGAGCCTGATCACCGTCCGCCGCCGCACCGCCTACTGCGAGAACTTCGTGGCCCAGCTGCGCGCCATGGCGGAGACCATCTATGTCCGCTGCGTCAACCCCGTCTATGACATCATCCCCATTGACGAGCCCGATATGCCCTTCGTCACCGCCAAGGAGATGTTCGCCTATGCCGCCGAGCAGAAGATCCCCCTGTGGCAGGCCGCTCTGGACTATGAGAAGGCCATCTCCGGCCGCACCGACGAGGAGCTGTTCGCCATCGCCGATGAGCTGTGGGGTCTGTCCCTGAACTCCGTGGAGCAGGGCTACAAGGTCACCGATCTGGACGGCAACACCCTGCCCCACGCCCACGAGGTGAAGGCCCTGTTTGAAAACGGCACCGTCATTCCTCTGGGTATGGCCAACCCCGCCGCTGTGGACGCCCTGTCCATCATGCAGTTTGCCGCCGCCCACGGCGTCACTGCCTGCATGCCCACCGGCGGTGCCTCCGGTATCCCCGTTCCCGCCATCCACCACGCCTGCCAGGCTCTGGGCAAGTCCCACGAGGATGAGCTGAAGGCTCTGCTGGTGGCCGGCATCGTAGGCATCATCTACTATCCCACCCATTATCACGGCGCATGGGGCTGTCAGGCCGAAATCGGCGTGTGCATCTCCATGGTGGCCGGCGCTCTGGCCTCCCTCATCAGCGACGATCTGGATGTGATCGAGCGTGCCTCCGTGCTGGGTGCCCAGAGCATCCTGGGCCAGGTCTGCGACCCGGTGGACGGCATCTCTCAGGTGCCCTGCTTCATCCGCAACATGACCGCTGTGCCCACCGCCGCCATCTGCGCCAATGCCGCCAAGGGCGGTGTGGAGACCCTCACCAGTCTGGACGAGATGGCCGAGACCCTGCTGCGCGTGGGTCTGAAGCTGAAGGAGTACGGTCTGAACGATCTGGGCGTCTGCTACTGCAAGGTCCAGCGTGACCGCGCCGCCGCCGAGGCTGCCGGTGTGGCCGCTCCCGCCGCATCCGGCTGCTGCAGCTGCGCCACCTGCGAGGGCACCTGCTGATTCCTCTTTGCCAACCTGTCAAAAGCCACCCGGACTTTCCAGTCCGGGTGGCTTTTTGTCTGGAATCTGTTTTGCTGACCGCAGCGGTGTTTCCTGTTCCTCCACTTGACGAAAACCGCCCCTTTCGGGTACAATAGGGTAAATTGGGTTAGTATGCGACTTTACTCGAAAGCGAGGTTTTTTCATATGGCATCTGGTTTTATTGATAAGGCCCGCATCACCGTCCGCGCCGGCAACGGCGGCAACGGTGCCGTGGCCTTCCACCGGGAAAAATATGTGGCCGCCGGCGGCCCCGACGGCGGTGATGGCGGTCAGGGCGGCAGCATCATCGTGCAGGTGGATGACAATATGTCCACCCTGATGGACTTCCGCTACAAGCGCAAGTATGTGGCCGGCAACGGCATGGACGGTCAGGGCGGCCGCCGCACCGGTAAGGACGGCGAGTCCCTCACCATCAAGGTCCCCCGGGGCACCCTGATCCGGGACGCGGAGACCGGCGAGATCATCCAGGATATGTCCGGCAGTGAACCCTTCGTCCTCTGCAAGGGCGGCCGGGGCGGCTGGGGCAACCAGCACTTCGCCACCCCCACCCGTCAGGTCCCCCGTTTCGCCAAGGCCGGTCTGCCGGGTCAGAGCCACGATGTGGTGCTGGAGCTGAAGCTGCTGGCCGATGTGGGTCTGGTGGGCTTCCCCAATGTGGGCAAGAGCACCCTGCTCAGCGTGGTCAGCAAGGCCCATCCCAAGATCGCCAACTACCACTTCACCACCCTCTACCCCAATCTGGGCGTGGTGTATGTGGATGAGGGCGTCAGCTTTGTCATGGCGGATATCCCCGGCATCATCGAGGGTGCCAGCGAGGGTGCCGGTCTGGGCCACGACTTCCTGCGGCACATCGACCGCTGCCGCCTGCTGGTCCATCTGGTGGATGTGTCCGGCAGCGAGGGCCGGGATCCCATCGAGGATTTCGAGGCCATCAACGCCGAGCTCAAGCAGTACAGCGGCGACCTGTCCTCCCGCCCCCAGATCGTGGTGGCCAACAAGACGGACCTTCTGTACGACACCGAGGCGCTGGACCGTTTCCGCGCCCATGTGGAGCAGCAGGGTTATGAGTTCTTCGCCATGTCCGCCGCCACCCATCAGGGTACCCGCGAGCTGGTGGGCCGCATCGGCGCCCGTCTGGCGGAGCTGCCCCCCGTGGTGGTCTACGAGCCGGAGTATGTGCCCCGTCCCCCCCAGGTGGATATGTCCGAACCCCTCAACATCGTGCAGGAGGACGGCACCTGGCTGGTGGAAGGTCCCTGGCTGCAGCGCCTCATGGCCAACATCAACTTCTCCGACTACGAGAGCCGCATGTATTTCGACCGTCAGCTGCGTGCCTCGGGCCTGTTCGACCAGCTGGAGGCCATGGGCATTCAGGATGGCGACATCGTGTCCCTCTACAATCTGGAGTTCGAGTACCAGCACTGAGACAACACAAAAGACCCGGATACCA
This sequence comes from Oscillospiraceae bacterium, assembly GCA_015067765.1. Classification (GTDB taxonomy): domain Bacteria; phylum Bacillota; class Clostridia; order Oscillospirales; family Oscillospiraceae; genus Vescimonas. Next base: position 12,019 of record SVLV01000005.1, on the reverse strand, counting down.
AAGGGTATCCGGGTCTTTTCTCTTTTCCTTTAAATCTGCGTCAGCAGCAGGGCGATCTGCACCGCGTTGGTGGCAGCACCCTTGCGGACCTGATCGCCGCAGCACCAGATATTCAGGCCCTTCTCGTCCACCAGATCCTCCCGGATGCGGCCCACGAACACCAGATCCTGATCGCTGGTATCCAGCGGCATAGGGTAGGACTTGGCAGCCAGATCGTCCACCAGGCGGCAGCCGGGGGCCTGAGCGATCAGTTCCCGGGCCCGCTGAACGGAGATCTTCTCCTTCGTCCGCACCACGATGGACACACTGTGGCTGCGGACCACCGGCACACGCACGCAGGTGCAGCTGACCTTCAGTTCCGGCAGGTGCATGATCTTGCGGCCCTCGTTCTGCAGCTTCATCTCCTCGGAGGTATAGCCGGCATAGGCCTCGCCGCCGATCTGGGGGATCACATTGAAGGCGATCTGATGCTGGAACACCTTGGGCTCTACCTGCTCCCCCCGGCCCAGCTTCTCCACCTGCTCCATCAGCTCCACCGGTCCTGCCGCACCGGCACCGGACACCGCCTGATAGGAGGATGCCACGATGCTCTCGATGGGGCTGTCGGTATTGAGGGCGTTGATGGCCGTCAGGGAGATGATGGTGGTGCAATTGGGGTTGGAGATGATGCCCTTGTGGTTTCTCACATCGTCGGGGTTGATCTCCGGCACCACCAGCGGCACATCGGGATCCAGACGGAAAGCGCTGGAGTTATCCACAAACACGGCGCCGGCCTTCACAATGGCGGGGGCAAAGCGCTCGGCGATGTCATTTTCCGCCGCGCCCAGCACAATGTCCATGCCCTCGAAGGCCTCGTCACAGGCCAGTTCCACGCAGATGCGCCGGCCGTTCCACTCCACCATCTGCCCCACAGACCGGGCGGAGGCCAGCAGACGGAGCTTGCCCACAGGGAAATTGCGTTCCGCCAGGATCTTCATCATCTCCTGACCCACGGCGCCGGTGGCGCCCAGAATAGCTACGTTATACAGTTTCATAGGATACCTCCTCAGCGAACGAAATTGTCATACAGCACACGGATGGCCTTTTCGAAATCCCGGTTGTCCACACCCACGATGATGTTCAGCTCCTCGGGGCCCTGGGTGATCATGCGGATGTTGATGCCGTTTTCGCCCAGCGCGGCGAAGATGCGGCCGGAGCTGCCGGGCTGGAACACCATCTTGCGGCCTACGGCGGCCACAATGGCCATGTCCTCGGTCATGTGGATGGTATCGGGCTTGATCTCCCGCTCGATCTGCCCCAGGATCTGATACAGACAGGGGCTGAGCCGGGCCGTCTCCACCACGAAGGAGGCGGAGTCGATGCCGGAGGGCAGATACTCCACGCTGACCTTGTACTGCTCCAGGATCTCCAGCACACGGCGCAGGAAGCCCACCTCATTGCTCATGCCGTTTTTGGTCAGGTTGATGACGGAGAAATCCTTCTTACCGGCGATACCGGTGATGAACCGTCCATCCGGCACAAACTGCTCCTCGAAGCTCTCCTGGATCAGGGTACCGGGGGCATCGGGCTGGTTGGTGTTGCGGATATTCAGGGGGATGTTCTTCTCCCGCACCGGGAAGATAGTGCCCTCGTGGAGCACCTGCGCGCCGATGTAGCTGAGCTCACGCAGCTCGGAATAGGTGATCTGCAAAATGGGATCGGGATCCTTCACGATGCGGGGATCCGCCATGAGAAAACCGGACACATCCGTCCAGTTTTCATACACATCGGCATCCAGCGCCGCAGCGGCCAGAGCACCGGTGATGTCGCTGCCGCCCCGGGTGAAGGTCTTGATGGCCCCGTCGGGCATGGCGCCGTAGAAACCGGGAGTGACGATCTTTCTGCCGCCGGCTGCCCGCTGCAGATTCTCATAGGAGATCTCCTGATCCACCGTGCCGTCCATTTTGAACACCAGCCAGTGGGCGGCGTCCACAAAGGCAAAGCCCAGATAGTCCGCCATCAGACGGGCGGCGAAGTACTCGCCCCGGCTCACCAGCTCATCCTGGCTGATGCCCCGGTCCATCTTCTGGCGCAGCTCAGCAAATTCCGTCTCCAGATCGGTGGGCAGCTCCAGCTGATCCCGGATCTCGATATAGCGGTCACAGATCATCTGCCACACACTGTCGCAGGCCACACCGTACTGCAGGTGGGCATGGCACAGATACAGCAGATCCGTCAGCTTATGGTCCTCCTGAAACCGCTTGCCGGCGGCGGATACCACCACCACACTGCGGCTGGGATCGGCCTCCACAATGGATTTTACCTTGGCAAACTGCCGGGCATCGGCCATGGAGGAGCCGCCAAATTTCAATACCTTTCTCATGGTTTTCGGTTACTTCCTTTCTATGGATCACATCCCCCTGTATGCGGACTTCTCTTGCCGTTTTGTCCGCCGCAGGAAAACACTTGACATTCAACTGACGACAGTGTATCATAGCCTCATGCAAATTGCAAGAAAAAGATGGGAGCAGATTGTATGAAATATCAAAGCACCCGCAGCGGGGAACTGACGGCCCCCAGCACCCATGCCGTGCTGGAGGGTATCGCGCCCGATGGCGGTTTATATGTGACCAAAGGGCTGGATCAGCTGGGCTTCGACTGGAAGTCCCTGCTGCAGGCCGATACCCTCACTATGTCGGAGAAGATCCTCGCCGCCCTGCTGCCGGACTTTCCGGATATGGGCAGCCTTGTCCGCACCGGCTATGCCGGCAAGTTTGAGACCGAGGATCTGACGCCTCTGGTGGCAGTAGGAGATTTCCATGTGCTGGAGCTGTTCCGCGGCCCCACCAGCGCCTTTAAGGATGTGGCCCTGAGCCTGCTGCCCCGGTTCATCACCGCAGCCCGGCAGGTAGAGGGCATTGAGGAGCGCACCGTGATCCTGACGGCCACCTCCGGCGATACCGGCAAGGCGGCACTGGAGGGATTCCACGATGTACCCGGCACCCAGATCATCGTCTTCTTCCCCCACGGCGGCGTCTCCGCCGTCCAGCAGGCCCAGATGACCACCCAGGTGGGCAACAACGTGCGGGTCTGCGCCGTCCGGGGCAACTTTGACGATGCACAGACGGGGGTAAAGAATGTCTTTGCCGCCTGCGCCCAGCGGGATCTGCCCGGCGTGCGCCTGTCCTCCGCCAACTCCATCAATATTGGCCGTCTGGCCCCTCAGGTGGTGTACTATTTCCGCGCCTATGCCGATCTGGTGAAGGCCGGCCGCATCACCGCCGGCCAGCCTGTCCATTTCGTGGTACCCACCGGCAACTTCGGCGATATTCTGGCCGGTTACTTTGCCAAGCTTCTGGGTCTGCCGGTTGGCCGACTGGTCTGCGCCTCCAATGACAACGATGTGCTGACGGAGTTCATCTCCACCGGTGTCTACGATAAGCGCCGCCCCTTCTATAAGACCACCTCCCCCTCCATGGATATTCTGGTCTCCAGCAATCTGGAGCGTCTGCTGTTCCTGCTGTCGGAGGATGAGGCCTATGTGGCGGAGCTGATGCACCGGCTGGCTACCCAGGGCAAGTATACCCTCCGTGCCGATCTGCTGGAAAAGCTGCAGGCTGTGATGGACTGCGGCAGCTGCAACGAGCAGCAGGCCGCCGAAGCCATCGGCAAGGTGTGGAAGCAGCACGGCTACCTGTGCGATCCCCATACGGCCGTTGCATGGCATGTGGCGGAGCAGTTCAAGGCCTCCTGCGCCGATGATGCTCCCGTGGTGGTCCTCTCCACCGCCAGCCCCTATAAGTTCCCCGCCTCGGTGCTGTCCGCCATCGGGGAGCAGCCGGCGGAGGATGAATTCGCCGTCATGGAGCAGCTGAACCGGGTCACCGGTGTGCCGGTCCCCGCCAATCTGCAGGGTCTGAAGGAGAAACCCGTTCTCCACACCGATGTGATCGACAAGGAGGAGATGCTGGATTACGTGCTCTCCGCCATGGGCCTGTAAATCTTGTTGTAAAAGGAGAAAAACTGTATGAATATCGTATGTTTGGATATGGAGGGCGTTCTGGTCCCCGAGATCTGGATCGCCTTTGCCGAGGCCAGCGGCATCCCCGAGCTGAAGCGCACCACCCGGGATGAGCCGGACTATGACAAGCTGATGCGCTGGCGTCTGGAGATCCTGCGCCAGCACGGTCTGGGCCTGAAGGAGATTCAGGCCACCATCGCCAAGATCGATCCCCTGCCCGGCGCCAAAGAGTTTTTGGATGAACTGCGCGCCACCACCCAGGCGGTGATCCTCAGCGATACCTTCGAGCAGTTTGCCACCCCCCTCATGGAGAAGCTGGGCTGGCCCACCATTTTCTGCAACACCCTGGTGGTGGGTGAGGACGGCATGATCGAGGACTTCAAGATGCGCTGCGACCACTCCAAGCTGACCACCGTCCGCGCTCTGCAGTCCATGGGCTATGAGACCATCGCCAGCGGCGACAGCTTCAACGATCTGGAGATGATCCGGGCCAGCAAGGCCGGCTTCCTGTTCCGCAGCACGGAGCAGATCAAGAAGGACTATCCCCAGTACCCCGCCTTCGAGGAGTACGACGATCTGCTGGCCGCCATCAAGGCCGCCCTGTAAGGCCTACAAAACAGAAAAACTCCGATCCCTTGGGGATCGGAGTTTTTGTTGCCCTTCATGCCGCCGGCGCCCTCTCAGATGACCAGATCCATCTGATCAATCTTCCTGCGATGCTCCGTGCCGGTGGTCATGATGTAGATACGGGTGGTCTCGATGCTGCTGTGTCCCAGGATATCCGCCAGCTTGGCAATATCCTTCTCCAATCCGTAAAAGGTCTGTGCAAAAAGTTTGCGCAGATTGTGAGGATATACCTTGGCAGGATTCACCTCCGCCGCAGCGCACAATTTCTTCATCTGCGTCCAGATATTGCTGCGATCCAGCGGACGACCACTGCGGGTGACAAACACCGGTCCCGCAGTGATGTGTCTCTCCTCCAAATACTTCAGCAACCGTTCCTGCAGTTTGACCGGGAGCAGGATGGTACGGATCTTGTTCTTGCAGCGCACGGAGATCTCACCGCAGCGAACTGCTTCTTCCGTAAAATACCGCAATTCTGACACGCGGATCCCCGTACTGCAGATGGTCTGCAGCACAAGGTGTAATTGCGGATACCGCCGGGACACCTCCAGCAGACGCAAATATTCCTCCCGTGTCAGTTCTTGATCCTCCGCACAGTAAATCTGCCGCTGACATCGCAGCTTTTTTACCTTGCAATCGTGCCACCCCAAATAATCCATCATACTGTTCAGTGATGCCAGCATGGAATTGACGGACCGGACCGCATATCCGCAGTCCTGCAGGGTCTGCTTATAGGCGACGGTCAGTTCCTTCGTAACCGGCCGCTTCTGCGCAAATGCGAGAAACTTGCCGGTATCCCGCAGATACTTCTCCACCGTCACCAAACTCTTCTCCTCCCGAAGCAGATGACGACGAAATCCGTCCAGTTCCTGCTGCGAAAGCACTCTGTCTTTCATATGCATCCTCCTTTGTTCTCCATTCTTGATTTCGCTTTCCTTCCTATTGTTTCCACTTTATCGAAGAAAAATGAAAATTTTTCCAATATTTTGCGAAAATAAAAGAGACAGCCACAAGGCCTTTTATCTCCCTGCGGTTGTCCCTCTATTCAGAAAAACTCCGATCCCTTGGGGATCGGAGTTTTCATTTCTTTCGATTCCATTCCGCTGCAGCACTCACATAGACCCATCCTTGCGCAGCACCGTCACTACGGTCTTGCAGATCAGCTTGATATCCAGCCACAGCGTCCAGTTCTTGATGTACTGCTTGTCCAGCTCCACCACCTGCTCAAAGTCGGTGATCTTGCTGCGGCCGCTGACCTGCCACATGCCGGTGATTCCCGGCTTGATGGCCAGGCGCACCCGGTGGTGCAGCTCATACTTCTCCCACTCATCCACCGTGGGAGGACGGGTGCCCACCAGGGAGATGTCGCCCTTCAGGCAGTTCCAGAACTGGGGAAACTCATCCAGACTGTAGTCCCGGATGAAGTTGCCGATGCCCTTTTTGATGGTGCCGTCCGGCCGCTTCTCGCAACCGATGATCCGGGGATCGTAGTCCAGCTTGAACATGAGACCGCTGTCCACCCGGTTCTGGGCCATCAGCTCCGCCTTGCGCTCCTCGGCATCCAGATACATGCTGCGGAACTTATACATCTTGAACTGCTTGCCGTTCTTGCCCACTCTCGTCTGCGAGAAGAAAATGGGGCCGGGAGACTTGATATAGATGATGGGCCCGATGATCACCACCAGCACCAGCGTCAACAGGCAGCCAATCAAACCGCCCAGAATATCCATCATGCGTTTGAAAGCGAACTGCAGCGGGGATGCCATTCCCAAACCCACGGTGATCACCCGGGCTCCGGCAACTTTTTTCACTTCCTGCCGCTGCCAGCCCAGCCGGGTGGGACGCTCCATCTCCACATGGACCACAATGCCCATCTCCACCAGAGCATCCACTACCTCTTCCGGATAGGGGTGACTATAGGGCACAGAGAGCACCACTTCATCCACCCATTCCCGGCACAGGAACTCCAGCACGGACTTTTCCGTTGTATTGACAGGAATCCCCTGGATCTCCGTCCCGGTCCGGTCCTCATCCAGCAGACAGATACCCGTCACCAGATACTGGACTGCCTTGTCGGAGAGGTAGCGGCTCACCACCTCATCCACACGGTCGCTGGTGGTGATCAGATACAGCGCAGACTTCGCCAGCGGAGATTTACTGCTGCGCAGATACTTTTTCCAAAGCACCCGCACCACAAAGGATACCGCAAAATAGTAAAGGGCAAAGCTCACCAGAATAATACGGGAGTAATAGGCACTGCTCTTGGTGGCAAACAAATACAGCATCAGCAATGCTTCCACAAAAAACACATGCTTCAGCGTCTGTGCAAATTCCCGGTGTACCTCGCGGTACAGCACATTTTTCATGGTCTCATGGACGATCAGCACCGCGAAGTCCACAAAAGCCAGCATCACAGCCAGTTCTGTATACCGCTCATTGTTATAGAATTGTCCCCAACCCATACGGGTCATGTATGCCAGCAGGAAGGCAAGCTCCAAACTCAGCAAATCCAGCAGGATAAAGTCCCAATGCTTCATCCAGCCCTGTACATTCTTTTTGAACATTCCTACATTCCTCTTATGTGATCTTATGATATGGCTGCCGGCAACTGCCGCAGCAACTTATTTGCATCTCAGGGATTTCGGCACAGATCGGTCTCTCATTCCGCAGCAAAATATCCCATCGGTTTAACTTATCCATACTTTACTTATTTTACACCATTTGCTAATAAGAAACAACAGGAAAAGTCCCCAAAACCGCGCCTTTTCCCATCCATTCTATGGGGGTATTGCTTGTCTACTCTTGCGAAACATTCATAAAGAAGGCACGGGTACGATTATCACGATAATCATTGCTTCAAAAACACGCGCAAAACTCCCACCATTTCAGTTTTTCTCAACAGTTGAGATCGAATCATTCCGCTTTGAACGCAAAGATGTCTTACTACGTTTTCTCATAAAAAGCTCTCCAATGTCCAACGGAATGCGGTCTCTACATCCACCTGGGGCTTCCAACCCAAAGCCAGCATCCGGGAGGAATCCAGAATACCCAGCTTGAAGGGAAGGTACAGAAGCTTCTGCTTGGCCTGATTGGCAAAGACCACCTGTACCTTCTTCTTGGGATCCATAGAGGCGATCAACTGCGCCAGATCCCGGACACTGATCTGATTCTCCACGGCAGCAATATTATAGTAGTGCTCATCGCCATTGAGCAGAGCCAGGAACATGGCAGCCACAGCATCGGCCACATAGGTATAGGTACGTACGGCGCTGCCGTCGGTCTGCAGGACGATATCCTCACCCTCCACCACATTACGGATAAACTCAGCGAAGGCGCGGCCATCGGTGAGGCTGATGCCGGGGCCGAAGGTGTGGGACATATTGGTGGTGACAAAGTCCACCCCGTGCTGGGCCTTATAACACTCCAACATGGTTTCGCACAGGCGCTTTGCTTCCTGATAGCAGGCACGGGAATTGCGGTGGCTCATGGGACCCATATCCGTTTCTTTGATATAGTCCTCTTTCTTCCAGTCGCCGTAGATTTCCACCGTGGAAGTGTACAGCACCCGTTTGGTTTCATGCGTGCGGGCCAACTCCAGCACATTGCGGGTGCCCATCACGTGGCCCCACAGGGTCTCCACAGGGCGGGCGGTAAAGTCGGAGGGACTGGCAAGCCCGGCAGTATGGATAATATAGTCCACAGCACCGTCATACACAATAGCCGTGGTGACATCTTGCTCCAAAACGGTAAGCTCGCTGCCCAGATCACCATACAGCTGGCGGATCTTCTCTGCACTACGGGCCAAGGCCAGAACATTGATGTGGAGATCCCAGCGCCGGTTTGCCTCCACCAGTGCATAGACAAAATACATGCCCAGCCGACCGGTAGCGCCGGTGACCAGCACGGTGCGATCCTTCAATGCGCCCCAGGTGGCCGGAGCATCCAGAATGATGTTGATATCTCTGACATTCATGGCAACCTCACTTTTTACAATCCCAGGATCTGCTTATTCTCATTCAGATCCAGGTACGACTTCAGGTAATAGAAATCTTCCGGTTTGGTGATCTTCAGGTTCAGATTGGGATCCTTGACCAGATGGATCGCTTTGCCCAGCTTGGCATACAACAGGGAGCAATCGGGCAGAGCGGACAACTCCTCGTTTCCGGCAATGCTCTGTTCCGGTGGTCATAATATAGATGCGGGTGGTCTCAATGCTGCTGTGGCCCAACACATCTGCCAGTTTGGCGATGTCCTTCTCCATCCCGTAAAAGGTTTGAGCAAACAATTTCCGCAAATTATGGGGATACACTTTACTGGGACTGACCTCTGCCGCCTGACACAGATGCTTCATTCTGGCCCAGATGTTGCTCCGGTCAAGAGGTTTCCCGCCCCGGGTCACCAGAATGGTCCCTTGGGTGATCCCCCGCCGGGCTGCGTAGTCCAACAACTGCTGCCGCAGTTTCCCCGGCACCAGGATCACCCGGATCTTATTCTTGCAACGCACGGAAATGTCTCCCTGCGTCACGGCTTCCACGGTAAAATGCTTCAGTTCCGACACCCGGATCCCGGTTGCGCAGATGGTCTGCAGCAACAGATACATCTGCTCCTGCCGGGCAGCCGCTGCCAGCAGCCGCAGATATTCCTCCCGGGTCAACTCCTTCTCCTCCGCACAATAGATTTGCCGCTGGCAGCGCAGTTTCTTCACCTTGCACTCACTCCTGCCCAAAAATTCCAGCAGGCTGTTCAGCACTGCCAGCATGGAATTCACAGAACGAACCGCATATCCCTCCTCCTGTAGTACCCGCTTGAACTCCAGTGCCAATTCCTTTGTCACCGGCTTTCCCCGGGCAAATACACAGAACCGCTCTGCATCGCGCAGATACTTTTCCACTGTCGCCGGGCTCTTCTCCTCCCGAAGCAGGTGCGCCCGAAACGCTTTCAAATCCTCTTGCGAAAGCATCTTGTCTTCCATATGGATCCCTCCTTTTGAAATCACGATGCGTCTTCCCGAACACTGTACATGCAGTTTACAATGTTTTGTGTTCCTCTATTTGGACTCTCGCTCTCTTTCATCCACTATGCCCATTTTTTCTGAAAAAACAAACACCTCTTAAAACATAAAAATGGTAGTATGCGCACACGCATACTACCACTTTTATTCTATTGTCCGCCGCCGGTGCCTCTGCCCCGTGGGAGCATTTAAGCATCCGCGTTGTTCTTCTGCCAGTTCCAACTGTCACGGCACATATCTGCCAACGTCTTCTCCGTCTGCCAGTTCAGCAGTTTTTTCGCCTTGGATGCATCGGCATAGCAGACGGCCAGATCGCCATCCCTCCGTGGCGCAATACGGTAAGGAACCTTCACACCATTCACCTGTTCAAACACTTGCACCAACTCCAAGACGCTGCTGGCTTTTCCTGTCCCCAGGTTGATGGCTTCCCATCCGGTATGGGCAAACGAATAGTCCAGCGCCGCGACATGACCCTTGGCCAGATCTACCACATGAATATAATCGCGCATACCGGTACCATCCGGGGTAGGATAGTCATTGCCAAACACTGACAGTTCCTGCCGGATTCCCGCCGCCGTTTGAGTCACATAGGGCATCAGGTTATTGGGAATCCCATTGGGCCGTTCTCCAATCAAACCACTCATATGGGCTCCGACGGGGTTAAAATACCGCAGACAAATAGCGGAAAAATCAGGGGTTGCCAAGGCATAATCCTTCAAAATTTGCTCGATCATGCACTTGGTCCAACCGTAGGGGTTTGTGCATCGCCCGGCCGGCATATCTTCTGTGTAGGGCACTGCATTATCCGCACCATAAACCGTAGCAGAAGAACTGAAAATAAGCCGCTTCACACCGTAGTCAGCCATCACTTCCAGCAAGGTCAGCGTGCTGTCCAGATTATTGCGATAGTAGCTCAGCGGCTGTTGTACCGATTCACCAACCGCTTTAAATCCTGCCAAGTGTACGACTGCATCGATTTGTTCAGCAGCAAAAACTCCCTCAAGTTCCGTACGATCTGCTACATCGATATCCCAAAGTTTAGGATCCACTCCGGTGATACGCCCGATCCTCCCGACAACATCTGCCTGACTGTTGGACAGATTGTCCGCCAGGATAACCCGATATCCCAATTGCTGCAATTCTACTGCCACATGGGCCCCAATGAATCCGGCTCCACCGGTTAAAAGCACAGTCTTCTCCATACGGTTTCCTTCTTCCTTATTGCATCTCGTTCCCCTTTGGTTCGGGAATGATTTTATATTCCTCACATAGACCCATCCTTGCGCAGAACTGCGCCGACGGTTTTAAAGATCAACTTGATGTCCAGCCCCAAAGACCATTCTTTGATGTACTGCTTGTCCAGTTCCACCACCTGCTCAAAATCGGTGATCTTGCTGCGTCCGCTGACCTGCCACATGCCGGTGATACCGGGTTTGATGGCCAAGCGCACCCGGTGGTGCAGTTCATACTTGTCCCACTCGTCCACCGTGGGCGGGCGGGTCCCCACCAGGGAAATGTCGCCCTTCAGGCAGTTCCAGAACTGGGGGAACTCGTCCAGACTATAGTCCCGGATCAGGTTTCCGATGCCTTTTTTGATGGTGCCGTCCTCCCGCCTCTCGCAGCCGATAATCCGGGGATCGTAGTCCAGCTTGAACATCAGGCCGCTGCCTACACGGTTCTGGGCCATCAGTTCCGCCTTACGCTCCTCTGCGTCCAGATACATGCTGCGGAACTTGTACATCTTGAAGGGTTTGCCGTTCTTTCCCACTCTTGTCTGGGAAAAGAAAATGGGACCGGGAGATTTGATGTAAATCATCGGGCCAATAATCACCGTCAGAACCAATGTCAGCAGACAACCCACAATACCACCAAGGATGTCCAGCACTCGCTTGAGAACGAACTGCACCGGAGAGGCCATACTGAGGCCCACGGTGATTACCCGCCGGCCGGCCATCTTCTTGATCTCCTGCTTCTGCCACTCCAACTGCGTAGGCGTCTCCATCTCCACGTGGACCACGATACCCATCTCTACCAGCTTGTCCACCAGCTCAACAGGATAGCCCTGCTGGGCGGGTACAGAGACGATCACCTCGTCCACCCACTCCCGACACAGGAAGTCCAGCATATCTTCTCTCGTGGTGTTGACGGGAACACCGCGCACCTCACCGCCGCCTCGATTCTCATCCAGCAGACAGATGCCTGTCAGATGATAGGGGAACACTTTTTCCGCAAGGCACCGGTCCACCACATCCGCCGCCCGGTCAGCGGTACTGATGATGTACAGGGCAGACTTCTTGGTGATGTTCTTGCTTCTGCACAGGTACTGCTTCCAACTCTGCCGGATCACATAGGAGAGCCCCAAATAATAAACGGAAAACAACACC
>SVLV01000004.1 GCA_015067765.1 Oscillospiraceae bacterium | reverse complement strand
GCACATCTTTCGATGCGCTCCGTCTGGTGCTTTTCGTTTCGTTCATTGTTTAATTTACAAGGTACACGCCCCGCAACGCGGAACAGGTTTATTATACTGCATCCAAAGCCTCGTGTCAAGTATTATTTTTCCTTTTTTCGAACCTTTTTTGCAGTCCCCCGCTTTCGCAGCTCGCCTGTTTCTTGTGCGGTGGGAATTTAAGAATAACACCCCATGTGGAATTTGTCAATTTCAAATTCCACATGGGGCTTATATCTTTCAGAAGCAGCGCTAATGTCTATTTTACACGAACCATTCCGGTTGTGCTCGACGACCGTACAGCGCCTCCAATTCCTGCTGATGATACAGATATCCTGCATCATCATAATACTTTGCACCATTGGGACAACCCTTGACACAGGCGCAGCATTTGATGCAGATGCCGGTCACTTTCGTCACATCCCCAGGGTCAATGGATCCCATGGGACAAATTGCCGCGCAGATACCGCAGTTGACACACTTCTCCGGATCGGTTTTAGGCTTCACCTTTAATATATTAATCGGCGTCCCCTGCCGATCCCTCGGCGTGTAATAAGGGCGGATCGGATCCTCTCCCCGCACCCATACAGGCTCCGAAGGTATTTCTGACAACGCGAGCACTTTCTCTGCCACCCGATCAGCAAATTGATCCATCTCCCGCAGGTCGTCTGCATCCGGACGTCCTGCACCCAGTGTGCGGGAAAAGGAATGCTCTCCCACAAAAGCGGCACCTGCCACAGCAGCAAATCCGTTTGCCTGAAGGATATTTCGCAGTTCCAGCAGTGCATCATCATAGTTGCGGTTGCCAAAGAGCACCACCGGTACCGCCAGTGCGCCATTTCCTGCAACCTGCTCCTTCAAAAACGGCAGCAGCACATTGGGGACACGGCCGGCAATCACCGGTGTTCCGAAGAACACTAAATCTCCGGCCATGAATTCCATCCGCGACTTGCGTACTTCCGGGCGCGTAAAATCCAGCTGCATCCAAGCCAGCCCCAGCCGTTCCGCTGTTCGCTGACCCAAATGACACACCGTTTTCTTTGTGGTACCGGTGCCACTGAAGTAGACCGACCACACCTTATTTAATAGCATGGCCGAATCCTCCTTAGAGCGAAAAATCCTCTGGTTTCCAGTCCGATGCCTCCAGCTTTACAGGCCGGGGCGGCACGCGCTTGAGGGGATCGTAGCGAAAGCTCCTGCAATGATGCTCAGCAGGAACAACGCCCCGCTTCACGCAGGCCACTTCCTCCTCATTGATCCGGGTTCCGCGGGCGCAATAGGCGCAGCGGGGATCCATCTTTTTGCGAAACAGCATGGCCAAACACTCCTTTTACAGTGTATACAGCTTGACGGCATCCTCTTCAACGACGGCCTTGATCTGTGTGATCGGGGCATCGAAGCTTTCAATGATCCGGGCAGCCATGGGATCTTCCAGTTCTTTCTGAATCGTGCGGCGCAAATTGCGGGCGCCATAGGTGACCGAGAAAGATTTCTTTACCAGCCAGGAAACCAGTGCCTCATCATAAGTGAAGTGGAATCCCTTATCCTCCAGAGAGGCCTTCAACTCATCCAGCATGATGCAGGTGATCTTGGCGAAATCCTCCTCCGTCAGGTGGTTGAAGTAGATGATCTCATCCACACGGTTGATGAATTCCGGACGCAGGAACTGCTGCAGAGCCTTCATCACCTTGTCCTTACCCTGTTCATCGGCACTGCGACCAAATCCCACCGAACCGCCACCCTTGTCAGAGCCGGCATTGGAGGTCATGACGATCACCGTATTCTCAAAATTCACCTTACGGCCATGGGCATCGGTGATCTGTCCGTCATCCAAAATCTGCAGCAGCACATTCAGCACATCGGGATGCGCTTTTTCGATCTCATCAAAGAGCACCACAGAATAGGGCTTACGGCGGATCTTCTCGGTCAGCTGACCAGCCTCATCATAACCCACATAACCGGGAGGCGAACCCACAATACGAGAGACAGAGTGTTTCTCCATGAACTCCGACATATCCAGCCGGATCAGGCTCTCAGGAGCATTGAACAGGTCGTCTGCCAGGCGCTTGACCAGTTCCGTCTTACCCACGCCGGTGGAACCCACAAAGATGAAGCTGACCGGTTTGCGCTTGGGGGAGATGCCCACGCGGTTGCGGCGGATGGCTGCGGAAATCGATGCGATGGCCTCGTCCTGTCCCACCACATGCTGACGCAAGCGCTGATCCAGCTCTGCCAGGCGCTTGAACTCCTCCTCGCGGATCTTGCTGGCCGGAATCTTGGTCCACAGTTCGATGACTCGTGCAATATTGTCCATGGTCAGCTGAGGAACACCCAGCTTCTCCAGTTCTGCCAATTCATCCTGCAGACGCATCTCCTGGCTGCGCAGCTCCGCAATGCGGGCGTAGCGCTGATCCATCTGCTCGTCCGTCAGGGTCTCCCCCTCCGGCATTTCTGCGCTCATCAGCGTTTCCCGCTCGAAGGTCACATTCTCCAGATCCCGCTTCACTTCCATTCGGCGGTTGATGGAGGGATCCCGCAGGTTCAGATCAGAACAGGCCTCGTCGATCAGATCAATGGCCTTATCCGGCAGGAAACGGTCGGTAATATAGCGCTCCGAAAGTGTCACTGCCTGACGCAGGATTCCCTCCGGGATCTGCACACCATGGAAGGACTCATAGTAATGGGCAATACCCTTGAGGATCTTCAGCGTATCCTCCATGTTGGGTTCATTGACCGTGACCGGCTGGAAGCGGCGCTCCAGAGCGGTATCCTTCTCAATATGCTTGCGGTACTCATTAAATGTGGTAGCACCGATCACCTGAATCTCACCGCGTGACAGAGCGGGCTTCAGGATGTTGGCGGCATTCATGCTGCCCTCGGCATCTCCGGCGCCCACAATATTGTGGACCTCATCAATCACCAGAATGATGTTGCCCAGTTTGCGGATCTCCTCAATGAGGCCCTTCATGCGGCTTTCAAACTGGCCGCGGAACTGCGTGCCGGCCACCAGAGCCGTCAGATCCAGCAGATAGACCTCCTTATCCCGCAGTTTGAAGGGGACTTCACCACTCACAATGCGCTGCGCCAACCCCTCAGCAATGGCCGTCTTGCCCACACCGGGCTCACCGATCAGGCAGGGGTTGTTCTTCTGGCGACGGTTGAGGATCTGCACCACGCGCTCGATCTCTTCCTCGCGGCCGATTACGGCATCCAGCTTTCCGTCGCGGGCGCGGCGGGAGAGATTGATGCAGTAGTTATCCAGGAACTTGCGTTTCTTTTCTCCCTTGCTGCCCCGGTCCTTGCCGTCACGACCGCCGGAGCCGGCGCCGCCATTCTCATTCTTCTCAGGGGCAGGAGAGCCACCGCCAAACAGGCGGTTCAGGAAGGGGAAAGTAGCCGTCTTGCCGCTTTCCTCCTCATCGTCCTCATCTTCACCGGCAGGCAGTTCACCCATCTCCTCAGCGCCGCCGAAAGCCTGCATCATCTCGGAGTTCAGGCTATCCAGGTCCTCAGAGGTGATCCCCATGCGCTTCATCATCTCCTCCACCTGAGGCAGATTCAGCTGAGAGGCACACTTCAGGCACAGACCCTCATTGACCGGCTCATTCTTCTCGTTCATCCGGGAGATGAACACCACCGCCACATTTTTCTTACATTTGGAACACAGGGTAGGTTGCATGGTTTTCCTCCGTATCGTACGATCCCATTCCGCTTATCCTCCTCCATCAAAAGGAGGCAAGCAGGCTGATGGGACTGTTGTTTGCAAAAATTTTCAAAAGAATGGATTGATCGATCATCTCCTGCGTAATGCCGCCCCACTGGAATACAAGCATCACCCAAACAATCAGAAACGCCAACAGGACGCCCCATACCAATCCCAATATACCACCACCCACTGCATTGATCGCATGCAGACCGGGCAGCTTGGTGGCCAGCTGCAGCGGCTTCATCAGCAGCGACAGCACCACCAGCAGCACCACAAAGGACACCAGATACACTGCGCCGTAGGCAATCGACTGAATGATGCCCTCCGTCAGTGTCGTCAGCAAATCATGGCCCGCCGACTGGATCTGCTCACCCAATTGCTTCAGCAAATCCCCGAAAGGTCCTTCATAAAGTTCCGGATTCAGTACAGGAAGGTCACCGCCGGTTCCTTCCGGAAACCATTTCTGCAAAATCGTCTCCTGCAGCATGGGCTGCAGCCACTTGGCCACCGGACCGGACAGCATATTGGCCGCCCAGGACGCGCCCATAAACGACAGAATCATTATAATGACTCCTGCCAGGGACTTCAGCAGTCCACGCTTGATTCCAATTACCACGGACAGCACCAGCACCGCCGCGATTACAATATCCATCCAAATCATAGTCATTTTCCTTAGGGGAGATACAAACTTGCTGCCGTAGTCCCGGCCAGCACTGCCGAGCCGTCAGCCCGCATCAGCACCTGTTTTGCCACACTCACATCAGGCAGTTGGGCACACACATTCCACTCCCGATCATAGATCATCAGGCTGTCACTATACAGTACCGCCACATATCGGCCGGCAGCGGACAGACTCAGCACTTCCCGATCTATCTCCAATTGGGCAATCAGCTGCCCTTTCTCATCCACCGTCACCAGACGGCCCTGGCTGCCGGACTTGTAGTCTCCCAGCAGCAAGGCTGCGTATCCATCGCCCTGCAGACTGCAGCGACGCAGGAAACGCCCCTCAAAGGAATAGGCATCCAACAGCGTGCCATCCTGCTTCACGAAGTACAGACCGTCCTCTGCAATGGCGCAGTAGTTCTCTTCCACCAGCCCCAGATCATACACCGCACTGCCGGGCAGATCACAAATTGCCAGTCGCTCCTCACTGTTGAGCCGGTAGATCACCACACTGCTGACGAAGGCACCATCCGCCTGTCCCAGCGTCACGGCAGCCATCTGTTTGCTGTTGTGGGCCACTGCCGAAGTCATAACAAACCGATCTGCCGACTGGAAGGCAAACGCCAATTTTCCTTTGCCGTCATAGATTTCCACAACCGCCTTATATCCACTCTTATTGAGCGTCACTGCAGCCCAGCCATCTTCATTGATCTGCACGGACAGAATCTGCCCGTCACAGGTTTTTTGCCAAACCAGACCCTTGCTGTCCAAAGCATACAGGTCCTTACCGCCCATATCATAGACCACCGCGCGGTCCCCGTTGGCCACAATAGCGGCCTGAT
Source organism: Oscillospiraceae bacterium (assembly GCA_015067765.1). GTDB lineage: Bacteria > Bacillota > Clostridia > Oscillospirales > Oscillospiraceae > Vescimonas. Next base: position 70,703 of record SVLV01000004.1, on the reverse strand, counting down.
TGAACTTCAGGCCGGCATGATACCGCACCGCGCCGTTCTCTCCCAGCAGGCTCAGCTGCCCGGAAGAAGCCGTCAGCAGACTGCCCCCCAGGGATGCAAAATTGTTATCCTTGTCCCCGGCATACTCGTACAGCTGGGCGCATCCGCTCTCATCCTTTTCGGCGCGGGCATAGATGATCCCACGACGCAGGCCATCAAAGGCGGTGGGGTCCCAAAGGACCGCCACCAGCACGGCAGCCACCGCCAAAACCGCCACGATACCCAGCAGGATCCAGCGCTTTTTTAAGTTGTGTTTCGCTACGCGTCTGGGCTTTTCCTCCTGCGGATTTCCCAGATCGAATTCCCACTTATCCATTCAGTCGCTCATCCTCATACCAAACTCGGGTCAGATACAAACCTCCGGGAGGCGCCGTAGGGCCGGCCAGAGTGCGGTTACCGGAGTCCAGAATCACCGGGATCTCCTCCGGCGTCAGCTTTCCTTCCGCCGCATACAGAACCGTGCCGGTGATGGCCCGTACCATATTATACAAAAAGCCGTTGGCACATACCTTCAACTCCAGCAGATCTCCGCTGCGGCTGACATGACAGTAATAGATGGTACGCACGGTGCTCTTCACATTGGTTCCCACCGACCGTACCGCCGCAAAATCATGAGTTCCCTCAAACATGCGGGCCGCCCGGTCCATCACCTGCTCATCCAGCCGCTTGGGATAAAAATAGGCCCGATTCACATAGAAGGGATTCTTGATGCGGGAATTGTAGATGCGATAGGTATACTCTTTTTTGATGCAGGAGCTGATGGCATTGAAGTCCTCTGCCACTTCATAGGCCGCCATCACCACAATATCCTCCGGGATATGGGTATTCACCGCAAAAGGCAGCCGGTCTACCGGGATGCGGGAGTTGGTGTGAAAGTTTGCCACATAGTGCTCAGCATGGACGCCTGCATCGGTCCGCCCACAGCCCACCACACGGATCGGCTCCCCGCACACCATGGACAGGCCCCGTTCCAGCGTCTGCGCCACGGTGATCTCCGTTTTCTGCACCTGCCAGCCGTGGTAGGCCGTTCCATTATACATCAAAATCAGCGCGATATTGCGCATAACAGGGCCTCCCTTCGACTTTCTTTCCGGAATTACAGGCCAAACTGACCCAATAGAATCACAATCACCGGCAGGGCTGCAAAGCCTGCCAGCACCAGCCAGTCCTCCTTGCCGAACCGCAGCACATGCAGCACGGTTCTGCCCTCACCGCCGCAGTAGCAGCGACACTCCATCGCCGTTGCCAGCTCGTCGGCACGGCGGAAAGCGCTGATAAACAGCGGCACCAGAATGGGCACCAGCGCTTTGGCGCGATGGAGGATGCTTCCGCTCTCAAAATCTGCGCCGCGGGCCCGCTGGGCCGACATGATCTTATCCGTCTCCTCAATGAGGGTGGGGATAAAGCGCAGCGCGATGGACATCATCATCGCCAGTTCATGGACCGGCACCTTAATTTTCTTCAAAAAGCTGAGAAGACTCTCCAGGCCATCCGTCAGGCGGATGGGACTGGTGGTATAGGTCATCAGGAAGGTACCCATGATCAGCATGGTGATCCGCAGCACCATAAAGATGGCGGCGCGGATGCCTTCCCAGGTGATATACTGCAGCAGCCACAGATCACTCACCGGTGTACCGGCGGTAAAGAACAGATTCATCAGACCCGTAAAGATCACAATGACCAAAACCGGCTTCAGGCCACGGGTCAGCGCCTTCAGCTTTACCTTGGAAATCTTGATGGAAATTGCCAGTACTGCCGCCACCAACACATAGGTCAGGGCACTGCCAGCAGTAAACAACGCCACAATATACAGCATCACAGCCAGCAGCTTGGTGCGTGGATCCAGACGGTGAGCCAGAGTATGACCCGGAAAATACTGACCTAAGGTAATATCTTTCAGCATACCTGTCCGCCTCCTCTCAGAGCCAGCAGCGCCTGCTTCAGCTCCTCCGTGGTATAAACGGCAGTGTCGATATCCAGCCCTCTGCGCCGCAGTGCCAGAGCAATTTTGGTAGGCTGGGGAATATCCAGGCCGACCTCTTCCAGTTCCTCTGCCCGGGCAAACACCTGATGAGGCGTTCCCTCCATCAGCTTGTGGGCACCCTTCAGCACCACGATCCGATCCACATTCTGTGCGATCTCCTCCATGGAGTGGCTCACCAGAATCACTGTGGTCCCCTGGCGCTGATGATAGGCCCGGATCTGAGCAAGGATCGCCTCCCGACCACGGGGATCCAGACCAGCCGTGGGCTCATCCAGAATCAGTACCTTGGGTTCCATGGCCAGCACACCGGCAATAGCTACGCGGCGTTTCTGACCGCCGGACAGTTCGAAGGGGGACTTTTCCAACAGGCTCTCGTCCAAACCCACAAAAGCTGCAGCCTCCCGGACACGGCGGTCGATCTCCGCCTTATCCAGGCCCATGTTGCTGGGGCCAAAGGCAATATCCTTATAGATGGTCTCCTCAAAGAGCTGATATTCCGGATACTGGAACACCAATCCCACCTGAAAACGCACCTGACGGATCTTCTTGGGCTCAGCCCAAATGTCCTGCCCATTGAGCAGGATACGGCCGGAGGTGGGCTGCAGCAAGCCGTTGAAATGCTGGATCAGCGTGGACTTGCCGGAGCCGGTATGGCCAATGATCCCCAGGAACTCCCCGGGCATCACATCAATATTCATGTGTTCCACCGCATTACGCTGGAACGGAGTACCTGCGCTGTAAGTATGCGTCAGGTCTTCTACACGCAAAATCGGTTCCAAAACTTTTATTTCCCTCCTGCGGCAGCCAGTGCTCCGCAAATCACATCGGCACATTCGTCTACGGTGATGGCATCCAGCGGCAGTTCCATTCCCGCACCATTCAGTTCATACATCAATTCCACCGTCTCCGGTGCAGTCAGGCCCAGCTGACGCAGCTGCTCCACCTGGCTGAAGATCTCTTTGGGTGTACCGTCCATGGCCACCTGTCCCTCGTTCATCACGATCACACGGTCGGCCTCCAGTGCCTCATTCATATGGTGGGTGATCAGCACCACCGTAATCCCCCGCTCCCGATTGAGCCGGTGGACCGTGGCCAAAACTTCCCGGCGACCCACAGGATCCAGCATAGCGGTGGCTTCATCCAGCACGATGCACTTGGGCTCCATGGCAATCACGCCGGCAATGGCGATCCGCTGCTTCTGTCCGCCGGAGAGGAGATGGGGCGCGTGGGTGGCATAGGCACTCATGCCCACTGTATTCAGCGCATCATCCACACGGCGGCGGATCTGTTCGCTGGCCACGCCCAGATTCTCCGGAGCGAAGGCCACATCCTCTTCCACTACATTGGCAACAATCTGGTTATCGGGGTTCTGGAACACCATGCCCACGCGGCGGCGGATCTCCATCAGGAGTTCCTCATTCTGTGTATCCATTCCCTCCACCAGCACACTGCCGCCGCAGGGCAGCAGTACACCGTTCATATGCTTGGCCATAGTGGATTTCCCGGATCCATTGTGCCCCAGCACCACCACGAAAGTACCATCCTCAATAGAGAGATTCACATCCCGCAGGGCGGAACGCTGCTGCTCTCCCTCCTCCGCCTGATAGGCAAAGGTCAGGTTTTTGATCTCAATCATAGCTGCCATAGCAAAACTTCCTTATCACATTCCGTTACTCACTCATCCAGCGACCGGTGGCACCGCAGGGCAGCGCCATACCGGAATCGGTGCAGGGCAGACCCAGTTCGTCCCAGGTCACCTTTCCGCCAAATTTCTCTCCCACCAGCATCTGCAGGATATAGCCCAGCACAGAGGGAGCAAGACCGGTGGTATAGGAGTTGATCAGCACAAACAGGGGCTTGTCCGACAGGACCTGCGCACACAGCTTCACAAAGGGATACAGGTTCTCCTCCAGCTTCCAAACCTCACCGGAGGGGCCACGGCCATAGCTGGGGGGATCCATAATAATGGCATCATAGGTCTTTCCGCGGCGGATCTCGCGCTCCACGAACTTGGCGCAGTCATCCACGATCCAGCGGATGGGGGCATCCTGCAGACCGGAGAGCTTTGCATTCTCCTTGGCCCAGGCCACCATACCCTTGGCCGCATCCACATGACATACCGTCGCCCCCGCCTTGGCGCAGGCCACAGTGGCACCGCCCGTATAGGCAAACAGATTCAGCACCCGGATCTCACGGCCGGCATTACGGATCTTGTCCATGACAAAATCCCAGTTAGCCGCCTGCTCCGGGAACAGACCCGTATGTTTGAAATTCATGGGCTTGACCTGAAAATTCAGTTCCTTATAGGAGATGGGCCAGCTCTCCGGCAGCTTCTTCTTGTCCCAGTGCCCGCCGCCGGTAGAGGACCTGCTATAACGGGCATGGGCCTGCCGCCAGAAAGGATTCTTCCGCTCCGACTCCCAAATTGCCTGCGGATCCGGACGCACCAGGATCTGCTTACCCCAGCGCTCCAGCTTCTCGCCGCTGCCGCAGTCCAGCAGTTCATAGTCTTTCCAGCCATCTGCAATCCACATAAGGCATACCTCCGCATAATAAATCACTATATTATACAACGGGGCTGTCCTAATCGTCAAGGCAAAGCACCTCTTCCCCGGCGAAGTGACTACACTTTTCCCGTAAACTTTTTGTGAATCCGGCAAAAAAGTCCCGCACACCATGTGGTGTGCGGGACTTCTGATGATATGCAGATTAGCCGCGGGCAATCTCCATGGTATCCATGGCGATCATCAGCTCTTCGTTGGTGGGAACCACCATGACGGTGACAGGTGCGCCATCCTTGGAGATGATGCGCTCCTCGCCGCGGACCTTGTTCTTCTCGGCATCGCAGGTGATACCCATGAACTCCAGACCCTTCAGGATGTCAGCACGGGTACCGGCAGAGTTCTCACCCACACCGGCGGTGAACAGGACCACATCCACGCCGCCCATAGCAGCAGCGTACTCAGCGATCATCTTGCGGACACGGTAGGCAAAAATATCCAGAGCCAGACCGGCGCGGTGATTGCCCTCCTTGAAGGCAGACTCCAGATCACGGAAGTCAGAGGACACGCCGGAAACGCCCAGCACGCCGGACTTCTTGTTGAGGATATTCAGGGTCTCAGACACAGTGTAGCCATACTTGTTGGCAATGAACTCCACCACACCGGCATCCATATCACCGGCGCGGGTGCCCATGGGCAGGCCGGCCAAGGGAGTCATACCCATGGAGGTATCCACGCAGCGACCGCCGGACACAGCAGCCAGAGAAGAACCGTTGCCCAGATGGCAGGAGACGATCTTCAGCTCAGCGGGATCCTTGCCCAGGATCTCAGCAGCGCGCTTGGACACATAGCGGTGAGAGGTGCCGTGGAAGCCGTAACGACGGATCTTGTCGTTCTCATAGTACTCATAGGGAACGGCATAGATGTAAGCATGCTCGGGCATGGTCTGATGGAAGGCGGTGTCAAACACAGCAACCTGAGGAACCTTGTCACCCAGCACGGCCTTGCAGGCCTCAATGCCGATGATGTTGGCGGGGTTATGCAGGGGAGCCAGAGGAGTGCACTCCTCGATGGCAGCCATCACAGCATCGTCAATCAGCACGGAGGAAGCGAAGGACTCGCCGCCGTGCACCACGCGGTGACCCACTGCCTCGATCTCATCCATGGAGGCAATCACGCCGTTCTTCTCATCCACCAGAGCGTTCAGCACGGTCTGAATGGCCTCGGAATGGGTGGGCATTGCCACATCGATAGCATCCAGCTTCTCCTTGCCCTCCACCTGGGGCTTGTAGGTGAACTTGCCGTCGATACCGATACGCTCGCACAGGCCCTTGGCCAGCAGGGCACCGGTCTCAGGATTCATCAGCTGATACTTCAGAGAGGAGCTGCCCGCATTGATCACAAGAATATTCATAATCGTTTCTTCCTTCCCTATTGTTTCTCTTTTCTTCTTTGGTACCGGCAAAAGTACCATTATTAACCTATAAAACTATACCACACTTCCTCTTATGACGCAAGTATTTTCCTGCTGCGGTTCGCTTTTCCTCGCAAAAGGACTACCCATTTTCTCCCTTTTCTGTTATACTTCCTGTATCAGGTAAAAAAGGGAGGAATTTTCATGGCCCAGAAAAAACTGAAGCTGCTGTATCTGGCTCAGTTCCTGCAGGAAAACTCCGATGAACAGCACCCCCGGACGATTCAGGATATTCAGGCACATCTGCGCCAGTACGGCATTGAGGCCGAGCGCAAAAGTCTGTATGATGACCTGCACCTTCTGGAGGAATTCGGTCTGGACATTCAGACCAAAAAGGCTCAGCATTTCGGCTATTACATCGGGGACCGCTCCTTTCAGCTGGCAGAGCTGAAAACCCTCATCGATGTGGTGCAGGCCTCCCCCTTCCTCTCGGAGAAAAAGAGCATGGATCTGATCAAGAAGCTGACCCAGCTGACCAGCCGCTACAATGCCGGTCAATTGAACCGCCAGGTCTATGTGCTGGGCCGCCCCCGCACCCTCAATGAGCAGCTATACTATGCGGTGGACGGTATCTATACCGCCATTCAAGAGAACCGCAAGATCTCCTTCCGCTATTTTGACTGGACCACCGAGGGCAAGAAAGCCCTGCGCAAGGATGGGGCCCTCTATACCGCCAGCCCTGTGGCTCTCTGCGTGGACCGCCACTACTACCTGATTGCCTACGATCCCCAACTGGCCGATTACCGCCACTATCGTGTGGACCGTATCCTCCAGCTGACGGTCACCGATCAACCCCGGGATGAGCTGCCGCAGAACTTTGATCTGGCTGCCTATGTGAAAACAGTATTTGATATGTATAACGGCGAAACCCGCATGGTGCAGCTCCGGTTTGAGCAGCAGCTGCTCAATGCAGTAATCGACCGCTTCGGCGCCGATGCCCATATGCACCAGGCAGACTCCGGCTATTTCCATCTCACCGCCCCCGTGGAGGTGGGGCCCACCTTCTTCGGCTGGCTGGCCCAGTTTGGAAAACAGGCGCAGATCCTTGGCCCCCAACAGGTACAGGAGGATTTCCTGTCTCACTGCCGCCAAATGCTGGCACAGTATGAATGAATCTCAGGTTAATGCAAAAGGTCCGGACTGCAGTCCGGACCTTTTGCATTTTGATGAAGACCCCGTAATCATCACAAAACGGGAAGGGCGGAAAAACATATGCTTGGCCTCGCAAGGCCGCCGCATTACACGATGGCATCCATGGCGATGCGCTGGCGTCCCACCTGCACCCAGTGGACCCGCACACGATCGCCCTCCGGACTGGCGCAGAATCCACAGCGGCCCAGCTTCCCTTCCACCGGGATCTCACCGGCCACCGCAGCCATAAACCGACGGATATACCCCAACAGTTCCCGGATATCCCGCAGAGACAGATCCATCTCCAGATAATCGAAAAACTTATTCATGTGGTGTTCCTCCGTTTCTTTTCTTTCTATGCTCCCATTATGCGCCAAGTCAAGTCCATTTTTCGGTACAGTTCCACCGTGCAGAAAGAAATTAAGGAAATCTTAAAGGTTTCTCCTCTTGTTTCTTAAGTGTTCTGCCGATACAATAGGCCTATCAAACAGGACAGCTGACCTATTTCGATTCTTTTCACGCAAACTACCCCATATGATATGGCTGGTGTGTCAATTTCTTTGACACACCCCATTCATGCTGATTTGAGAAAGGACGGCGTCCATGGCGGTTTTGGAGTTCATCAACCGGGCAATTGCTCTGATTTTTTTGATCTGTTATGCATATCAACTTCTGTACATCCCTCTGGTTTGGCTGAAAAAGCCACCGGCGCACCGGGCGTCCCGCACCAACCGCTATGCGGTGCTGATTTGTGCCCGCAATGAGGAGGCAGTCATCCGTGATTTGTTGGCCAGCATTGACGGACAGACCTATCCGGCAGAACGGATCACCACATTTGTGATGGCGGATAACTGCACAGACGACACGGCTGCGGCAGCGCAGGCCGCCGGGGCCGTCGTCTATCAGCGCAACAATCCCCTCCAGGTGGGAAAGGGCTATGCACTGCAATCTCTGCTGGAACAGATTCACCGGGATTATCCGGCAGGCTTTGACGGATATTTCATCTTCGATGCCGACAATCTGCTGGCGCCCGATTACATAGAGCAGATGAACCGCACCTTCTCCGATGGGCACCCCATCGTCACCAGTTACCGCAACAGCAAAAACTATGGAGACAACTGGATCACCGCCGGGTATGCATTGTGGTTTCTGCGGGAGAGCCGGTATCTCAATCAGGCCCGACATCTGTTGCACACCAGCTGCGCCGTCTCCGGCACAGGTTTTCTCTTCAGCCGCCAGATCCTGGAGGAGATGGGCGGCTGGCCCTTCCATCTGCTGACCGAGGATATCCAGTTTTCCGTGCACCACATTCTGCAGGGCCACATCATTGCTTTTTGTCCCGATGCGGTGCTTTACGATGAGCAGCCCACCACCTTCCGTCAATCCTGGCGGCAGCGGACCCGTTGGTCCAAGGGGTATCTGCAGGTTTTTCGGCAATACGGCCTGCGTCTGCTGCGGGGAATCCTGCCGGGCAGTTTTTCCTGCTTTGATATGTCCATGTCCATCATGCCGGCATTTATTCTGTCCGCATGGAGCCTTCTCAACCATCTGGCTCAGGCGCTACTGCTGATATATCACGGAGATTCTCCGTTGCCTGTCGTATGGTCTTTGGCCGGAATGTTGGGCGGGATGTATCTGACCCTTTTTGCCATCGGTCTGATCACCACCCTCACAGAATGGCGGCAGATCCACACCACCACTGCCAAAAAACTGCTGTACACCCTCACTTTTCCTTTGTTTCTTTTTACCTACATCCCCATTTCCCTGTCCGCTTTCTTCTGCAAAGCGGAGTGGAAACCCATTGAACACCGGGTCAATGCAGCCTCCCTGCACCACCGCAGGCAGGCGGAACTGCTGCCCTTCTAAGGAGGCTTACCCATGTATCATATTCTGGTCTGTGACGATGCAAGGGACATCGTATCCGCCCTGCAGATCTATCTCACCGCCGAGGGCTATCGGGTCTTTCCTGCCTATAACGGGCAGGAGGCACTGGACATCCTCTCCCGGGAGGAGATCCATCTGGTGCTGTTGGATGTCATGATGCCCGTTATGGATGGCATCTCCACGCTGGATCAACTGCGCCGCATCTCCAACCTGCCGGTAATTCTGCTGACTGCCAAAAGTGAGGATACCGATAAGATCCTGGGTTTGAATCTGGGCGCGGATGACTATGTGACCAAACCCTTTAACCCGGTGGAGCTGCTGGCCCGGGTACGGTCCCAGCTGCGGCGCTATCTGCAGTTGGGCGGCAGCAATGTCCGTCCCAGCGCCATCACCATCGGCGGAATCACAGTGGATGACGATGCCAAATCCGTCACCGTGGATGGCGAACCGGTTTCTCTTACGCCCCGGGAATATGATATTCTTCTGTTCCTCATGCAAAATGCCGGTAAGGTATTCTCCCCTCAGGAGATCTACCGCAGTGTCTGGCAGGAGGCCCCCGCCGCCGACAATCCGGTGGCCGTCCACATCCGACATATCCGGGAAAAAATCGAGATCAACCCCGCCGAGCCCCGCTATCTGCGGGTAGTATGGGGAAAGGGCTATAAGATGGAGGGCAGTCGATGAGCAATTTATTGCGTAAGCCATGGGCCAAGGTGATGGCCTTCCTCCTGCTTCTGATCTTCGCAGCCGGAACACTCCTGTGTGCTGTTATTCTGTGGGACATGTACCTGGGCGGATCTGAGTTGAAAGCCCATCCTCTGTTCTACTATCGCAATTGGGTCAAGGCCGGCATGGTTGCCTGCCCGGTCGCCTGTCTGCTTCTGCTGGCGTTCTCCCTGGCCTCTGCCGGCCGTTGGGAGGACCACGAAGGAATCCATCTCACCTGGCTGGATCAAATCCCGCTGGAGATCGATCTGGCGGTGCTGCTGCTCACCCTCAATGCACTCCGTTACCATCACTATTACGGCAGTTGGATCAGTGAACTGTTCTTTCTGCTGCTTACCGCTGCGCTCACTTTACTTCTGCTTTTGGTGTTCACCGCCCAATGTAAGGCGGGACCACCGTGGAAGTACACGCTCCTCTATCGCCTGCTCCGTTTTTCCCGCAGATTGCTCCGCAAGCTCCTCCGGGGACTCTTCCTTCTGCTGAAAAATCTCCCCTTGCTGTGGAAATGTCTGCTGGGCATGGTAAGTGTTGCAGCCCTGCTTTTGTGCACCACGCTTCTGCCGGTTGAGGGACGCATTGCCACCATTCTGATGCTGATTCTCCCCCTCACCGGCGTACTTCTATATCTGACTTTGGATCTCCACCGGTTGCTGCAGGCGGGCGAAAAATTGGCGCAGGGCGACTACTCCCATCAGCCGCAGCTGTTCCGCCATACGCTGCCGGAATTCCGGCGCCACGCCTATCATTTGGGCAGTGTGCAGGAGGGTGTGCAGCGGGCCGTGACTGAACGGATGAAGTCCGAGCATCTGAAAACAGAGCTGATCACCAATGTCTCCCACGACATCAAAACTCCCCTCACCTCTATCGTCAACTATGTGGATCTGCTGCAAAAGACCGATCCCAATGCCCCGGAAACACGGGAATATCTGCAGGTCCTGCAGCGCCAGTCCCAGCGGCTGAAAAAGCTGACAGAGGACCTGGTGGAGGCTGCCAAGGCTTCCAGCGGAAATATTCCGGTGCATCCGGAGCCCACCGACCTGTCTGTGCTGCTGCATCAGGTCTGCGGAGAATATACCCAGCGCTTGGAGGAGGCCCGCATCGAACCGATCCTGCAGGCAGCGCCGCAGCTTCCCTATGCCATGGCCGACGGCAGACTTCTGTGGCGAGTATTGGACAACCTGATGGGCAATGTCTGCAAATATGCGCTGCCCGGGACCCGCGTCTATCTGACCGCCAGCCAGGAGTCCGGCGCACTGCTTCTGGAGATCAAGAACATCTCCCAGCATCCGCTCACGGTGGCTCCTGAGGAACTGACCGAGCGGTTTGTCCGCGGAGATGCCTCCCGCTCCACCGAGGGCAGCGGACTGGGTCTATCCATTGCCGCAGGGCTCATCTCCCTGCAGCGCGGAACTTTTCAAATCCTGTTGGATGGAGATCTCTTCAAGGTCCGGATCACTCTCCCGCAGGCAGAACCCGAAAACTGATCCAACGAAAAAGCCGACCTGTGCAAACTCAGGTCGGCTCTTCTCTTTCTGTTTTTTAAAAAAGACGCCTGCCTTACGGCAGGCGTCTTTTGATTGAGTTGTAATGATATCCCAGTGGGACAGATTACATGCCCAGGGCCTCCTCGGGGGTGGTGTAGGGACGATTCTGCTTCAGAGCGGTCTCCAGCAGAGTCAGCTTGCCATCATAGGAGGTCAGGCCGGTACGCAGGAACTTGTTGTCCTTCAGAGCCTGGACAGCACCCTTAGCAGCGATCTCCTTCAGGAAGGGCAGCATGGGCTGAGTGAAGCTCTGGCAGCAGGTGCGGCCGAATGCAGCGGGGATGTTATCCACGCAGTAGTAGGTCAGGCCGTCCAGCTGATACAGGGGCTCGGAATGAGAGGTGGACTGGATGCAGGTCTCCAGAGCGCCGTCAACGTCGCAAGCAACGTCGCAGACCATCATGGTGGACTTAGCATGCTTCTGCATCATCTCGCGGGTGATCAGATAGTCCTTGCGGTTCTTGGGCCAAGGCACGCAGTTGACCAGCAGGTCGGAAACTTCCAGACGCTGCTCAATGGCGGACTTGGTGCTCAGCAGGTACTGAACGTTGTCGGGCAGAACAGCGCGGGCAGCATTCAGCTTATCCACGTTGACGTCCATCATGGTGACGTTGGCGCCCATGCCGGCAGCGGCCTGAGCAGCAGCGATGCCAGCGAAGCCGGCGCCGGTGATGGTAACTTCAGCAACGGGGCAGCCGGTGATCTTGGTCATCATGACGCCGGGGCCGCGGGTGCCATCGGGACGGATGGAAGCAGCGGACATATGATAGGCAGCCATGATCACAGCGCCGGAACCGGCAACGGGGCTCTGAGTCTTCAGGATGGGGAACTCGCCCTTAGCATCGGTGATATCCTCGTAAGCAATGCTGGTGACCTTGTTCTTCAGCAGAGCATCCACTTCCTCGGGATGAGCATTGGAGTGCAGGCTGGTGGCCAGAACCAGGCCCTCACGCAGCAGAGCCATGTGCTCCTCTTCCAGCTCCTTGATGCCCAGAACCATGTCGGACTTGTTGTAGATATCAGCCATGGTGGGGACGATCTCGCAACCGTATGCGACATACTCCTCATCGGGATGGCCGCACAGAGCGCCGGCGCCGGTCTCGATCAGGACCTTGCAACCCATCTCGATCAGTTCCTTAGCATCGGTAGGCAGCAGAGCTACACGAGTCTCGCCATCCTTGATCTCTTTTGCAACACCAAAAATCATTTTTTCGTTCCTCCTGAAAAAATTTATGTCTGTGGTTTTGGATGCCCCACAGGGCATGTTTACCGTTTAGTATTATAGCACAACCGAAAAAAAAGGGAAATAACTTTTTGTTATTCTTAGAATAATTAAGCTAAATGACAAAAATAAACCGCTCCTTTTTAGTCGTTTCGCATAAAGGAAAATCACAATCCGAGCTCCGCCGCCGTCTCTTTTCATCCATTGAAAAAAAGACATCCCCCGCAGATACGGGAGATGTCTTTTTTCTAAGGAAGGATCCCTTCCTTTTTCTCATTGCACGATGTAATGTTGAGATCCGGGATCTCCGATTACATGCCCAGAGCTTCCTCAGCGGGGGTGTACTCGCGGTTCTGCTTCAGAGCGGTCTCCAGCAGAGTCAGCTTGCCCTCGTGGGTGGTCAGAGCGGTACGCAGGTACTTGTTGTCCTTCAGAGTCTGGACAACACCCTTCTTGGCGAACTCTCTGAAGATGGGTCTCTGAGGCACGGAGCAGCTGGCCATAGCGGTACGACCGAATGCAGCGGGGATGTTATCCACGCAGTAGTAGGTGATGCCGTCCAGCTGATACAGAGGCTCGGAGTGAGAGGTGGACTGGACGCAGGTCTCCAGAGCGCCGCCGACGTCGCAGGCAACGTCGCAAACCAGCATGGTGGGCTTGGCGTGCTTCTGCATCATCTCGCGGGTGATCAGGTGATCCTTGCGATGCTTGGGCCAAGGCACGCAGTTGACCAGCAGGTCGGAAACTTCCAGACGCTGCTCAATGGCGGACTTGGTGCTCAGCAGGTACTGAACATTGTCGGGCAGAACGGCACGGGCAGCATTCAGCTTATCCACGTTGACGTCCATCAGGGTGACGTTGGCGCCCATACCGGCAGCAGCCTGAGCGGCAGCGATACCAGCATAACCACCACCGGTAACGGTGACTTCAGCAACGGGGCAGCCGGTGATCTTGGTCATCATGACGCCAGGGCCGCGGGTGCCATCGGGACGGATGGAGGCAGCGGACATATGATAGGCGGCCATGATCACAGCACCAGCGCCGGCGATGGGGCTCTGGGTCTTCAGAGCGGGGAACTCGCCGTGCTCATCGGTGATATCCTCGAAAGCGATAGCGGTGACCTTCTTCTCCAGCAGGACATCCACTTCGTCGGGGTGGGCATTGGAGTGCAGGCTGGCAGCAATGGCCATACCCTCACGGATCAGGGGGAAGTGCTCCTCTTCCAGCTCCTTGATGGCCACGACCATATCGGCACCGGCCCAAACTTCCTTCATGGAGCCAACAATAGTAGCACCGGCAGCGATATATTCCTCATCGGGATGGCCGCTGAGTTCACCAGCGCCGGTCTCAATCAGAACCTGGCTACCCAGGCCAACGATCTCTTCAACATCGGCGGGCAGGAAAGCTACGCGAGTTTCGCCGTCCTTAATCTCTTTTGCAACACCAAAAATCATAATAGTGCCTCCCATAGTTTTTTTAATTTCGGAGAAAGTTTTTTTCTCTGCTCTTATTTTAGCAAGACGTGTTGCAAAAAGAAAGCTTTTTTTGTATAATACGTCATATGAAAAAGTTATATCCCTCGCAGGAGGTGTTCGTTTATGACAATTGTTCAGCTTCGTTATGCCCTGGCAGTGGAAAAGCATCAGAGCTTCTCCAAAGCTGCTGAGCAGATCTATATCTCCCAGCCGGCCCTCTCCCTGCAGATCAAAACGCTGGAGCAGGAATTGCAGAAAACTCTCTTTCTGCGCACGCCCCAGGGTGTCACTCTGACGCCGGACGGCGAAAACTTCTGCCGGGAAGCTGCCATTCTGATGGAATCCTGGGATCAGTTTCAGGAAAAATTTCTGGGCAGCACGGAGGACAAGCAGCTGGTCCATCTGCGGCTCGGCCTTGGCTTCCGCACGCACTCCACCGGCATCTTTGATCAGACCATGGAGTTCTACCACAACCAGAGCGGCTTTGAAATCACTTTTTCCAATATGGATATCAACGGCAATCCTTTGGAATCCCTGCGACAGAATCGCGTGGACTTTGTCATTGACCGTCTGCCTCCCTCCCCCATCCTGCAGTCTGCCGACCTGTCGGAGTTCTGCATCGTGGAGCTGTTCCGGGAGCGGCAGTGCGCACTCATGTCCCCCACTTCCCCGCTGGCAGGCCTCAGCAGCCTGACCTTTGAGGATCTGCGAGGTTGCAGCATCATCACCGGTCCCAAGGGTTCCATTGACGATCTGGCCATGCAGAAGCTGGCCAAGGATCACAATCTTGCCTCCCGCAACTTCTACCGTACCGACAGCTTCAGCATCATGATGGCCTTGATCCGCAGCGGCAAGGGCATCACCATCGGTCCGGAATCTCTGGGCGCTTACTCCCGCGTGGCCGCTATCCCCATGTTCCCGGAAAAACGGGTCCCGCTGTGTCTGATGTGCCTGCAGGAAAATGCCCGCAACCCCCATTTCCTGTCTCTGCGGGAATTTTTGACCAATCTGCCCATCTGCCGTCAGGCAGCCGAGAACAACTGAAAACCCACCCCATACGGCAGGAGCGATGCTCCTGCCGTATGCTTGTTTTTCATCCCAATTCATGGTACAATGACTACACTTTTCTCAAAGGAGTGACGGATATGCAGGAAGTCTCCATCCCTCAGTTGGCTCCACATGATTTGTGTACCGGCTGCGGTGCCTGTGCCAATGCCTGCGTGAAGGGCGCTATCCATATGCTGCCGGATCGGGAGGGCTTTTTGCGTCCCACCGTGACAGATGCCTGCATTCAGTGCGGTCACTGTTCCCATGTCTGCCCCGCCGGCAAGCAGCCCGGTCCCCGTCCGGAGCCTGCCGTTTTTGCCGTATGGAATCCGGAGGAGTCTGTCCGGATGCAGTCCTCTGCCGGAGGTGTCTTTTTCCCGCTGGCCGAGCACATATTGGAGTCCGGCGGCGTTGTATTTGGCGCAGTGATGGATGAAAAACTGCATGTATCCCACATTGCCGTGCAGAGCAAAGCAGATCTTCCCCGCCTGCAGGGCGTTAAACTGGTGCAGAGTCAGATCGGTGACAGTTACCAGAAGGTCCGGTATTATTTGGATCGGGGCCGCAGAGTGCTTTTCGTCGGCACACCCTGTCAGGTTCACGGCCTCTACCGATATTTGGGCGATCATCCCGAGCAGCTGCTGACCTGCGACCTGCTCTGTCAGGGTGCCCCCTCTCCCGGTGTCTGGGAGCGCACCGTACAGGCTATGTCCTACATCAAGCAAAAACCGGCCGTGTCCGTGGAGTTTTTCCAGAGGTTGGCCGGTGAGCGGCACCCCCGTTTCCATATGACATTCCGGGATGCAAGTCCTTACGATGCTCCACTGAGCAAGTCCCCCTATGGGCGCGGGCTTATGCGGCAGCTTTTCCTGCGTCCCGTCTGCCACCGCTGTCCCTATACCTGCACACAGCGGCAGGGAGACCTGACACTGGGTGTATTCCGCGGGTTGGAAAAGGCTTTCCCGGAGTTGGGAAATCAATCCCCTTCCCTGCTGCTGGTCAATTCCCCCAAGGGCGCACAGATTTTTGATACGCTGCCGCTGCGCCGAATCCCCCGCACTTTGGCCGAAGCCGTGGCCGCCAATCCTGCCCTTTCCACCCCTCTGCCCATGCCTCCGCAGCGGCAGGCCTTCTTCGAGGCCTATGCCCGGCAACCCTTCCATCAGGTCTATACCCGGTTCTTCTCCTCCGGCCGCCCCAAGGCAGACAAGCCGGCGCGCCGGAGTCTGCTGGGAAAGCTGCTGCAGCGAAAGGAGAAGTGATCATGTCCAAAACTTTGCTTCACACCTGCTGTGCCCCCTGCTCCATCTCCTGCATTCAGCTGCTGCGCTCTGAGGGGATCGAGCCGGTGTCCTATTGGTACAATCCCAACATCCATCCCTATCAGGAATACAAGGCCCGTCGGGACACTCTGATGGCCTATGCCCCCACCATTGACCTGGAGCTGATTGTGCAGGAGGACTACGGCCTGCGGCCCTTTGTGCAGGCCGTGGCCGGGGATATTGCCCACCGCTGCAGTCACTGCTATGAGATTCGGTTGGAACAGACCGCCCGCTTCGCCGCAGAAAACGGCTATGACTCCTTCACCAGCACACTGTTTGTCAGCCCCTATCAGAATCACGAGTTGATGGCGCAAACGGCGCAGCGACTGGCTCAGCAATATGGGGTCCGGTTTCTGTACCGGGACTTTCGCCCCGGTTTCCGGGATGGCCAGAAACAGGCCCGGGAATTGAATTTCTATATGCAAAAGTATTGCGGCTGTGTGTTCAGTGAGGAGGACCGCTACCGCAAGCAGCTGGATCGCGATCTGGCCCAGCCGCTGAAATTCATTCTGTCCCACGAATAGAGCAAGGGAGGAGAGCAAATGCTCTCCTCCCTTTTTCAGCAGGGAATGGTGGCCATCACCGCCGCTGCCGAGGAATCCAGAAACGGCCCCACCGCCGGAGGCATCACCGTAAACAGGATATACGCGATCCCCAGCAGGATAGCCAGTGTGTACCACAGCAGTTCTCCGCCAAACACCTTCCTGTTCAGAAACAGGCCATACAGGATCGCTCCCACGACCAAGCCCAATGGCCAAAGGATCCACTCCTCCGGCAGAAGCCATCCGGCCATTGCCGTCAGCAGAGGCACCAAGATCAGCACGACACAGTGTCCGGCCCGGCTTTCCCTCCGGTCAGACAATGCCCACATCACCAGCGCCCCGGCCAGATATCCCCAAAACACTGCTTTGCTCTGTTCCCACGGACTGTCGGACACAGGAGTCAGCAGCCGGGTCAGCGGGCTGGGCCAGTTGGCATGAAACCACAGGAGAAATGCCACCGTTCCTATGGCGGCCAAACATCCCAACAGATACCGGTAACGCCTCATGACCTCGCCTCCTTTTTCCCATTCTATGTGGTCTCTCTCCTCCTATATGTGCAAAAATGCGGATCTCTCCCTGGGAGAGATCCGCATAACTCTTTTGATCCGCTGCTATATTACAAGTATCAGCCCGCCAAAATTTCAAATTTCAGCACGCCAAAGGCTTTGGAGACCCGGGCGATCATCTCATCCAACCCCTCCGTCATCTCACTGGTTTCCGCCGAAATGGTCACACCGGCGCAGCCGCTGGTGGGAATGGTTTGGTTGATGGTAAGTATATTTGCGCCGGAATTGGCAAATATAGACAGGTAGTTGCTCAGGACTCCGGGATTGTCCTTCAGCAGCGCATAGAAAGTAATGATCTGACCGGCCTTCATATCCTGAAAAGGCTGCACGGCATCTTTATACTTATAAAAAGCACTGCGACTGATTCCCACCATGCGGGCAGCCTCACCCACCGTATCCGCCTCACCCACCTGGAGCATCCGTTTGGCCTCTGCCACTTTGATAAAAACCTCCGGCAGAGCATCTGCCGAAACAATATAGTACTTTTTCTTTTCCATAGGCACTCCACCTCTCGCGGTCGTTTGTTCTTCCAGTGTGGTCACCTTAATGGTATCATGCTTAACGAAAAAACACAAGCTATTTTTATCATGACAGGGAGATGCACATGTATCAAAAAGAATTGTCCCTTTTGATCCGGCTGGCCTATTTTGCCGCACTGGCTCTGATAGCCTGGCTGATCATACGGTATCTGCTGCTGTGGCTACTCCCTTTTCTCATTGCATGGGGGATTGCCTATGCCGCAGAGCCCGCAATCCAACTGCTGCGCCGCAAACTCCATCTACAGCGCAGCTTTGTCGCCGCCGTGCTGACCTGCCTCTTTCTGGCAGCACTTCTGACCATGGCCTCGCTGCTGCTGACAACCATGTTCCGTCAGGCGATGGAACTTTTGACAGAGCTTCCGCAGCAGCTGAGCGCACTGCCCCTGTGGGCTGACCGGCTGCAGCAGCGGCTGGACCGGTTCTGTGCCGCCTGTCCCGATCAGCTGCGCATCTGGCTGCAGGACTTTTTTGACGAAAGCTCCCAGCACCTGGCCACATGGTTTCAGCAGCTGTCCATGGAGGGATTGCGGCTGTTCACCTCCGCCGTGGGGAATCTTCCGCAGATCATTCTGTTTGTCGCCACCACTGTGCTGGCCCTGTTTTTTACCACCGGCACCCTCCCCGGCATGATGGCATTCTTCCGCCGACAGCTGGCGCCGACAACCCTCTGCAGAGTCCGGGCCATCAAGAAAAATCTGCTGACCACACTGGGCAAGTGGCTGAAGGCGGAGTGTATCCTTCTGGCCATCACCTTTCTGCAGCTCCTTTTGGGTCTTCTGCTGCTGCGCCAGCCCTATGCACTGCTTCTGGCTGCCCTGATCACGCTGGTGGATATGCTGCCGGTGTTCGGCATCGGAACCGTTCTGCTCCCCTGGGCAGCCCTGTGTCTGCTCACCGAGCAAATCCCTCAGGCCATCTATCTGCTGCTCCTCTACGGTATCATTTCCCTGATCCGCAGCATTCTGGAGCCGCGGATCATGGCCGCTCAGGCAAATCTCCCGCCGCTGGCCGCTTTGGCCGCCATGTATGTGGGGTTCTGCTTACTGGGGGTTGCCGGTATGCTGCTGGCGCCTATCCTGCTTCTTTTCATCAAGCAGCTCCACGATGCCGGCCACCTGCGGCTTTGGAAATGACCACTTCCTTTTTTATCCGCTTCATGGTATGATACGGTCAAGAAACTGGATGGGAGGTGACCTCATTGAGCAAACAGAAAAAAGCAGATCTCCTTTTGGTCATGGTGACCGGTTTTTGGGGGATCTCCTACCTTTTGGCAGATATGTGCCTGGAGCACATGCCGCCCATGAATCTCAATGCCTTCCGCTTTCTTTTGGCCTTTTTTGTGCTGGGCGGCATTTACCATAGGAGGATGCGCAACATCTCCCGCTCCACTTTGAAGTATGCTGTCCTGGTGGGGCTCTGCCTGGTGGTGGTCTATATCTGCTGCAGTTACGGTCTGCTCTATACCTCTATCTCCAATGCAGGCTTCATCTGTGCACTGCCGGTGGTGACTACTCCCGTGCTGGAATTTCTCATCTCCCGGCAAAAGCCCTCCCCCCGGCTGGGTGTTGCTTTGGTTCTCTGTACCATTGGTCTTGCTCTGCTGACTTTGAACGAGCAGTTCCGTCCGGCACTGGGTGACATCATCTGCTTGGGTGTCGCTGTTTTCTATGCCATTGACCTGGTGATTACGGACCGGGCCGTCCGCAAGCCGGATGTGGATCCTCTGCAGATGGGTATCCTGCAGTTGGGCGTGGTCGGTGTCGTTACTCTGATTCTGTCCTTCCTGTTGGAAAAGCCCATTCTGCCTCCCACCCCGGGCATCTGGGCCGCAGCTCTGTTTTTGGGTATCTTCTGCTCTGGTGTGGCTTTCGTGGTACAGACGGTGCAGCAGCAGTACACCAGTGCCTCCCATGTGGGTCTGATCTTTACTTTGGAGCCCCTGTTCTCCGCCTTTGTTGCCTATCTCTTCGCCAATGAGGTGCTGGGGGTCCGCGGCTATATCGGCGCGGCACTGATGATGTTCAGCCTTCTGCTAATGGAACTGGACTGGTCCTCCCTCTGGAACAAACTGAAAAAGAAAGGTTGAGCTGTGCTCAACCTTTCTTTTTTCTATCTTCTGGACCCAGCCCACTGCAACAGTTCCTCCCGCTCATTGGGCAGCTGTCCGTCAATGACCTGCTCCAACAGTTCTTCCAGCAGGATTCCGATCTCCCTGCCCTGCAGACCCATCGACTGCAGATCATACCCATTTACCGCCAGATCCCGGAGGGTGAAACAGGCATTTTTCGCCAGCAGGTTCTCCAGTACCGCCTCCACCGCATCTATATGCTCCGTCCGGCGGGCATAGTCGGGATGGCAGGCCGCTGCATCGGCCCGCTTCACAGCCAGCAACTGCCGCAACACCTCCGCACCCAGCATACGCAGGGCGCGGCCTACCGCTTTTTCGGTGGGGGCGATCTCCCGCCCGTGCTGGGCCACCAGCGTCTCAACACGCGCCGCCGTCTTTTTGTCAAACCGCAGCCGCGCTGTGATCTCCCTCACTATCTGTGCACTGATCTCTGCATGGCCGTAGAAGTGGCCTGTACCGGCCTCATCCACCGTGAAGGAGGCGGGTTTCCCAAGATCGTGAAGCAGCATCGCCCAGCGAATCACCGCATCTTGAGAGGCGGCGCCTACCGCCCGGGCCGTATGTTCCCACACATCGTAAAGATGGTGGGGATTTTTCTGTTCAAAGCCCACGCAGGCTGTTGCCTCCGGCAGAAACACCCCCAGCACAAGGGGATATGCCATCAGGATCTCTGATGCACCGGGGCCCAGCAGCAATTTCTCCATCTCTTCCCGGATCCGCTCAGGAGCGATGTGGGCAAGATGTTCTCCACAGGTGCGGATGGCCGCATCTGTCCGCTCTTCTATGGAAAAATTCAGCTGGGACGCAAAACGCAGCGCCCGCAGGATCCGCAGGGCATCCTCGTCAAACCGTTTCTGCGGCTGTCCCACGCAGCGGATTATCCCCTGCCGCAGATCCTCCCGGCCGCCAAAAAGATCGACAACTCCGCCGGCTGCATCCATGGCCATGGCATTGATGGTCAGGTCCCGCCGGGCCAGATCCTCCTCCAGGCTGTCTGAAAAAGTCACCTGCACCGGATGACGCCCGTCGGCATAGGGGCCGTCGCAGCGGAATGTGGTCACTTCGCAGCAGATGCCATCCTGCCGCACTGTCACTGTGCCGTGCTGCAAACCTGTCGGGATGGCATTTTCGCCAAATAGCTGCTGCACCTGCTCCGGTCTTGCGGAGGTGGTCATATCCCAGTCCTGAGGGGGCGCTCCCCGCAGCATATCCCGCACACAGCCGCCCACCAGATAGGCCTGATGCCCGGCCGCCTGCAACACACGCATAATCTGCTTCACACCTTGCGGAATCATGACTTTCCCCCTCCTTTCCCTGGATCTCCCGCCGAAAAACGACGGAAATCCGGTTGCACTTCCTCTTTACATATATTATAATATATCGTGAGTTAAAATGCAATCTGGCGTGCAGCGCCTTTGAGGAGGTATCCCATATGATGCATCCCTCTGTGGATATCAAAGAATTTATGAAGCCCGGCGTGCGGGCCCATCTGGCCGGTATCGGCGGCGTGTCCATGTGTCCGCTGGCTGAAGTGCTGGCTGATATGGGGCTGCAGGTGCAGGGCTCTGATATGAATGACAGTGCAACGGTCCGCCGGCTGCGCTCTCTTGGCATGGAGGTGGCCGTGGGCCACTCCGCCGAGAATCTGAAGGATTGCGATCTGGTGATCCGCACCGCCGCTATCCCTGACGGAAACCCCGAGATCGCCGGTGCCATCGCCCGCGGCATCCCTGTCTATGAGCGGGCACAGGCCTGGGGCGCCATTATGCAGCAGTATCCCAATGCCATCTGTGTTTCCGGTACCCACGGCAAAACTACCACCACTTCCATGACCACCCATATTTTCATGGCCGCTCAGGCTGACCCCACCGTTATGATTGGCGGTACTCTGCCTCTGCTGAATTCCGGTTACCGGGTTGGTAAGGGTGACACCATTATTCTGGAGTCCTGCGAGTACTGCAACTCCTTCCTCAGCTTTTTCCCCACTGTGGCGGTAGTCCTCAATGTGGAGGCGGATCACCTGGATTTCTTCAAGGATCTGGCTGATATTCAGCGCTCCTTCCGCGCCTTTGCCGGTCTGGTTCCCCAGCGTGGCCATGTGATCGTCAATGCCGATGATGCCGGCGCCATGGATGCCCTGAAGAGCTTGGAGCGCCCCCTGTTCACCTTTGGTCTGAATGATAAGGAGGCCGATTGCACCGCGAAAAATATCGCTTTCCATGACGGGTTCCCCACCTTTGATGTGGTGGTGCGCGGACAGACCTATGCCCATGTGCAGCTGCACGTAGCCGGCCGCCACAATATCCTCAACGCATTGGCCGCCGCTTCTGCCGCCTATGTACTGGGTGTGGAGGGCAGCGCTGTGGAGGAGGGTCTCTCCACTTTCCATGGTGCCGGCCGCCGTTTTGAGTTTAAGGGCAACTTCCGCGGCGCTGATGTGTATGACGACTATGCCCATCACCCCGGTGAGCTGCAGGCCCTGCTGCAGACTGCCCGCACGCTGCCCTACAAGCGGGTCATCTGCGCTTTCCAGCCTCATACCTATACCCGGACTCACGCCCTGTTTGATGAGTTTGTCCGTCAGCTGCAGATCCCGGATGTGACCATTTTGGCAGAGATCTATGCCGCACGCGAGAAAAACGATATCGGCATCTCCTCCAACGATCTGGTAAAGAAGATCCCCGGCTCCGTCTACTGCTCCAATCTGGATAAGGTGGCCGAGGAGTTGGAACGCATTGCTCAGCCCGGAGATCTGATCCTGACGGTGGGCGCCGGTGATATCTACCGGGCCGGTGAAAAGCTTTTGGCGAGGGCATGATGATGGAACTGTCTCCTGTGTATTCCGCCGCCCCGGCTGAGCGTCGGGCGGATGTGGAGCAGCGGGTGTATGACCTGCTGGCTCAACTGAACATTCCCTATACCCGTGTGGATCATGACACCGCCCATACCATGGCTGATTGTGAGATCATCGGGGAAAAGCTGGGGGTGGATATGTGCAAAAATCTGCTGCTGACCACCCGCAACCACTCCGTCTACTTTCTGCTCTGCATGCCCGGGGACAAGCCCTTTGTCACCCGCGAGTTTTCCAAGCTGATGGAGTGCTCCCGTCTCAGCTTCGCCTCCGAAGCGGATCTGCTGGAGCTTTTGGGCGTAACGCCGGGCTCTGCCTCAGTGCTGGCCCTGATGAACGACCCGATACACCGGGTTCAGCTGGTGTTGGACCGCTCTGTTGCACAGGCCCCCTGGTTTGGCTGCCATCCCTGTCTGAACACCAGTTCTCTGCGCCTTCGGACAGAGGATATCCTGCACATTTTCCTGCCTCACACCGGCCACGAGCCGGTTCTGGTGGATCTATAAGGACCGTCGGCAAGGGCACAATGTCCTTGCCGACGTAAATTTTCAAAAATTATATAAAATTTTTCTCAAAAAAGAGGAAAACGTATTTTTATTTGGTATCTAATAAGTAAATGGTTCGAAAGGAGGGTGCTCATGGCTTTTTCCCCGCGTTTTTTAGAGGAATTGATGGCGCGCAATGATATTGTGGATGTCGTCAGCAGCTATGTGCCCCTCAATCTCAAGGGAGGCAGCTACTGGGGCTGCTGCCCTTTCCACAATGAAAAGACCCCCTCCTTCCATGTGCTGCAGGACAAGCAGTTTTACCACTGCTTCGGCTGCAAAAAGGGCGGCGGTGTGGTTAACTTCATTATGGATGTGGAGAATCTGTCCTATCCCGATGCCATTCACTTTCTGGCCAAACGGGTCAACCTGCCCGTCCCCGAAGAGGATCGGGACGGATCGGAAAAGCTGCGGCGCAGGCTCCTGGATCTGAACCGGGATGCCGCCCGCTGGTACTACGACATTCTTCAGTCCCCTCAGGGGGCAGGTGTGCAGGCCTATCTGGACAAGCGCCAGATCCGCCGCAATGTTGCCGTTCGTTTCGGCATGGGTGCCTCTCCCGACAGTTGGGATGGTCTTTTGCAGGAGATGACCCGTCGGGGCTATACCAAGCAGGAACTGTTGTCTGCCGGCCTCGTGGTACAGGGCAAGGGTGGGCGGATCTACGATAAATTCCGCAATCGTCTGATGCTGCCGGTTATTGACCTGCGGGGCGATGTGGTGGGCTTCGGCAGCCGCGTCATCGACAACTCCGAGCCCAAGTACATGAACACCACCGAGACGATCACATACAGCAAGCGCCGCGTGCTCTACGGCATGAATCTGGCCAAGAAGACCAAACGGCCCAACATCATTCTCTGTGAGGGCAATCTGGATGTGGTATCTCTCCACCAGGCAGGCTTTGACAATGCCGTTGCCTCCATGGGCACGGCCCTTACGGTGGAGCAAACCCGTCTGCTGAGTCGGTATACCAAGGAGTTGGTGCTCTGCTATGATAACGACAATGCAGGACAATTGGCCACACAACGGGCACTGGAGATCCTCAACAATTCTGAATTTACCGTTCGGGTCCTGAAATTGCCCAACAAGATGGTAGATGGACAACCCAAAAAGCAGGATCCGGACGACTTCATCAAGGCCTATGGGCCGGACGCCTTTGAACGGCTGCTGTCCGGCAGTGAAAACGGCATTGAATTCCGCATGGCACAGGTTGCCGGTCAATTTGATCTGACCGATGATCAACAGCGCATCGCCTACGCCTCCGCCATCAGCGAGGTGCTGGCCACCCTGGAAAATGCTGTGGAGCGCGAGATCTACACCGTGCGGGCGGCACAGACCGCCGGTCTGTCACCGGAGGCCATGCAGTTGGAGGTCAAACGCGCCTTCCGCCGCAAGGTCAACAAGGAGCGCAAGGCACAGGAGCGCAAGGAGCTGAATCCCGCCTCCTCCCTGCAGCCGCAGCAACGGGGACTTCGGTATGAGAATCTGCGCAGTGCTTTGGCGGAGGAGGGTGTCCTCCGGCTTCTGATGCAGGACAGTTCCCTCTTTTCCGGTCAGCCGGTGCTGCAGGAGGCAGACTTCTCCTCGCCGCTGCTGGGGAAGGTGTTCTCTCTGTTGTGGAAGGCCTGTACCGAGGGATACGGAATGAGTCTGGCCGGTCTCAGCGGAGAGCTGACACCGGATGAGATGAGTCACCTCACCTCCATTCTGCAAAAACCGGAGTCAACCGCCAATGCCGCACAGGCATTGACCGACTATATTCGCATCATCCGCGAAGAATCTAACAAGCGCAATCACGCCGCAGAGATCGATCCTCTGCTGGCTGCTCAACAAAAATACAAAGAGAAAAAGGGTTACGGAGGAAAGCAAGCATGAGTGATATGAATCAGCAGAATCTGGAAGCAATGGCCGATGAGCTGCTGCTGGCCGATCAGAAGGCACAGGAGGAAGCTGCCAAGAAGAATAAGGGCAAGCTGGACGATAAGACCATCGCCTCTTTGCCTGCCGCTGCACTGTTGACTACCCACGAGAAACTGAAGGAACTGTTTGTCAAGGGCAAGAAGCAGGGCAAGCTGGGTGGCTCGGAGCTGTCCGAGGTGCTGGACGAGATGGATCTGGAAAGTGAGCAGATGGACCGCATCTACGATTCTCTGGAAACTCTGGGCATCGAAGTGGGTACGGAGGATTTCCTTCCCGACCTGTCTGAGGACGAAGAGCCTCCCATGGCCGAGATCGCTGAGATCGAGGAAGAGGAACTGGTCGATCCCAACACGCTGGTGGACAGCTTCAACATCGATGACCCTGTCCGTATGTATCTGAAGGAGATCGGCAAGGTTGCTCTGCTGTCCGCCACTGAGGAAGTGGATTTGGCCACCACCATTGCTGACGGCAACAATGCCAAGGAGCGTCTGGCTGAGCTGGAGGAGAATGAGGAAATTCTCCCTGATGAGGAGATGTCCGCCCTGAAGGCCGCTGCCCGCCGGGGTGAGAGCGCCAAGCAGAAGCTGGCAGAGGCCAACCTGCGTCTGGTAGTCTCCATCGCCAAGCGCTATGCCGGCCGCGGCATGCTGTTCCTGGACCTGATCCAGGAGGGCAATCTGGGCCTGATCAAGGCTGTGGAAAAGTTCGACTACACCAAGGGCTACAAGTTCTCCACCTATGCCACCTGGTGGATCCGTCAGGCCATCACCCGTGCCATTGCCGATCAGGCCCGTACCATCCGTATCCCCGTTCATATGGTGGAAACCATCAACAAGGTCATCCGCGTCAGTCGTCAGCTGCTGCAGGAGCTGGGCCATGATCCCAGTCCTGAGGAGATCTCCGAGGAGATGAATATGCCGGTGGACAAGGTCCGTGAGATCCTGAAGATCGCACAGGAGCCCGTCTCTCTGGAGACCCCCATTGGTGAGGAGGAGGATTCCCATCTGGGTGATTTCATCCCCGATGAGGGTGCCTCTGAGCCCAGTGAGGCTGCCAGCTTCACCCTGCTGAAGGAGCAGTTGGTGGATGTGCTGTCCACTCTGACTCCCCGTGAGGAGAAGGTGTTGAAGCTGCGCTTTGGCATTGAGGATGGCCGGACCCGCACGCTGGAAGAGGTGGGCAAGGAGTTCAATGTGACCCGTGAGCGCATCCGTCAGATCGAGGCCAAGGCTCTGCGGAAGCTGCGCCATCCCTCCCGCAGCAAGAAGCTGAAGGATTTCCTCAGCTAAGAAAGGACCGGATCTATGCTTTTGAATTTTGATCAGCTTCCCTCCACTGCTCTGACCCAGTTCAAGGGCGGCGAGGGAGTCATTGAGGGCCGCATCCACACCGACGACATGGGAAAGATTCTGCGTCTGACCCTTCCTGTGGGTGCCTCCATTGGTCTGCACACCCACGACACCAGCTGCGAAGTGGTCTATGTGCTCTCCGGCAGCGGCACCTGCCTGGACGATGGCGCAGAGGTTACCATCACTTCCGGCGACTGCCACTACTGCCCCAAGGGACACAGTCACTCCATCCGCAACACGGGCACGAAGCCTCTGGTCCTGCTTGGGATCGTACCGGAGTTGCCCTGATACAATTGTTTACTTGAAAAGACCCGGAAACACAGATCGTGTTTCCGGATCTTTTTTGCAAAAAAAAGAACACTGTCACTTGTGACAGTGTTCTTTCAGAAGATGAAGAATAACTTACTTCAGCTCGACCTTGCCGCCGACTTCCTCGACCTGCTTCTTCAGCTCCTCGGCGTCTTCCTTGGACAGACCCTCCTTCATGGTGGTGGGCACGCCCTCGACAGCAGCCTTGGCCTCAGCCAGACCCAGACCCATGACCTCGCGGACAACCTTGATGACCTTGATCTTCTGAGCGGCATCGAAGCCAGCCAGGATCACGTCGAACTCGGTCTTCTCCTCAGCAGCGGGAGCAGCAGCGCCGGCAGCGGGAGCGGCCATAGCAGCAGCGGAAACGCCAAACACTTCCTCCAGAGCGTGAACCAGCTCAGACAGCTCCAGAACGGTCAGGCCCTTGATCTCTTCGATCATAGCAGTAATCTTCTCAGACATTTTGATAGCCTCCTAAATTAAAGATAGTTTTTAAATAATGGATCGGGATGCAACCTCATCCCCAGGGAAGAAAGTCCGTTGCTTATTCGGCAGCGGCGCCGTCCTTCTCGGCGATCTGCTTCAGCACGCAAGCCAGAGCAGAGATGGGTGCCAGCATGGTACCCAGAACCTGTGCCTGCAGCACGGGCAGAGCGGGGATGGCAGCCAGAGCGTTCACGGTCTCCAGAGAGACAACCTTGCCCTCCATGAAACCGCCCTTGATCTCGAACTTGCCATTGAGCTTCTTTGCAAAATCAGCAATCACGCGGGCGGGAGCGACGGGATCGTCCACGCAAACGGCCAGAGAAGTGGTACCGTTCAGCTGCTCATCCAGCTCGGTCATACCCAGATTGTTGAATGCAAAGCGCAGCAGGGTGTTCTTGACAACTGCGTAATCAACATTGTTCTCGCGGCAGCTCACGCGCAGAGCGGTATCCTCTGCAACAGTGATGCCCTTGTAATCAACGATGACGCCAGCAGCAGCATTCTGCAGCTTCTCAGTCAGGGAAGCCACGATCGCCTGCTTTTCAGACAGAACTTTTGCGTTGGGCATTCTTTGATTTCACCTCCATGAGATTTGTAGGTGCGTTCAAAAAGGAAAACCGTCCTTGTGCCAAAAGACACAAGGACGGTACAGCAATCAAAAAGATTCGCCATCCTCGGCAGGATTTACGGCAGAAGCCACCTGCTGTCTTTGGAACGCATCCAATATTATATCCGGGACCGGACTACTTGTCAAGCCCTTAGATAACTTTTTTCGAGGATACGATTCCTCAGATCTGCTTGTTGGCGTTCAGCTTCACGCCGGGGCCCATGGTGGAAGCGGCCACGCAGGACTTGATATACTGGCCCTTGGCAGCAGCGGGCTTGGCCTTGATGATAGCGCCAACCAGAGCGGTGTAGTTCTCATACAGCTTCTCAGCGCCGAAGGAAACCTTACCGATGGGGCAGTGGATGATATTGGTCTTGTCCAGACGATACTCCACCTTACCGGCCTTAGCCTCAGCAACAGCCTTGGCAGCATCGGGAGTCACAGTGCCGGACTTGGGGGAGGGCATCAGACCCTTGGGGCCCAGAACCTTACCCAGACGACCCACAACACCCATCATGTCGGGGGTAGCGATAACCACGTCGAAATCGAACCAGTTCTCCTTCTGGATCTTCTCCACCAGGTCCATATCGCCGACATACTCAGCACCGGCCTCGCGGGCAGCGTCAGCCTTGTCGCCCTTAGCGAACACCAGGACCTTCACGGACTTACCGGTACCGTTGGGCAGCACGATGGCGCCGCGGACCTGCTGGTCAGCATGACGGGAGTCAACACCCAGCTTAACATGCAGCTCGACGGTCTCGTCGAACTTAGCGGAAGCGGTCTTGCAGATCAGATCCAGACCGTCCTTGGGATCATACAGCAGAGCCTTATCGATCTGCTTAGCGCTCTCCTGATACTTCTTACCTCTAAACATATCCTTACACCCTCCTTACTCGCCAACAACAACGCCCATGGAGCGTGCGGTACCAGCGATCATGCTCATAGCGGCTTCCAGGGAAGCGGCATTCAGATCGCGCATCTTCAGCTCAGCGATCTTCTGGATGGAGGCCTTGGAGATGGTAGCGACCTTGTCCTTGTTGGGCACGCCGGAACCGGACTCAATGTTGCACTCCTTCTTGATCAGAACAGCTGCGGGGGGAGTCTTGGTGATAAAGGAGAAGGAACGGTCAGCATACACCGTGATGACCACGGGGATGATCAGACCCATATCGTTCTTCGTACGCTCATTGAACTCCTTGGTGAAAGCGGCGATGTTCACGCCGTGCTGACCCAGAGCGGGGCCAACGGGGGGTGCGGGGGTTGCCTTACCTGCAGGAATCTGCAGCTTTACATAACCAACAACTTTCTGTGCCATAATCGGCACCTCCTTCATAAAAATGTGGTAGCGGACGGTCAATACCGTACCCGCTTTTGGCGAGATATACATCTCTCCCACTTGCGCCGGTGTGGTTTACCACCGGCTTGCAACGCACAATGCGTCAGGACAGAACTTCCACCTGATCCAGCTCCAGCTCCACAGGGGTCTCTCTGCCGAACATGGAGACCACGACCCGGACCTTGTTCTTCTCGGGCTCGATCTCCTCCACGATACCGGTGAACGTGGACAGGGGGCCATCCGTGATCTTCACGGTATCGCCCACATGGTACATCACAACGATCTCGCGCTTTTCCACACCCAGGGCGGCCACTTCCTCCTCAGACAGGGGAATCGCCTTGTTGGCGGAACCAACGAAGCCGGTAACGCCGCGGATGTTGCGGATCAGATGCCAGGTATCATCGGTCAGCACCATCTTGATCAGCACATAACCGGGGAATACCTTACGCTCCACTTCCTTCATCACACCGGCCTCCGTCACCTCAGTCACGGTCTCCATGGGAATCTCCATCTTGTGGATCATATCCTCCAGACCACGGTTGGCAACAGACTTCTCAATGGCGGCCTTCACCGCATTCTCATAGCCGGAGTAGGTGTGGATTACATACCATTTTGCATTTTCAGCCATGTTATACTACCTCAACCGGTAAACAGGCCGATCAGGGTACGGACAGCCATAACGGCCACTGCGTCAAACAGCCAGATGCAGACACCCACACACAGGGAGCACAGCACCACGATCAGGGTGTTCTTGGCAACGGTCTCTTTGGTAGGCCATACGACCTTCTTCAGCTCGCTTCTCATCTCACGGAACCACTTCAGGCGGTCCTTCGTCTTCTTTTCTTCTGCCATCGCTTTACACAACCTTTCTCAAAAATCCAATTACTTGGTTTCGTTGTGGACCGTATGCTTTCTGCAGAAGGGGCAGTACTTGTTCATCTCAAGACGGTCAGGGGTATTCTTCTTGTTCTTCATCGTGTTGTAGTTTCTCTGCTTGCACTCGCTGCATCTCAAAGTGATCTTCACGCGCATCTAACGGCACCTCCTTATTAGATTGGTCTTGCTCCGGCACTGCCGGCAAGACTCTTTGCCTCCCTGATTGCAGGGCTCTTTCTTTACCCGCTCGAAGCGAAAAAGCGCGCAAAAAGAAAGCACCTGTTCACAGGTAATGCCTACTATATCACAATATTTCTTCCAGGTCAACTGATTTTTCCGGGAAATCCACGAAATTTTCATTTTCTTTGTACCTTTTCCGGTTGCAGGCCCATCTTTTTTTGTGTATGATAGATTCCAGACAGAAATCTGCTGAAAAGGAGGCGGTTTTCCCCGTGAAAATCATGGCCATCGATTACGGCGATGCCCATACCGGCATTGCCATCTCTGATTTTACCGAAACTCTGGCCGGCTACTCCACCGTCATCAACAGCCGCAAGGCGGAGGTGGTGGTACAGGAGATCCGACGGATCATTGCCGAGCACGGTGTTGAGGAACTGGTGCTGGGCTATCCCAAGAACATGGATGGTACACTGGGTCCCCGGGCCGAGAAGGCCGCCGCCTTTGCCCAAGTCCTGCGGCAGGAGACCTCCCTCTCCGTTACTCTTTGGGACGAGCGGCGCACCACCATCGACGCTCACAATATTCTGATGGGCAACGGGCAAAATGCCAAGAAGCGGAAAAAGACCGTGGATGCCGTGGCGGCAGCCCTGATGCTGGAGGGTTATTTGACCCGCCGGAAGCTGGAGCGTGAGAGATGACTGTTCTGATTATTGGCGGCGGTGCAGCCGGAATGGTGGCTGCCCTCACTGCGGCAGAGTCCGGTCATCAGGTGATCCTGACTGAGCGGCAGGCCCGGGTAGGCCGCAAGCTGATGGCCACCGGAAACGGTCGCTGCAATCTCACCAATCTCCATACCGATCCCAGCCACTACCACGGTCAGGATCCGGATTTCTGCCGTCCTGCCCTGGAGCGGTTTCCGGTTGCTGACACGCTGAAGTTCTTCGCCCGCCTGGGTTTGTTGACTGTCAGTGAACCTTCCGGTCGCGTATATCCTATCAGCAACATGGCCGGCAGTGTATTGGATGTCCTGCGGTATGCACTGGAGCAGCCTGCTATTGAACTGCGCACTGCAAGTCCCGTGGTCTCCCTGAAGAAAAAAGGGGATCTGTTTACTGCCCGCACCGAGGATGGGCAGACCATCTCCTGTGACCGGGTGATTCTGGCAGCAGGAGGCGCCGCCGGCAGCAAGGTAGGCGGCGTGATGGACGGCTATCAGCTGGCCAAATCCATGGGCCATCACCGCACGGCGCTCTACCCCTCTCTGGTGCAGCTGCGCACCGACCCCACCTACCCCCGCGCCCTCAAGGGCGTGAAGGCGGATGCCTGTCTGCGGATCCTGCAGGAGGGCGAAACGGTGGCCCAACGGCAGGGTGAGATTCTGTTTACGGAGTACGGCATCAGCGGTCCCGCTGTATTTGATGTGTCCCGCACCGCTGCCACAGGCAGCGAAGGAATGTCCGCACAATTGGACTTCCTTCCGGATTACAGTTGGGACGATACCCTCCTTTGGCTGCGGCAGCGCCAGCAGGCCATGATAGGCCGGGAGGCTGGTCTTCTGCTGACCGGTTCGGTCCACACCCGACTGGGACAGATGCTGTGCAAGGCGGCAGGGTTCACCAATCAACCCGTTTCCGCATTGACCGAAAAGGATCTGCAGGCCATTGCCCGGCAGCTGCGTTCCTTCACCCTTCCCATTCTGGGGGTCTGCGGTTTTGATCAGGCACAGGTCACCGCCGGCGGTTTGGTGACCGACGAATTTGATCCCCGGACCATGCAGAGCCGATTGGTTCCCGGACTCTATGTCTGTGGCGAACTGCTGGATGTGGACGGTGACTGCGGCGGCTTTAACCTGCAGTGGGCCTGGTCCAGTGGCCGTCTGGCAGGACTGCTTACTACCTGATTACGAAAAAGAAAGATGCACCGCAAAGAACTTCCGGCAGCACTGTGCCTTCGGTGTTGAACGATACATCTTTCTAGTAATAGCATATTCAAATTTAGAGTGCCTGTCAATCAATTCTGCAACAGATATCTCTATAAGAACATTTTTCATAATATACTTCAAAACAGGCCTGCGGCGGATTGCCGCAGG
Organism: Oscillospiraceae bacterium; assembly: GCA_015067765.1. Lineage (GTDB taxonomy): Bacteria > Bacillota > Clostridia > Oscillospirales > Oscillospiraceae > Vescimonas. The sequence continues at coordinate 38,028 of SVLV01000004.1, read as the reverse complement.
CCTGTTTCCTTATTTACTTCTTCTGTTGATAAACTCGGCCCGCAGCTTGGAGTAGAGGATCGTCTGGCTGCTGTACAGTCCGCTGTAGCCTGATACCAGATAGCTGACTGCGCAGGCCATGGCAAAATACAAAACCTCACCTGTGCCAAACAGCTCCATTGCCAGAAGTGTCGAGGCGATGGGACAGTTCACTGCACCACAGAACACGCTGATCAGACCGATGGCCGCGCCCAATCCGGGAGACAGCCCCAGCAGGCCGCCTGCCACACATCCAAAGGTAGCACCAATAAAGAAGGAGGGGACCACCTCGCCGCCCTTGAATCCGAAGCTGATGGTGATCAGCGTAAAGATCAGTTTCCACACCCAGGCAAAGGGATCTGCCTCGCCGGCCACTGCCCGCTCGATCACACCCATTCCTGCGCCGTTATAGTCTGCCGTGCCCACCAAAAAGGTCAGGCCGATCAAAAGCGCACCGCCAACCACCGCCCGCAGCCAGGGATTGGGCAGCAGATGTTCCACCTTGTGCTCCACCGCGTGGAGACTGCGGCAAAACAGGATGCTGATCAAACCGCACAATGCCGCCAAGCCTATCACCTGCAGCATGGTCACCGGCTCCACCTGTGGGATCATCACACTCAAACGGGTGGGTGCCACACCGATTTGCCGGGAGATCAGGAAGGCTGTCATGGCCGAAGTGATACAGGGGACCAGTCCTGCGTAATAAAATACACCTACGCTAACTACTTCCAGCGCGAACACCGTGGCAGTCAGCGGCGTTCCAAAGAGGGCTGCAAACAGGGCGCTCATGCCGCAGAGGGTGGCCAGCGGCATATCCTTCTCGCCCAGATGGAGCAGACGGCCCGTTTTGTGGCCGATACCACCGCCGATCTGCAGGGCAGCACCCTCCCGACCTGCGCTGCCACCGCACAGATGGGTCAAAACCGTGGAGAGGAAAATCACCGGCACCAGCATGCTGGACACTTTCTTTCCAAAGTGCACGGATTCAATCACCGCATTGGTGCCCTTCCCCTCCATGCCGCTGAAGCGGTACAGGGCCACAATCACAAGGCCCGCCACCGGCAGCAGGTACAGCAGCCAGTGGTGATGTTCCCGCAACAGGGTGGCCTCCTCCACGCCGATGTGGAACAGTGTGCCGATCAAGCCGCCGATCACACCGATGACACCGCCCACCGCCAGCCATTTGGCCAGCACCACCGCATATTCGCTCATATGCCGCAGACGCCGCAGCAGACGTTCCATGCCCTCATCCTCCCTTTGCGCTTTCTTTACATTACTTATATCATGGCACTCAGTTTCTGTCAAATTTTGCAAGCAGAAAAACTGCTTCGACAACAGTTGATTCTGCAGGAAATTGGGAGTATACTGATATATTATCCCAGCAAGGAGGCGTAAGCCATGCAACACGATCGTATTTTCAATTTTTCTGCAGGCCCCGCTATGATGCCCGAGCCTGTTCTGGAGGAGATCCGGCAGGAACTGATGAACTATCAGGGCAGCGGTATGTGCGTGATGGAAATGAGCCATCGCTCCCCTGTTTTTCAGCAGATCATCGATCAGGCCGAGGCCGATCTGCGTCGGCTGATGGAGATTCCCGATAACTATAAGGTGCTGTTTGTTCAGGGCGGCGGTACTCTGCAGTTTGCCATGGTTCCCATGAACCTGATGAAAAATGGCAAAGCCTGCTATGTGGAGACAGGTTCCTGGTCCAAGAAGGCCATCGCCGAGGCAAAAAAATATGGCGAAGTAACTGTCATTGCCTCCTCCGCAGATAAGAATTTCACCTATATCCCCGATTGCTCTCAGCTGGATATCCCGGACGACTGCGACTATGTCTATATCTGCGAGAACGAGACCATCAACGGCGTCACCTGGAATCAGCTGCCCAATACAAAGGGCCATGTACTGGTGGCGGACCAGTCCTCCCTGTTTCTCTCCCGCCCCTGCAAGGTTTCCGACTACGGCCTTATCTGGGCCGGTGTGCAGAAGAATGTGGGCCCTGCCGGTCTGGCGGTAGTCATCATCCGGGAGGATCTGCTGCGGGAGGATCTGCCCACCTATGTGCCCACCTATCTGTCCTACAAGACCCACGCCGACAACAGTTCCCTTTACAATACGCCCAACTGCTGGGCCATCTACTGCTGCGGCAAGGTATTCCGCTATCTGCTGGAGATAGGCGGTCTGGAGGAAATGGCCCGTCGGAATGAGGCAAAGGCCAAAATTCTCTATGATTTCCTGGATCACTCCCAGCTGTTCCGCGGCGCCGTGGTTCCCGGTGACCGCAGCCTCATGAATGTGCCTTTTGTGACCGTCGACAAGGAATTGGATCTGCAGGTGGCCGCGGCCTGCAAGGCGGCCGGTTTTGACAATCTGAAGGGGCACAAATCCGTGGGCGGTCTCCGCGCCTCCATCTATAACGCCATGCCCGTGGAGGGCGTACAGGCTCTGGTGGATTTCCTGCGGGAGTTTGAAGCCAATTACCGCTAACCGGACAATACAACAGAAAAAGACCGTTTCCCCAAGTGGGAAACGGTCTTTTTTTCATTGGTTATCCGGCAGCTTAATCATCAGAATCATCGCCCTCGCCGCCGGAGGGATTATTTCCCTCTCCGCCGGAAGGCGTGTTTCCTTCGCTGCCAGTTCCTTCACCGCCGGTTCCGTCGCCGTCACCGCCATTGCCATCCCCGGAATCGGGAGGCGGCACGGGGGCCGAACTGTGGGCCGGGCAGAGTACCTCCTTGGAGGCAGCCTGGATGGTGAACTCGGTATCCGTGGCAGTGACGCCCTCGAATTCCTCGCGCTCCAGATCCAGCAGAGCCACCTCAGAAACCGTGGAGGCAGGGCAGTTGGGCGTAGCGATATGCTTGCCCTCACTGCAGTAGCTGACCATCTTGTGCACATTGCAGGACTTGCTGGGTGCCGTACCGGAGGCAATGGTCACCGTGTGGATACGGTCACCACGCACATCGTGGGCACAGGCATCGGTGGCCAGCAGGCCGCTGTCCTTGCAGACCGTCACAGAGGTGACGCCGGTTGCACCGCTGAAGCCGGGATTGGACTTGCCCTCGTGGACACGGATCATGACAGCCTCCCACAGTCTTGCACTGGGGTTGCCGCTGACACCGCTGATGATCTCATTGGACTTATAACCGGTCCAGACAGCGGCGCAGTAATAGGGGGTATAACCCACGAAATAGCGGTCACGGTAGTCGTTGGTGGAGCCGGTCTTACCGCCCACAGACATACCGGAGAAGGGAGCGCTGGAGTTCTGAGCGGCAGCAGACAGGAAGCCGCGCATCAGATAGGCGGTGCTGGCCTTGATGGCAGCACGGGACTCCGTCTCGTTGCTCAGCACCAGGTTGCCCTCACTGTCCTCCACGCGGACAAAGGTGCGGGGCGTGGTGTAGACGCCGTCATTGGGGAAGATGCAGTAGGCTGCAGTCATCTCCAGAGGAGTGACGCCCACATCAAAGCCGCCCAGAGCCATATTACCCACCTGCTTGGAGTCGGTATCCGTCAGGGTGGTGAAGCCCAGCGTCTCCGTCAGGAAGGTGTAGGACTTCTTGACGCCGTAATCCAGGCAGACACGCACGGCAGCGGTATTCACAGAGTTGAAGATCGCATCCCGTACAGAGATGATACCGTCATAGCGGAGGGTAACGTTCTGAGGATATGCACCCTTGCCCTCCAGATTCACAGGATAGTCATCAATCGCCGTGGCGGCACTGATGGTCTTATCATCCAGAGCGGGGGCATACACAGAGATGGGCTTGATGGCCGAACCGCACTGACGGGGCTCAATGGCCCAGTTCCAGCCGCGGTCCACCGTCTTGACACCGGTGCCGCCCACAATACCCAGCACATCGCCGGTGTAGGGATCCATCAAGGTCATGGCCGCCTGCAGCGGCTGACCGAAGGAGTCGGTATGATTGCGAATGCTGGTGTTGGCAAACTCCTCCTCCATGATCTTCTGATAGTTGATATTCTGCGTGGTATAGATCTTGTAGCCGCCGGCATAGACCATGTTGACGGCCTTCTGATAGGCGGTGCGCTCCTCGTCATCCTTCAGGTCAAACAGCTCGATGAAGGCCTTGGCCACATCCTCGATCACCGTATCGGTGAAGTAGGAGTTGTTGGCGGGTCTGACCTCTTCCTTGTCGCCCTCACCATCGCCCTTCTCACCGGTAAAGTTGCCCAGGTTGGTGTAGCCGTTGGTAAAGACGATCTCCTCTGCCACAGCAGCATCGTAGGTGGCCTGGTCCAGCATCTCCTGCTCCAGCATGGCGCCCAGCACCAGCAGCTGACGCTCGCGGTTCTTCTCGCGGGTCCAGTCGCTGATCAGCGGGTCGTACATGGAGGGGTTATTGGTGATACTGATCAGGCAGGCGCCCTCTGCCACCGTCAGTTCCTCGATATCCTTACCGAAGTAGGTGCGGGAACCGGTCTGCACACCGTTGCAGGACTGGCCGAAATAAATGGTATTGAGGTAGGCCGTCAAGATCTCGTCCTTATCATATTCCTTCTCCAGCGCCAGGGCACGGTAGATCTCCGTTACCTTACGCTTGATGGTCACCTCATCATCACCGGTGGTATTCTTGATCAGCTGCTGGGTGATGGTAGAACCACCCTGCACGCTGCCGCCGGTGACCGTCTTGAAGATGGCACGCATGGTGCCGATCCAGTCCACGCCCTTGTGGCTCTCAAAACGCCGGTCCTCAATGGCAATGGCCGCATTTTTCACATGCTGAGGGATCTGCTCACTGCTCACCAGAATGCGGTTTTCGCCCTTGTAGAGCGTCTGGTACATGACCCAGGTCTCCTCTGCGGCGGCAGGATCCTTGTAATACAGCTCCGTGGAGACGGACAGGTCAAACTCGTCCATATTGACCTCCACTTTGCCCTTCATGGTCTGGTTGATATAGGTGAGGAAAATTCCCACAAAGATCACCAGTGTCAGCACGCAGACCAGACCGGCGGTTCCAACCCAGAACCACACTTTTTTTCTGCTTGCCCGTTTCTCAGCCGGAGTCATGTCCTTTCTGGACTTCTTCGGCGTCTTTTCTCGATTTTTCACCTGATCTACGAATCGACCGGCGCTCTGCTTGATGTTGGCCAAAAAGTCAGCAGGCTTTTTGCCGCGGTTATTCTCTGCCATCTCAGGGCACCTTCCTTTCTTATGTTTTTCCGGTTTCTGCCCAATGGACACAAACCGCCATACTACATAGTTGTCCAGTATAAAAATTATTCTATCATATCTGTCAAGGCGAAAAAAAGTGCCTTTTCCCTTCCAAATATTTCAAATTATATCAATCATTGGAATTCATCTTTGATTTTTTGTTGGAAAAGTTCTGTTTTTTCGGTAAATTCATGCCTTCCATTCTTGATTTTTTCTTTTCTGTCCGATATAGTATTCCCATCATCACAACGAAGGAGGAACCTTTCATGCAGAATGAATACGGTCCCAATTTTGTCACCATCACCGACGAAGACGGCAACGATATCGAACTGGAGTATGTGGATGCTCTGGAGCATAAGGGACAGACCTATATGGCCTTCCTGCCCGTTCTGGAAGAGGGCGAAGACGAGGTAAATGCCGAGGACTTCGGTCTGGTCATTCTTAAAACTGTTATGGAAAACGGAGAAGAGCTTCTCAGCACGCTGGACAGCGAAGAGGAGGCCAACGAGGTTTACGATCTGTTCATGGAGCAGCTGGAGGAAGAGGAGGAATAAAATTCCTGCTCCCGCTCTCCACAAATCCCTTTTCTTTTCCCGTACGGTTTGGTATACTGTAAGTGATCTCACAGCTCTGCTGTCTGATCGCCCTGCGCGGTGCGTGTCGGGTCTTTTTTATCCTCACATTTCGTTATAGGGGATGTCGGATCAGTATGTGGTTTGCAGGCCTCCCGGCTGCCGTCTGCGGCTGGACGTTGGAAGCAATAAAGCAAGCTGGAGACAACCCACCTGCTTAAGTGGTGCAGGTTATAACTTGGCTCGCACGGCCGAGGCGGGGCAACTGCCCTGCGGCAGTTTCAGGCGCTTGTCCCGCCGGGACAGGCGCCTTTTTCCGCGATTTTCCCCATTTTCAACCTGTTCAATTTTTCCTCTTGCTTATCAAAGCAAGTTCCTGTATAATAAATTGGTAATTTTGTAATATCCACTAGGATTATACCCATTTTGAGAGGACGGAATCAACCAATGAGTGCATCTAGAGTAAAGAAAGAACGCCAGCAGCGGATCGCCGAGGGCTATGTAGATCCCCGGAAGGCCCGCGAGGCCGAAGAACTGGCCAAGCAGCGCAAGAGCAACCGGATGTATGCCGCTATCGCCATCATCTTCGTTGTCGTCGCTGCTGCCCTTCTGGTGTGGAATAGCCATGTGATCCAGCGCAACGCCCCTGCTGTCACCGTGAACGGCAAGAGCTACAGTGCCGCTGTGATGAATTACTACTATCATTCTGCAGTCAGTGATATCACCAACAGCGCCTACTATGGCTACACCAGCCTGAATGTCTATGCCCCCTTCAACCAGCAGGAGATGACCCTCATCGCCAAGCAGGTGCTGGGCATCGACACCGAGAAGACCCTGACCTGGGATGAGTATTTCACAGACACCGCCAAGAGCTCTCTGGTCACCGTGGAAGCTGCCAAGGTTGCTGCCGAAAAGGATGGCTTCACCATCTCCGAAAAGACTCAGGAACTCTATGAAGCCAGCCTGAAGGATCTGAAGGCCGCTGCCACCGAGGCCGGTTACAGTGTTGACGGCTATGTAAAGTATGTCTATGGCAGCACCATGAGCTACTCCCTGTATGAGGAGCTGCTGATGGATACCCTGCTGGCCAATGCCTATCATCAGCAGTACAACGACAGTCTGGTCTATACCGAACAGGATCTGCTGGACCGCTACAACAAGGACCGCTCCACCTTCGACACCGTTGACTATGAGTATGTCTTCTTCAAGGGCGTAGGCGATACTGTCACCGATGCAGACGGCAATACTGTCCAGCCCACGGATGAGGAGAATGCTGCCGCTATGAAGCTGGCTAAGGAGTCTGCCGAATCTGCCCTGCAGCAGTATAAGAACGGCGACACCGATCTGTCTGCCATGGGCAACGAGATGGCGCAGGCTTCCTACACCCATCTGGAAAAGGCTACCTATGCCGAAACCGTTATCGACAAGTGGGCCTTTGACTCCGCCCGCAAGGAGGGCGATTACGAGCTGCTGACCGTTGAGGGTGGTCTCTATTTGATCCGCTTCAACAGCCGCGCCCGTCTGGACGAGAACACCGTCAATGTCCGCCACATCCTTTTTGAGGTGGACGACTCTGCTCTGGACACCACCGCCGATGATTACGAGGAAAGCCTGGAGGCCCTCTTCGAGCTGGCCCAGCAGGAAGCCGGCATCGTGTATGAGGCCTGGCAGCTGGATGGCGCTACTGAAGAAGCCTTTATTGCACTGGTGGACGAGTTCTCCGACGATGCCAAGAATGCCGAGGGCGGCCTGTATGAGCGTGTCCATCGCGGCCAGATGGTGGAAGGCTTCGATGAGTGGATCTTCGATGAAAGCCGCAAGGAGGGCGATTGTGGGATCGTCAAGAGCGATTACGGTTATCACATCATCTATTTCAAGGGCGAGGATGTCCCCTATTGGAAGGCTCTGGCCGAGGACACCCTGCGCGCCGAGGAGTATGCTGAGTGGCGCAACAGCCTCATCGCTGACTACTCCGTCACCGACAGCTTCGGCATGGTGTTTGTAGGCTAAGCACAAATCGGCTGACTCCTGTATAATCTAAATCAAAGCCAGCCAAAAAGGTTTCTTTTTGGCTGGCTTTTCTCTTGCATTCGCAGAAGGAGGTCCTTTACGGCCATGAAAGAACAATTCATCCGTACCGCTATGGTGCTGGGCGATGAGGCGATAACGCATCTGTCCGGCTGCCATGTGGCCATTTTCGGACTGGGCGGAGTCGGCAGCTACGCCGCCGAAGCACTGGCAAGGGCAGGTGTAGGTGAGCTGACCCTGGTCGACCCGGACACTTTGAGTGCCACCAACATTAACCGCCAGCTGTATGCCCTCCACTCCACCATCGGGCAGTATAAAGCGCAGGCCGCTGCCGATCGCTGCCGGGACATCAACCCCGATCTGATCCTGCACCCTATCTGCGCCGCCTATACCTCCGATACCCGGGAGGAGTTCTTTCCGGCACAGTATGATTATATTGTCGATGCCATCGATCTGGTATCCTGTAAGCTGGATCTGATCTGCCAGGCCCGGCAGCATCAGATCCCCATTCTCTCCGCATTGGGCACCGGCAATAAGCTGGATCCCTCCCTTTTGCAGATCACCGACATTGCCAAAACCAGCGGCTGTCCGCTGGCCCGGGTCATGCGCAAAGAACTGCGCGCCCGAAACATCCACCATTTAAAAGTCGTGTTCAGCCCTGAGGAAGCTGCATCCACCCGTCAATTGGAGACCCCGCCTCCCGGTCGGCGCAGTGTTCCGGCCAGTGTGCCCTGGGTTCCCTCCTGTGCAGGCCTGATGATGGCTGGCGCGGTGGTTTCTGATCTTATTCACGCAAAGGAGACTTCTCTATGATCCTCACAGGCAGTATTGTGAATTTCTTTGCCATTCTGGCCGGTGCCGTTGTCGGCCTGTTCGCCGGCAGACTGCTGACTCCCAAACTGGAGAAAGCGCTGATGGGCGCCATTGGTTTGATCGTCATCGGTATCTCCGTGCCGGGCATGATGGAGAGCCAGAACACACTGGTGGCCATCCTCTCGCTGGTACTGGGCACCCTCATCGGTGAGGCTCTGGATCTGGACCGCCGCATCAATCAGCTGGGTGATTTCCTGCAGTCCAAGTTCAAGGGACAGGGCAAATTCAGTGAGGGCTTTGTCACCGCCTCGCTGGTGTTTGTGGTGGGTGCCATGGCCATTTTGGGCGGTCTGAAGAGTGGGCTGCAGAACGATCACACCATCCTGATCACCAAGTCCATCATTGACGGCATCACCTCCATCGTCTTTGCCTCCACGCTGGGCATCGGTGTGGCCTTTTCCGCCATCCCCGTATTTCTTTGGCAGGGCGGCATCGCCCTTCTGGCATCCGTGGTCTCCCCCGTCTTTACCGATCCCGTGATGGCAGAAATTTCTTTCGTGGGGTCTCTCCTGATCGCCGCCATTGGCACCAACCTGTTGGGGATCACCAAGCTGAAAATTATGAATATGACTCCCGCCGCACTGCTCCCCATCGTGTTGTGTCATTTTCTGTAATATTGCGGCACCAAGCATGCTTCACATAGCCAAGGAGGCTCTTTTATGCTTACCATTCTTCTCTACATCGCAGTAATTGCCACAGCCTATGCCATCGGCAGTTCCAGCATGGCACTTTACTTATCTAAATTGCATTCCGTCGACATCCGCAAATCCGGCTCCAAAAATCTGGGTGCCTCCAACGCTCTGATCCTTATGGGCTGGAAAGCCGCCGTCCTGGTTGCCCTGCATGACATTCTCAAGGGCGTCCTTGTTGTGGTGTTGGCCCGCTGTTTCTTTTCCCAACTGCCCTATATCGATGCGGCAGCAGGCGTCGCCTGTGTCCTGGGCCATATCTTCCCCTTCTACCTGAAGTTTAAAGGCGGCAAGGGCTTCGCCTCCTATATCGGCATGACTCTCGCACTCGACTGGCGGGTCGCACTCGCTATTCTGGTGGTAGTCGTCCTGGTGACCCTGATTACCGACTACATCGTGGTAGGCACGGTATTCACTGTTGTCTCCGCCCCCATCTCTCTGGGGGTTCTGTCCAACAGCTTTTGGGTCGCTGCAATTTTGGCTATCGCAACTGCTGTGGTCCTCTGGAAGCATCGGGAAAACTATGTGCGGATCTGGAACGGAACAGAAATCGGCCTCCGCCGCGCCAACCGCGGCGATGACCGATTGGTCAAAAAGGATTGATTCAAAAAAGAAGGTCTCTGCACAATGCAGAGACCTTCTTTTTTACTTCATATAGGAAGCTGCACGATCGACCAGCTTGCGATATACCTGCTCCACCATCCAGGGTTCCGTAGAGGCCGCCAAAGCCTCCTCTGGGAGGAACCATGCCACCGCACTGTTCTCATCGGACTTCTTGCGGACAGTTTCTTCTCCGGCCTGCAGCAGATAGGTGACATTCATATGGATGTGATCCGCAACAAACTTCCCGTTCTTTTCATGGGCAGCCACATGCAGGCATTCCAGCGAGAAGATGTCCTCTGTGATGGGGGTCAGCTCTTTCAATCCCGTCTCCTCGCGGACCTCCCGGAGGGCCACCGAAAGCATATCACACGCTCCGTCTGCATGACCCCCCGTCCAGGACCAGGACTGATAGATGTTGTGGTAGACCATCACCACACGGCGCCGGTCCGGACTCAGCACCCAGGCGGAGGCCGTCATATGGGCCTGTTCATCCTCCCGGGTCAGGGCATCGGGATGGGTACGGAGATAGGTCAGCATCGTCTCCCGATCCCGCTCTTCCTGCGGGCAGCCGGGCACAAATGCCTCAATCTGTTCCAAAAGTGATTTCATTGCTCCGCTCCCCTCAGATAAATTGCCCAGTAAAACACGCCCAGGCCTGCGCCGCCCAGAATATTACCCAGCGTCACCGGCACCAGATTGCTCCACACAAAGCCCAGCAGGGTCACCGTGGTATCTGCGTCAAAGCGAATCGCAGACAGCAGACCGGCCGGTATGTAAAACATGTTGGCGATGCTATGTTCAAACCCACAAATGACAAACACAAAAATGGGAAAAAACAGACCTGCGATCTTTCCACCCACACTTTTGGCCGCAAAGGCCATCCATACACCCAGGCAGACCAACACATTGCAGAAAATGCCGCGCACCAGTGCCACGCCAAAGGACAAACTCACCTTTACCTCGGCAGTTGCCACCACGGTCTCCCACACACCGTCAAAGGTTCCCGCATACACGGTGCCGCACACCACCAACAGGGCTCCCACCAGATTTCCCAGATAGACGATCCCCCAGTTGCGCAGCACCCGACACACACGGACCTTCCGCTCCAGCAACGGGATCACCAACAGGCAGTTTCCGGTGAACAGTTCACTGCCTGCAAGAAGTACCATCGCCAGACCCGCCGGGAAAATAGCTGCGCCGGCCGCCCGGTTGATGTAGCAGTTGCCCAGGGTAGCCGCCGCACCGGCCAGTGCGATAAACATGCCTGCCAGCACAGCCAACAGGAACATGCGGTCCGCCTTTTGATTGGCCTTTCCTGTTCCAATGGCAATATAATTTTTTGCGATTTCAGCGGGTGTATGCATCAGGATCCTCTCCTCATGTCAAAGAAAAACGAAGGGCTTTCGCCCTTCGTTTTCAACGAACGACTTAATAGTTCTCTTTTCTCACTTCGAAGTAGCTCTGGGGATGGCTGCAGACGGGGCAGATCTGAGGTGCCTTCTTGCCGATCACCAGATGACCGCAGTTGCGGCACTCCCACATGATCTCTTCGCTCTTCTCAAAGACTTTCTGCATCTCCACATTGTTCAGCAGCTTGCGATAGCGCTCCTCGTGGGCGCGCTCAACAGCGGCAACGCCGCGGAAACGGGCGGCCAGTTCCACAAAGCCCTCTTCCTCAGCATCCCGTGCCATACGGTCGTACATATCGCTCCACTCGTAGTTTTCACCGGCGGCAGCTGCTGCCAGATTCTGCTCCGTGGTACCAATACCGCCCAGAGCCTTCAGCCACAGCTTGGCATGCTCCTTCTCGTTGTTGGCGGTCTGCTGAAAAATTGCTGCAATCTGCTCATAGCCGGCCTTCTTGGCCACAGATGCAAAATAGTCATACTTGCTGCGAGCCTGGGTTTCACCGGCAAAAGCCTCCCACAGGTTCTTCTCAGTCTTGCTGCCTTTCAGTTCCATAACAGTAAAACTCCTTTCAACGGATAAGTTGGGATCATTATAACAAGTATTTCCCTGTTTGGCAATTTTTATTTTGCTTTCTGATCGTTTTATTTATGGTCCGACTCCTTACTTCTCCAGCCGCTCAATCAATTTCATCATACTGCCAGCCAAAGTAGCGGCACCCGCCAAAGTGCAAATCATAGTGATCATCGTCATTGTGTGATACCCCTTTCTTTTCTTTGGTCTCAGCATATCACCTCCACTGTCCCAAAAACCTGCCAGAAAAGCAAAAAAGAGATGCCCGCCGGCATCTCTTTTCTTCGTTTTATCTTACACAAAAACCTGCTGCACCAGCAGCATATAGACCACCGTACCGATTCCGATGGACAGCAGCGTATTGCGTCGCCACAGATGCAGCGCTGCCGTTACCGCAACCGCGATCCCCTCCGGCAGGCCATAGCTGCCGGACAGGAAATTTACATTCCGCAGACAATACACCACCAGCAGGCCCATCATGGCCGGAGGCAGCAGCTCGCTGAGCCGGTCTACAAAAGGCGGCAGTTTCTTCCCCTCCGGAAACAGGACAAAGGGCAGAAAGCGTGTCAGCATAGTTGCCGCCGCAACCGCCACCACCATCCACAGGGTCTGCATATCATTCAGTCTCATGTTTTCTGCCTCCCAACAAAAGCACCACCAGAATCAGCATCATGGCGGGGATCACCATGCGCTCAGCGCCAAACACCGCCAGTGCCGCTACCGTGCACGCAAGCCCCATGATACCGGCCCGCCGCCTGGCAGGCTGCAGCATCTGCTCCAGAAACAGCACCACAAACATTGCCGTCAGAGCAAAGTCCATACCGGCGGTGTTGAACATGATAAGGCTTCCGGCCACACCGCCCAGCACTGTGCCGGTGACCCAATAGACCCAATCCAGCAGAGAGATGAAGAAATAGAACCATCCGCGATCCACCTCCTCCGGCGGATCCACAGTGGCCACCACCGAGAAAGTCTCATCGCACATGGTGTAGATGAGGAATGGACGCAGCATCCCCAGACCCCGGTATTTTTTCAGCAGGGAGATGCCGTAAAACAGATGTCTGGCATTCACCATAAAGCTCAGCAGAAATGCCCCCAACGGATCAAATGCCGCCGTCAGCAGGGTGATCGCAGCATACTGCATGCTGCCGCAGAAGGCAAAGGCACTGACAAAACCGGACCACAGGGGTCCATAACCCTTGGAGGACATCAGTACACCATAGGCCATGCCCAGCACCAAAAAGCTGGTCAGAATGGGAATGGTGTGGGGAAAGGCCGCCCGCAGAGCTACCAGCTTCCCATTCTGTTTTTTCTGTTCCAACACGAAACACCTCTTGTCGAAAAATCTTTCTTCACTATATAGAAAAAGCATCGGGATTGCAAGGGGAAAATTAACCCCACAGGGTACTGGAAAAGCGATCTGCAATAGGATATAATAGAGCAACAGATTACCCCTTGAAAAGTGAGGATACGATCATGGAAGAAACTCGCAGCTTTGGTTATCTCTGCCCCAAATGCGGCAAACCCGTCATCGCCCAGCGCACCCGTTTTGCCCTGACGGCTGCAGCAGCCCGCATCGAATGTGAATGCGAAAAGTCCGACCTGCGCGTGGAAACGGACGGCTACCGATTCCGCCTCTGGGTCCCCTGTGGTCTTTGCGGTAAGACCCATCAGGCCGAATGCAGCAGCGAGGCATTGCTGGAGGGCCGCGGCATCGGCCTGGCCTGTCCGGAAACCAAGCAGCTCTGCTGCTATGTGGGGCAGGAACAGCAGGTGATGCAGCAGATGGAAGAGCTGGCCATCCGCGCCGAGAAAGAAAAAAGCGAAGATCCCGAGAGCTTCACCGACAACATTATTATGTATGAGGTATTGTCCGAACTGAAAGATATTGCCGCCCGCGGCGGTGTCAGCTGCAGCTGCGGAAGCCGGGAATACAGTATCCGGGTCAACCGGGATGCTGTGGATCTGATCTGCAGTCAGTGCGGCGGCAAGCTGCGCCTGCCCGCTGCCACCGATGAAGATCTGGACCGTCTCTGCTGCCAGATGACGCTGCAAATCCATAGCAAATAATTTCTCTTGAAGAAGGGAGCCAAACCGCATGATTTCTCTCTTGTCGAAATGGCTGATCCCCAACCACGAGGATCCCACCTCGCCTGCCGTCCGGCAGGCCTATGGCCGGTTATGCGGCTGGATGGGAGTTGCGCTGAATCTTCTGCTGTTTTTCGGAAAATTCTTCGCCGGCCTCCTCAGCAATTCTGTGGCCGTCATGGCAGATGCCTTCAATAACCTCTCCGATGCCGGCTCCTCCGTGGTGACTCTTCTGGGCTTTCGGCTGGCCAGCCGCAAACCGGATCCGGAGCATCCCTTCGGTCACGGACGGATGGAGTATGTTTCCGGTCTGGTGGTCGCAGGCCTCATTTTGCTGATGGGCATGGAACTGGCTCAATCCTCGTTGGATAAGATCCTGCATCCCAGCCCGGTTGCCTTTTCCCCTGTCGCCCTGGTGATCCTCATGGTCTCTGTGGCAGCAAAACTGTACATGTTTTTGTATAACCGGCAAATCGGCCGTAAGATTCACTCCACCGCTATGGCAGCCACCGCCATGGACTCCGTCTCCGATGCCATCTCCACCCTCGCCGTACTGGCCGCCATGCTGTTGGGACACTTCACGGACCTGATGCTGGATGGCTGGATGGGTATGATCGTCGCCCTGTTCATTCTGTTTTCGGCATATCGAGCCGCCAAGGAAACGCTGGATCCACTGCTGGGACAACCGCCCGAACGGGAATTTGTGGAACGAATTGAGCAGATCGTCCTGGCCCATGACGGAATCTGCGGCATCCATGATCTCATGGTACACAACTACGGCCCCGGCCGCCTGATCATCTCCCTCCACGCCGAAGTTCCCGCGGACCGCAGTGTTCTGGAGATCCATGATCTGATCGACAATATCGAGCAGGAATTGGGCAGCACCCTCAACTGCGAGGCCGTGATCCATATGGATCCGATCCTCACCGATGATGAGGCCACAAATGCCCTGCGCCAGCAGGTAGCGGAGCTGGTCAAACAGGTGGATGAAACCTTCACCATCCACGATTTCCGAATGGTGCCCGGACCCACCCACACCAATCTGATCTTTGATGCCGTGCGTCCCTTTGACAGAGAGCTCTCCGATCAGGAGGCGGAAACGCAAATCAAGGCACTGGTGCAGCAGCTGCCCGGCAACTACTTTGCCGTGGTGAAAGTGGAAAATTCCTATGTATAACGGGCCAGCGCGGCCATAAAAAAGCAGGCCGCATGGAGCTCCATGCGGCCTGCAGCATATGGAATTCTTTATTCCCATTTCTCCCATACTTCCGGGCAGTAGCCGGCCGTAGCCTGCTTCCCATTGCGCACAATAGGAGCCCGGAACAATTCGGGGTATTCCAGCAGCTTTTCCTCGGCGGCCTGCGGCAGCAGATAGTCCATACCCAATTCCTTGTAGGCAAGGCAATCCTTGTTCACCAGCTTATCATATCCCACCGCAGCGCGGATGGAACGGTATTCCCCCGGTGACACGCCCTTGCTGAGCAGATCGATGTACTGATACTTGATGCGCCGCTCCTTAAACCACCGCTCCGCCTTTTTGGTATCAAAGGACTTGGACATTCCAAAAATCTGAATATTCATCTCTACACTCCTTATAAAGAAATGGAGGACACTCCCATGGAAGAAAGTATCCGCAAGTTAAAGGAACTGACCGACAGTTCCCACAACATCGTCTTTTTTGGCGGTGCCGGTGTATCCACAGAATCCGGCATCAAGGATTTCCGCAGCGTGGACGGATTGTATCAGCAAAAGTTTGCCTACCCGCCGGAGACCATGCTGAGCCACACCTTTTACCTGCAGCACACCGAGGAATTCTTCGATTTTTACCGCGCCAAAATGCTGGCCCCCGATGCCCAGCCCAACGCCGCCCACAAAAAGCTGGCACAGTGGGAGCAGGAGGGTAAACTGAAAGCTGTCATCACCCAGAACATTGACGGTCTGCACCAAAAGGCAGGCAGCCGTGAGGTGCTGGAGCTTCATGGCAGCACCCTGCGCAACTACTGCCAGCGCTGCGGCAAGTTCTATGATCTGAACCGCATCCTCCATTCCCGCGGAATTCCCCGCTGCAGCTGCGGCGGCACCATCAAGCCGGACGTGGTCCTCTATGAGGAGGGGCTGGACGAGGACATCATGGACCGCGCCCTGCGCTATATCCGGCAGGCCGATATGCTGATCATCGGCGGAACTTCCCTGGTGGTCTACCCTGCTGCCGGGTTGGTACGCTACTATCAGGGCAACAAACTGGTGGTGATCAACAAGGGCCCCGCCGGCCGGGATCTCCATGCCGATCTGGTCATCGATGGTCCTATCGGCCAGGTGCTCTCTCAACTGTAATATAGCACACCACCGCCCAAAACACAACCCAGCTGCACCGCCAGCCGGGTTGTGTGCAGTTTTTTATAAATTTTCCTTCAATTTTTACCAATATTTTTACATATTCGCAGGCATTTTCTCTTGATTATGCAAGTGCACTGTGGTAATATTGCAAAAACAGCACTCACAAGGAGGTATATGCCATGGCCCCGGTACAGGTTTCCAAAGAGGAATATTGCCGCATCACACCCCAGATCGAGAGCATGCTGGATCGCTGGAGTCTCAGCGCGCACATCGACCGTGATCTCTATCAGAAATACGATGTAAAGCGCGGCCTGCGCGACAGTACCGGCCGTGGTGTGCTGACCAATCTGACCCGTATCTCCGAGGTGAAGGGCTACACGGTGGATGACAGTGAGACCATTCCCTGTGAGGGCGTGCTGTATTACCGCGGTCTGGATACCCGGGAACTGGTGCGGGGCGCTTTGGCCGATAACCGTTTCGGTTTTGAGGAGACGGCCTATCTGCTCCTGTTCGGTCAGCTGCCCACCGAGGCAGAGCTGAAGGAGTTCTGCGCCCTTTTGGCAGAGTATCGGCGTCTGCCCAAAAACTTCGTCCGCGATGTGGTCATGAAAGCCCCTACCGGCGATATGATGAACACCTTGGCCCGCAGTCTGCTGACCCTCTACTGTTATGATGATAAGGCCAACGACACCAGCCTGCCCAATACCCTGCGCCAGTGCCTGCAGCTGACCACCAACACGCCTCAGCTGGCCATCTATAGTTATCTGGCCTATCGCAGCACCGAGGGGGACGATCTGTATATCCACGAACCCCGGGCAGACCTCTCCATTGCGGAGAATATTCTGTATCTGCTGCGGCAGGATAAGCAGTACACCATCACGGAGGCCCGGGCACTGGATGCCGCTCTGATCCTCCACGCAGACCACGGCAGCAATAACTCCACCTTCACCAACCATGTGGTGTCCTCCTCCGGCACGGATACCTATTCCGCCATGGTGGCCTCCCTCTGCTCCCTGAAGGGCCCCCGTCACGGCGGCGCCAACATCAAGGTCATGCACATGATGACCGATCTGAAGAAAACCGTCTCCGACTGGACAGATGAGGCGGAAGTTACCGCCTATCTGCAGAGCCTGCTGGATAAAAAGGCCTTCGACCGCGCCGGCCTTATCTACGGCATGGGCCACGCCGTCTATTCCCTCTCCGATCCCCGCACGGAGGTGCTGCGCAGCTTCGTGGAGGATCTGGCCAAGGAGAAGGGCAAGGAGGACGAACTGGCTCTGTATCAGATGGTGGAGCGTGTCTCCTGCCAGCTGCTGAAGAGCCGCACCAAGCGCCCGGTGGCTGTCAATGTGGACTTCTACAGCGGCTTCCTGTATCAGATGCTGGGGCTGCCTACGGAGCTGTATACCCCCCTGTTTGCCATCGCCCGTATGGCCGGTTGGAGCGCTCACCGAATGGAGGAGCTCAGTGAGGGCGGCAAGATCATCCGCCCCTCCTGCAAGTGTGTGGAAAAGCGCCGGCCCTATACCCCTCTGGCTCAGCGTTGAATGATGTGATTTTTCCGGTGTCGTCGGCTTTTTCCGGCGACACCGGAAAATGTAAAAAAAGTCTGAATTTAGGGGTTGACAAATGTCGGCAACATGCTATAATAAGCAAGGCTCATTTGAGAGCCCCAATCAAATAGATGCGCGCGAGTGGTGGAATTGGCAGACTCGCTAGATTCAGGTTCTAGTGCTCATTACGGGCGTGCGGGTTCAAGTCCCGCCTCGCGCACCAAATAAACGGTACTCTGTCGAGTACCGTTTATTTTTTCCGATAATATAACCGCCCCTTCCTGCTACAATAAAAATTCCTGTAGCAGAATCTCTGCTGATGTGCTATCCTATAGAGGACCGGAACAGCGGTCACAATATATTTTGAAGGAGATTGCTGTTTGAGAACAAACAACACCTTGGAGATTGTAGCCTGACCGGGAGGTTGGTGCCACTACAATCCCACACAACCTCCCCGCATTGCAGTCAACAATCATCAGGAGGAAAAACAATGAGTAAAAATGACTACATCATCCGTTTGGAAAGAGAAGACGACTACCGCACTGTGGAGACCCTTGTCCGGGAATCCTTCTGGAACGTATACCGCCCCGGATGCCTGGAGCACTATGTCCTGCACCAGCTGAGAAAGGATCCCGCTTTTGTGCCGGAACTGGATTTTGTAATGGAGCAGAACGGCGTACTGATCGGACAGAATATGTTTATGCATGCTATGATCCGGGCAGACGACGGCCGGGAGATCCCCATCATGACTATGGGTCCCATCTGCATCCATCCTGCGCTGCAAAGAAGCGGTCTGGGGAAGATTCTTCTGGACTATTCTCTGGAGCAGGCTGCCCGGCTGGGCTGCGGGGCCCTTTGCTTTGAGGGAAATATCCACTTCTATGGCAAAAGCGGCTTCACCTATGCTTCTTCCTATGGGATCCGCTACCACGGACTGCCCGAGGGGGAAGATGCCTCCTTCTTTCTGTGCAGGGAGTTGATCCCGGGATACCTTCACGGGATCAAAGGCGAATACGCACCCCCCAAGGGCTACTTTGTGGACGCGGAGGATGCCGAGGAATTTGACCGGCAGTTTCCCCACAAAGAAAAACTGGTCCTGCCCGGTCAGCTTTTCTGACAGACGGACACATCTCCCTATCAGCAAAAAAGCAGCGGACTCCTATGGAGTCCGCTGCTTTTTCTTTTTTATTCGTCCTTGTCCTCATCTTCTACCGCAGGATTCTTCAGACGCACAGTGGCCAGTTCGATCTGGTGGCCTTCAATCTTCTCCACCACTACCATCAGATCTTCCAGTTCCACCTCCAGATGCTGCTCTCCGTCACTGGGAATCTCACCCAGCGTATCGAAGATCAGGCCGGTGAAAGTATCATAGTCCTCATCGGGCAGATCCAAACCGGTGGCCTCCTCCAGGTCACCCAGATCCACATTGCCCACCAAACGCCAGCTGGACTCATCCAGCTTCTCGATGTAGGGATCGGGATCGTCCCGGTCCTCGGGCTCGTCGTTCAGCTCACCCACCAACTCCTCGATCAGGTCGTTGAGGGTCACGATACCCACCATGCCGCCGTGCTCATCCAGCACCACCGCCATAGAGTTGCGGTTCTTGCGCATATTGCGGAACAACACATCTGCCGTCACAGTCTCCGGCACAAAATACACGGGATACACGGCCTCGGCCATCACATTCTCCCGGCTCTTATCCGCCAGGCGGAAGTAGTCCTTGGTGTTCAGCACACCCACGATATCATCAGCGGTATCACCGCAGATGGGATAGCGGGTATGGCGGGCCTCATGGATGGTGGTCTCCCACTGAGCATCGTCATCCTCCAGCCACAGAATATCCACATCCGTACGGTGGGTGGCAATATCGCCCACATTGATGTCGTTGAACTCAAACACATTCTGGATGAATTCCCGCTCCTGAGAATCGATGGTGCCCTTCTCGCTGCCGGCATCCACCATCATGCGGATCTCTTCCTCGTTCACATCGTCCTCTGCCTCCGTGGGATCCACGCCGCACAGGCGCAGCACCACATTGGTGGAAACGGACAGAAACCACACAATGGGACGGAACAGAGCGGAAATCCCGCTGACGATTCCGGACAGACCCATGGCAATCTGCTCCGACTTCTTCATGGCCAGGCGCTTGGGAACCAGCTCACCGAAAATCAGGGTGAAATAGGACAGCACCAGCGTAATAAGTACCACGGCGATGGTATCCATAGTGCCGCGGGGCAGGGTCACGCCCAAGCTGACCACCCAATCCACCAGGGGCTCGGAGAAGTTGTCTGCAGCAAATGCACTGCCCAGAAAGCCGGACAGGGTGATGGCCACCTGAATGGTTGCCAGGAACCTGGCGGGCTCACGGGTCAGACGGAACAAGCGCTTGGCTTTTTTGCTGCCCTCCTCTGCCATCCGCTCCAGCTTCGTCTCGTTAATAGACAGCACAGCGATCTCGGCACAGGCAAAAATGGCATTGAGAGCGATCAACACCAACTGCAGCAGCAATAACATTCCTATGGATGCTTCCATGTCAAATAAACCTCTTTCTTCTGCGGGGAGCGGCTTTGCTATCCCCATGATTTCTCTAAAAACGCACAAAAACACGGCCTATGCTCCAAAACGGGCGGCACAGGTCATGTCCTACTTGATATCGTGATAACGCACATTCACATTGTTTCGGTGGGTATCGCCATCGTCCATGTTGTGAACTGGTCCTCCTTGCAGAAATATTATCCATATTATAGAGCCATTCCCCGCCCCTGTCAATGGCTGGGGGTATATTTTAAGCTCTTTCTAAATATTTTCCTGCACTTTTGCCAAACTATCCGTGAGGTGAATCAAACTATGGCAAACAAACGAATGGGCCGCCAGACTGTAAAGCTGACCCGGCCGCCCAGTGTAGTATCCTATGCCTGTATCGGCAGTAAACAGGAGGGCAAAGGCCCTCTGGCCGGATACTTCGACGAACTGTGTCCGGACTCCTTCTTTGGGAAGACCACCTGGGAACAGGGAGAGGCTGCCATGCAGGAGCGTGTACTGAGCCGCGCTCTGCACAAGGGTGGTCTGCAGCGGGAGGATCTGGACTACCTCTTTGCTGGAGACCTGCTGAATCAGTGCATTGGCTCCTCCTTCGGCCTGCGGGATTTTCAGATCCCCTTCTTCGGCATCTACGGAGCCTGCTCCACCATGGGAGAGGGGTTGGCGCTGGCTGCCCTGCTGATTGACGGCGGCTTCGCCCAATTGGTCGGTGCCCAGACCAGTTCCCATTTTTGCACTGCCGAGCGGCAATACCGTATGCCGGTCCCTTACGGCAGTCAGCGTTCTCCCACCGCCCAATGGACTGCTACCGCCGCCGGCTGCTGCATTTTAGGATCTCAGGGAGACGGCCCCTATCTGACCCATGTGACCTGCGGGAAAATCGTGGATCTGGGGATCACAGACAGCTCCAATATGGGTGCCGCTATGGCACCCGCCGCCTACGATACCCTCTCGGCTCTGTTTCAGGAAAGCAGCACCACTCCCAACGATTACGACCTGATCCTTACCGGAGATCTGGGTGCTTTAGGCAGCCGGATCGTACGGGAGCAGTTTGCCAAAGACGGAGTGAAACTGGGGGACCGCTACACCGATTGCGGCCTGCTGCTCTATGACCGGGAGAAGCAGGATATGCATGCCGGCGGCTCCGGCTGCGGCTGCTCTGCCGCTGTGCTCAACGGATATGTACTGCGGGGCATGCAGGAAGGCCGGTGGCGGAAGGTCCTTTTTGCCCCCACCGGTGCCCTGTTGTCTCCCACCTCCTCCTTTCAGGGGCAATCCATCCCCGGGATCTGTCACGCAGTGGTATTTTCCACCACAAAGGAGGTGCGTTAACCTATGGAATACCTGAATGCCTTTCTCTGCGGCGGTTTGTTTTGTGCTGTTGGGCAGCTGCTCATCGACAAGACCCGCCTGACTCCGGCCCGTATCCTCACCGGTTATGTGGTGACCGGAGTGCTGCTGCAGGCACTGGGCATCTTCCCGTATCTGTCCCAATGGGGCGGAGCCGGTGCCACCGTCCCTCTGCTGGGATTTGGGGCTGCACTGGCCAAAGGAGTCGTCCGCGCCATCGCGGAGAATGGTCTGCTGGGCGCCCTCACAGGTGGTCTTACTTCCACCGCCGGTGGAATCACTGCTGCCATTTTCTTTGCGCTGTTGGCCGCCCTTCTGTTTCGCCCCAATCACAAGCGATAGTTTCTTGACAAATACCCACCGGGGGTATATTATAGGCACAAGAAATATACCCCCGGGAGGTATTAATATGGATTGTATCTGCGAAAAGAAAAAAGTACGCACACCGGAGGAACTGCGAAGGCTGGACAACCGGCTGAGCCGTGTGGAGGGGCAGATCCGCGGTCTGCGGGAGATGCTGCAGAAGGATGCCTACTGCCCCGATATTCTGGTGCAGGTTTCCGCCGCCACCGCCGCCCTCAACAGTTTCAGCCGGGAACTTCTGTCCAACCACATTCACACCTGCGTCGCCGAGGGGATCCGTCAGGGGGATGAGAATGTGGTGGAGGAATTGGTGGCAACTTTGCAGAAGCTGATGAAGTGAGGTGTTCTCCATGATGCACGAAAAATTTGCTGTCACAGGCATGACCTGCGCTGCATGCTCAGCCCATGTGGAAAAAGCTGTCAACCAACTGGAGGGTGTAGAGAGCGCCGCCGTGAATTTGATGCTGGGCAGCATGGTAGTTACTTATGACGAGTCCCTCGTCACCGCCCTTCATATTATGGCCGCCGTGGAGGCCGCCGGCTATGGGGCCAAACTGGCTTCTGAGGCCACCACCGTTCCGGATACGGACTCCTCGTTGCAGCGGATGAAGCGGCGTCTCCTCTGGTCCCTGCTGTTCCTGCTGCCCCTGTTCTATCTCAGCATGGGCCATATGCTGGGTCTGCCGCAGCCGCCGCAGCTGCACAGAGCACCGTTGCTGGCAGGCGCTTTGCAACTGGTGCTGGTGATCCCGATTCTGATTCTGAACCGGACCTATTTTACCGTGGGATTCCGTCGGCTGCTGCAGGGCAGCCCCAACATGGATTCTCTGGTGGCCTTGGGCGCTGCAGCCGGTCTGGTATACAGTCTCATCGAGTTGGGCCTTTTGGCCAGCGGACAGATTTCCGGTATGCCTGACCTGTATTTTGAATCTGCCGGTATGATCCTGGCCCTGGTCACCGTGGGCAAGTTCCTGGAGGAGCGTTCCCGGGGCAAGACCACCGGCGCCATCGCCGCTCTGCTGGCACTGGCGCCCGATTCCGCTGTAGTCCGCCGAGACGGCCGGGAATTGACCGTCCCCGTGGCACAGATCCTGCAAGGCGAGACGGTGATTGTCCGCCAGGGCGGCAAAATTCCGGTGGATGGTATCGTCACCTCCGGTTCCGCCACGGTGGATGAGTCCGCCATCACCGGCGAAAGCCTGCCGGTGGAGAAGCATGTGGGGGATTCTGTCACCTCTGCCACCGTCAGCCGCTCCGGTTATCTGGAACTACAGGCCATCCGCGTGGGAGATGACACCACCCTGTCCCAAATCATCCGCCTGATGGAGGAGGCCGCTTCCTCCAAGGCTCCCATCTCCCGTCTGGCTGACAAGATCAGCGGCATCTTCGTCCCCGTAGTCATCGTCATCGCCGTAACGGCTGCCCTGTTGTGGTATTTTGCAGGCGGTCAGGATCTGCGGTTCTGCCTGTCCATCGGTATCGCTGTTCTGGTGATCTCCTGTCCCTGCGCGCTGGGTCTGGCCACCCCCGTGGCCATCATGGTGGGCACCGGAAAGGCCGCCCAATCCGGCATTCTGATCAAGTCCGCAGAAAGTCTGGAGCAGCTGCACCATGTGCAGACAGTGGTGCTGGATAAAACCGGCACGGTCACCGAAGGAAAACCCCGGGTCACCGATATTCTCTGCAGTGAGGGGATCTGTCAGCGGGATCTGCTGCAGATTGCGGCTTCGGTGGAACAGCCCTCAGAGCACCCGCTTTCTCTGGCGATCGGCGAGGCTGCCCGGGAACAGGGCATCCCGCTTCTGTCGGTCACCGATTTCTCCGCCATCCCCGGCGGCGGTGTGCAGGCACAGCTGGAGGGTCGGATCATCCGCGCCGGAAACCGTCGCCTGCTGCAGTTGGAGGAAGGCCCCCTTCTCCAGGCCGGCGAGGAACTGGCCGAGGAGGGTAAGACTCCCCTGTATTTTGCCGATGACACCCGCCTGCTGGGCCTCATCGCCGTAGCCGACACCGTAAAACCCGACAGTGCTGCTGCTATTGCCGCCCTGCAGGAGATGGGCCGACAGGTGGTGCTGCTGACCGGTGACAACCAGCGGACTGCTCAGGCCATCGCCCGTCAGGTAGGTGTGGAGCGGGTATTGGCTCAGGTACTGCCTCAGGAGAAAGCTGCCTGCGTGGAAAAACTGCAGGCAGAGGGCAAGCTGGTGGCTATGGTGGGTGACGGCATCAACGATGCCCCGGCGCTGGCCCGGGCTGATGTGGGACTGGCCATTGGCGCCGGCACAGACATCGCCATGGAGTCGGCCGATGTGGTGCTGATGCGCAGTTCCCTGTGGGATATCGTCTCGGCCCTTCGCCTGTCGGAGGCCGTGCTGGCTAACATCCGCATGAATCTGTTCTGGGCATTTTTCTATAACTCCATCGGCCTCCCTGTAGCTGCCGGTGTCCTGTTCCCCGCCTTTGGCATTACGCTTAACCCCATGATCGCTGCGGCCGCCATGAGTCTCAGTTCCGTATGCGTGGTCTCCAACGCCCTGCGCCTGCGTGGCTGGAAAGCTCCCGTGCTGCCGCACTCCAATCCGGAAACTGAAACCGAAATAACAAACAAGGAGGACATAACTATGACCAAGAAGATGACCATCGAAGGCATGATGTGCACCCACTGCTCCGGCCGTGTGGAGACCGTACTCAATGCACTGGAGGGTGTCAGCGCCACGGTGGACCTGGCCGCCAAGACCGCTACCGTTACCCTCAGCGCAGAAGTAAGTGATGAGCTGCTGCGCAAAACCGTGGAGGATGCCGGTTATCAGGTGATCTCCATCCAGTAAAATCCATATGACAAAAGAATCCCGATCTGCTTTTGCAACAGATCGGGATTCTTTTGCTGATTTCCTCTTTTCAAATATTCCATTTCATTGTATAATGATAGAACAAACGATTGATTGGATGGGAGGTGTCCGGATGGACCGGGTGATCTTACACTGTGATCTGAACTGTTTCTATGCCTCGGTGGAGCTGCTGAGCCGTCCGGAACTGCAGAATGTGCCGACTGCCGTCTGCGGAGACCCTCTGTCCCGCCACGGTATCATCCTGGCCAAAAACGAGCCGGCCAAGCGCTGCGGTGTCCAAACGGCGGAGACCATCTGGCAGGCGAGGAAGAAATGTCCCGGGCTGGTGCTGCTGCCTCCGCACCACGATCTGTATCACCAGTATTCCAAAAAAGTGAATGAAATTTATGGTCAGTACACCGATCTGGTAGAACCTTTTGGCATCGATGAAAGCTGGCTGGATGTGACCGGCAGCCTGCATCTGTTTGGCGGGGACGGGGAGCAGCTGGCCCATCAGTTGCGTCAGCGCATCCGGCAGGAGCTGGGCCTCACCATCTCGGTGGGTGTATCCTTCAACAAGATCTTTGCCAAGCTGGGCAGCGACTATAAGAAGCCGGACGCCGTCACAGTGATCGGGCAAAACAACTGGCAAGAGATTGTTTGGCCGCTTCCGGTGGAAAGTCTTCTGTTTGTGGGCCGCTCCACACGGCAGACACTGACCCAATTCGGAATCCGGACCATCGGCCAGCTGGCCGCCTGTCAACCCAATATGTTGGAGGAACTGCTGGGCAAACAGGGCCTGCAGCTATACGAATATGCCACCGGGCAGGAACACAGTCCCGTCCGGGCCCAGCATGATCCGGAGCCGGTAAAATCCGTTGGCAACGGCACTACTTTCCGGCAGGACTTGACTCACTGGGAGGAAATTCGCAGCGGCCTTGCTCTGCTGGCGGACAGTGTTGCCATGCGCCTGCGGCACCACGGGCTTTATTGCAGCGGGGTGGCTGTCACCATCAAGGACAGCCAATTCCACTCCTTCACCCGTCAAAAACAGCTTCCCTCCCCCACCCGTTTGATGAAGGATATTCTGCAGGCGGCCGCGGAACTGACCCAAGGGGCCTGGAAAGCTCCTACCCCTGTCCGTGCGCTGACGGTGACCGCCCTGTATATTACCCAAAATGCCGAATCCTTCCAGCAGCTGGATCTGCTGTCCGGAGGCCATCAGCAGGCGGATGAACGGCAGGAGAAGTTGGAGAGTACCATGAGTCTGCTGCGGGACAAGTACGGCAAATCCGTCATCTCCTTTGGGGATACCAACGGCCGTAAGCTGCCCCACGATCCTCAATAATCTTCTGCACAATAACTGCTGAAAAAATATCCCCGCCGCATCGATGATGCGGCGGGGATTCTTTTTGTGTGCTTACAGAAACGATTAGTGGCGGCTGCTGGACTGCCAGCTGTCGTTCTCCTCGTAGATCATATCCACGTTCTCCAGATAGTCGGATTCCAGCGGATTGCTCAGAGGCGCCTTCGCCTTATACTGCTCCAGCAGACGACGGGACTTCTCCGGAGGCTGGATGGTGCCGGGACCGGCAATGCAGCCGCCGGGACAGGCCATACCCTCCAGCAGGTAACCGTCGTACTTGCCGGTACGGGCAATGCGCAGCATCTGACGACACTCCCGCAGGCCTTCGGCAAAGACGGTCTTGACCTCCACTTCAGGATGCTCGCGATGGATAACCTCCTCCACCGCCTTGGCAACGCCGCTGGAATGTGCAAAGCCCACGGCAGGTGCGGAAGCAGCATAGCTGGCAGGCACATCCTCAATCTGGCTGAAGTCGATCCGCTTCGCCTCGAACATGCCGCGCAGTTCCTCAAAGGTCAGCACGAAGTCCACATCGCTGCGAACCGTGCGACGGCTGGCCTCCAGTTTCTTGGCTGCGCAGGGGCCGATGAAGGCGATCTTGGCCTTGGGGTTCTTCTTCTTGAACAGACGGGCCGTCAGTACCATAGGGGTCATGGTCATGGAGATATAGGGGGCCATGCCGGGGAATTCCTTCTTTGCCATCACGGACCAGGCAGGACAGCAGGAAGTTGCCATAAAGGGCTGCTTCTCGGGAACCACACGCAGGAACTCCTCCGCCTCCTCCACGGCACACAGGTCTGCACCGATGGCAACTTCCTCCACCGCGGCAAAGCCCAGCATCTTCATGGCCTGCACGATCTGACCGGGCGTCACATTCTCACCGAACTGACCCCAGAACGCGGGAGCGATGATGGCGATAACATCGGCACCGGTCTTCATGGCGTGTACCAGCTGGAAGATCTGACCCTTATCCACAATAGCACCGAAGGGACAGTTGACCAGGCACTGACCGCAGGAGACGCACTTATCCTGATTGATCTCGGCACGGCCATACTCATCCTTGCCGATGGCATTCATACCGCAAGCCTCCTGGCAGGGGCGCTCAAACTTGATGATCGCCTGATAGGAGCAGGCACTCTTGCACTTGCCGCACTTGATGCACTTGGTCTGATCGATGGTGGCCTGACCGTGGCGCAGGCTGATGGCCTCCTTGGGGCAGGCATTGATGCAGTGCCGGGCCAGGCAGCCCTGGCAGGCATTGGTGATCTCATAGTGGGTCTCAGGACAGGCATTGCAGGCATACTTGATGATGTTGACCAGCGGAGGATCATAGTACTTCTCCGCAATGGCAGTCTCCTCCAGGCCATCAGACAGCAGGCCCTGCTCACTGGCAGGCCGCAGGGACATACCGATCGCCAGACGCAGACGCTCACCCACGATAGCGCGTTCCAGGAAGATCGAATCTCTCTGATCGCCTACCTCGCCGGGGATAATCTCATAAGGGATTTTTTCGATACGACTGTAATCTCCGCCCTCATAAGCCAGCTTTGCCACCTCAGCAAACACGCGCTTTCTGATATCGGCAATACCACAGTAAATATTTCTCATACACTTTCTCCGGTTTAAAAAATTCACTTTTACCCGTGTTCCCAGGCATTTTCCTCACATTTTTCATTATAGCTATTTTTTTAACAAATTGCAACTGTAAAAACGCATCAAAATTCTCAGTATGCAAAACTTTTATTGTATTTTAACACAAAACCGTCTTTCCGGGGAAAAATTTACCTGTCATCCCTCTCTCGCAGGGCCTCTTCCAGCTTCTCCAGAGCCCGCTTTTCGATCCGTGATACATAGCTGCGGCTGATCCCGTACTGCTGCGCAATCTGCTTTTGTGTCTGCATGGGATAGCCTTCCAATCCATAACGTCGGCGGATGATCTCCGCCTCCCGCTCTGTCAGGCATTGCCGCACCAGCTTGCGGATCAAGCGGCAATCTTCCTGATCCTGCAGGTCCTCCAGCATGGTATCCTCTGTCCCTACCGCATCCATCAGGTACAAGGCATTGCCATCGGAGTCAGATTCGATCGTATCCGACAGGGATACGGTCCCCTGAAGCTTTTTTTGTGCGCGGAAATGCATCAGGATCTCATTTTCAATACACCGGGATGCGTAGGTTGCCAAACGAATATTGCGGTCAGCCCGAAATGTATTTACTGCCTTGATCAGTCCAATGGTACCAATGGAGACCAGATCCTCCTGATCATCCACCTGCGTGTAATATTTCTTGATAATGTGTGCCACCAAGCGCAAATTATGCTCCACCAGTGTATTACGAGCCTCCAAATCTCCGGCGGCCCAACGGGCCAGACATTCCATCTCCTCCTGCGGTGTCAACGGTTTGGGAAAGGAACTGGGACTGCCTGCCAGTTGCAGGGAAAAGAATAAACTGTTGGTCAACAACAGCAGGGCTGCAGAAAGCATATGATCAATCCTCCTTGCCGCCATCCTATGTGACAGAAGGAAGTCCCTATTCCTTTGCCGTTTCAAAGCTTTTTGCTTCCCACAGCAGGGCACGTTTTCCCTTACAGTCGGTCACCTTTCATCCGCCTCAACCTATTGATTAAACTCAATAAGAGATATGAAATTTCGATATTTTACAACCCGCTCCACCCCTGTTACAATGTGGCAAACGGGATATTTTTTTTGCGCACTTTTTACACCTATTTATATAAATTTTATGGAAGTTCTGGAGGCCGTTTTATGAATAAGTTCGCCTCTTCCCTGCAGGGAAAAAATGATCAGACCATTGGCCTGCTGGCCTCTTTCGTCGGCCAGATGTTTTATGGTCTGAGTTTTCTGTTCACCAGTGTTGCCCAGCAGACTGCCAGCCCCGATGTGCAGTTGGCTCTGCGGTTCAGCATCTCCTTTATTATCATGAGTTTCATGCTGCTGAACAAGAAAAACCGCACCTCCCTGAAGGGCCGCCCCATTCTTCCTCTGGTGGTCATCACCCTGTTTGTTGTGGCGATCTACTATTTGGAGAGTCTCGGCGTGTACTATAGCAACAGTTCTTTTGCAAGTCTTGTGCTCTCCATCATGCCGGTAATTTCTCTGGTGGGCGCCGCCATCTTCCTAAAGGAACATCCCACTCGCCGGCAGGTCATTTTCAGTTTTTGCCCTGTAATCGGCGTGATTCTGATCACCCTGGCCAACAGCGACATGGGTGTGGTGGGCCCCATCGGCATTGCCGTTATGATTCTCTGCTGCCTGGTCAGCTGCACCAGCCGTATCCTCTGCCGCAAATATGCCAACGACTACAGCACCTTTGAGCGTAGTTATGCCACTCTGTTTGCCGGCTCTGTCTGCTTCAGCATTACGGCACTCAATTCTGTCAGCTGGGATGTGGGCGCGTTCCTGTATCCTCTTACTCAGCCCTCCTTCCTGGCCTCCACGCTGGCCCTGTGCGTGCTGTGCTCCGTAGTGGGACAGATTTTGGTGAACTTCTCCTACAGCAAGCTCCCCGTTGTGAAACTGTCCGCTATGAGCACCCTGTCCACCGTAATCGGCGTGCTGGCCGGCATCTTTATCCTGCACGAGCCGGTCAATGCCCTGTCCCTGACCGGTTCTGCCCTGACTCTGTTCGGTATCTGGCAGGTCAATCGTCCCGACAAAGAAAAAGCATAATCTCAAAATATTTTAAACACCAAAGAAAGAAGGCGCTTCCATGAAGAATCTTCTGCAGGGGAAAGACCCGCAGATGCTGGCACTGGCCGGTTGCACCATCGGCAACATTTTCTACGGCGTCAGCTATATGCTCACCCGTATCGCCCAGCAGAGTGCCCCCCCTGCCGTGCAGTTGTCCCTGCGTTTCCTGATTGCTTTTGTGCTGGTGAATCTTCTGGTCCTGTCGGGCAAGGCCAAGCTCCAGCTGAAGGTCCCCCATCTGTGGCATCTGCCGGTGACCTCGTTGGCTGCTGTGGCAGTGTTCTACACCGAAAGTCTCTGCGTGTACTACACCAACAGTTCCTTTGCCAGCCTGGTGATGGCCGTCCTGCCGGTCTTCTGCCTGATCGGCGCTGCCATTTTCCTGAAGGAGTACCCCTCCCGCCGGCAGGTGATCTACAGTTTCTTCCCCATCGTAGGCGTGATTTTTATCACTTTGGCCAACAATCAGATGGGCGTTGTAGATCTGATCGGTATTCTGGTCACGCTGCTCTGCTGCGTGGCTACCATCTTCAGCCGTTTGGTGGGCCGGAAAATTGCCCCGGAATTCACCGCCTTCACCCGTACCTACAGCCTTCTGTTTTTCGGCAGCATCTGCTTTACCACCACCGCTTTGATCTCTGTGAAGGGTGACCTGAGTGTCTTTATCTATCCGCTGACCCAGCCCTCCTTCCTCCTGTCCACGCTGGCTCTGTGCATCCTCTGCTCGCTGGTGGCACAGACCATGGTGAACTACTCCTACAGTGTTTTGCCCGTCGTAACCATCTCTGCCATCAACACCATCTCCACAGTGGTCGGTGTGGTGGCCGGTTTCGTGCTGCTGCGCGAACCCGTCAATGCCATGTCCCTGTTCGGCTCTGTGCTGACCCTGTACGGTATCTGGCAGGTCAGCCGTCCCGATAAATCGAAAGATCCCATCCCCTCCGCAACCAACAGCGACGAATAAGGAA
Source organism: Oscillospiraceae bacterium (assembly GCA_015067765.1). GTDB lineage: Bacteria > Bacillota > Clostridia > Oscillospirales > Oscillospiraceae > Vescimonas. The sequence continues at coordinate 6,991 of SVLV01000004.1, read as the reverse complement.
AGGACTGCACCGCTATGTTTAAAAAACTCTTTTCCCGCCTGGACAAGACCCATCTTGCTCTGGCTGCCTGCATCACCGGTCAGATGTTGTGGGGCTTTAGCTTCATGTTCACCCGCATCGCCCAGGAAAGTGCTCCTCCCATGGTGCAGCTATCCATCCGTTTTATCATCTCCGCTATTCTGATGACCCTTCCGGTCATCTTCCGTCCCAGCCGCCTGAATCTGAAGGGCCACCGTCTGCTGATCCTGCTGGCAGGCAGTCTGTTCCTGCCGGTCTACCATTTCCTGGAGGGCAGCGGCATCTACTATACCAATAGTTCCTTCGCCGCTATCGCACTGTCCCTTCTTCCCATTCTGGCCCTTGCCCTGGCCGCCATCTTCCTGAAAGAGTTCCCCACCCGCCATCAGGTGATCTTCAGTTTCCTGCCCATCATCGGCGTGATCATGATCACCTTGGCCAACAGCCAGATGGGTGCCATTCAGGCCATCGGCGTGGTGTTCCTGCTGCTGTGCAGCCTGGTGGGTGCCTTCGGCCGTATTTTGAGCCGTTACATGGCCCGTAGGTTTACGGCTTTCGAGCGTAACTACTTCAATGTGCTCAACAGTGCCATTATCTTTACGATCGTTGCCCTTGTCACGGTGGAAGATGCGCCCGCCGCCTATGTACACGCGCTGTCTCAGCCCTCCTTCATCTTCTCCACTCTGTTCCTGTGCGTCATGTGCACGGTGGCCGGTGAGCTGCTGGTCAACTATTCCTATGGTGTCCTACCCATTGTGAAGGTCTCCTCCATCAGCGCCATGTCCACCATTTGCTCTCTGGTGGTCGGCGTGGTCTTCCTGCATGAGCCGGTCAATGCCCTGTCCCTGTTCGGCTGCTGCATCGCCCTGATCGGTATCTGGCAGGTCAACAAGGTGCCCAACAGTGAGATGAAGCTGGATCCTGCCGCACAGAAAGCTGCCGGAGTAATTGTTGGAAAAGAGACCACTCCCGCCGAATCCACCCCCGCTGAGGAGAATGATTGATTCAAAGAAACGAGGTCTCTATGCCCAAAAATCTTCTCAATGACCGCAATCGCACACAGTTTGCCTTTGCCGCCTGCATTACCGGTCAACTGATCTGGGGCACCAGCTATATGTTTACCCGTGTGGCCCAGCAGAGTGCTGAACCCATCGTGCAGCTATCCATTCGTTTCATCCTCTCATTCCTGATGATGTGCGTACCAGCGATCCTCAAACCCGGCACTTTAAAGCTGCAGGGTGGCAGCCGTCTTTGGAAGCTTTTGGCATATGGTCTGATTCTCCCGATCTATCATGTGCTGGAGAGCAACGGTGTCTACTATACCAACAGTTCTTTTGCCGCTGTTGTACTGGCTCTGTACCCCCTGCTGGCTATGCTGATGGCCGCTGTCTTTCTGAAAGAGCATCCGACACGCCATCAGATCATTTTCAGTTTTCTGCCTTTTCTCGGCGTTGTGCTGATCACTCTGGCCAACAGTCAGATGGGCACCATCACCACCATCGGTGTAGTACTTCTGCTGCTGTGCTGCGTTGCAGGTGCTGCCGGTCGCATCCTGAACCGGGTCTGCGCCTCCATGTTTACGGTTTTTGAGCGCACATTTTCCACACAACTGGTCGGTGCAGTCTCCTTCACTGTCGCCGCTTTTCTCACGGTGGAGGATGCTCCGTCCGCCTATGCCTATGCACTCTCCCAGCCCTCCTTTATGATCTCCACAGTGGTTCTGTGCGTTTTTTGCTCCATCGTGGCAGACATGCTGGTAAACTATTCTTTTGGTGTTCTGCCCGTTGTTAAGATTTCTGCCATCAGCGCCCTGTCCACCACCTGTTCGCTGGTGGTTGGCGTGGTATTCCTGCATGAGCCCTTCAATGCCATGTCCATCCTGGGCGCCGCGCTGACATTGATCGGTATCTGGCAGGTCAACAAAGCCCCCAAAGAGGTCCCCGCGGAGGCAGTCTCCGCTCCCGATAACAACAACTGATTGGAAAGGAACTGGAACCTATGGCTAAACTGAAAGACAACTTTACCCGCAAGGAGACCCTGATCGGTATCGCCGCCTGTGTGATCGGCAATCTGCTCTGGGGCTTCAGCTACCTGTTTACCAGTGTTGCCCAGCGCTCCGCCATCCCCTCCGTGCAGCTGGCCCTCCGTTTCATCATTGCCTTTGCCCTGCTGAACATTCTGATCTTCGGTTTCAAGCGGGATCAGTTCAATCTCAAGGGCAAGAAGATTGGGCCTCTGGTCATGCTGGGTGCCTCTCTGGAGATTTACTACATTCTGGAGAGTACCGGTATCTACTATACCAACAGTTCCTTCACCAGTCTGGCTATGTCCGTGGTGCCGGTGCTGTCCATCATCGCCGCCGCCATACTGCTGAAGGAGTACCCCTCCAAAAAGCAGATTTTCTTCAGCATCTTCCCTGTGGTCGGCGTGATCATCATCACTTTGGCCAACAGCGCTATGGGCGCCGTGCAGGCCATCGGTGTTGTGATCATCGCCCTGGCCTGTTTGGCCTCCTGCGCCAACCAGATCATCAGCCGCCAGGTCTCTCAGAGCTACACTCCCTTTGAGCGTACTTACTTCATCCTGCTGATCTGCTCTGCCGGCACCCTCGCCACCGCACTGGTGGAGACCAAGGGTAGTCTGGAGCCCTTTATGTACGCCATGTCTCAGCCCTCCTTTGTGGCCTGCACGCTGGCTTTGAGCATCTGCTGCTCCATCGGTTCCAGCCTGCTGGTGAACTTCGCCTCCGGCCGCCTGACGGTTATCAAGCTGACCGCCATCGGCACACTGCCCACTCCCGTCGCCACGCTGGTGGGCATCCTGCTGCTGCGTGAGCCGGTCAACGCCATCTCCCTGGTCGGTGTGGCCATTACGCTCTTCGGCATCTGGCAGGTCTCCATGGCCAGCATGTCCAAACCCGCCGAGGAACTCCCTGCTCAGGCAGATAACGAATAATCACTCCCCGTTACAGAAAGGATCCTCTCTTATGAGCAATAATGTCAGTGTCGTTCAGGATAAGAAACGATACTATGTCGCTATGTTCTGCTGTGTTATGGGCAACTTCCTCTGGGGCTTCAGCTATCTGCTGACCCGCACTGCCCAGCAGTACGCTATCCCCGCTGTACAGTTGTCCTGCCGCTTTTTGATCACTTTCATCCTGATGAACATCATGCTGCTCTTCAAACCCTCGCTGATTTCCCTGAAGGGTAAGCCGATCCGTCATCTGGTGATCATTGGTTTCCTGATGCCCGTCTTCTATTATCTGGAGAGCAGCGGCGTCTATTACACCAACAGTTCTTTCGCCAGTCTGTGCCTCTCTCTGGTTCCTGTTTTGACACTGATCGCCGGCGCCCTATTCCTGAAGGAATATCCCAGCCGCCGTCAGACGGTCTTCAGTTTCTTCCCCATTGCCGGTGTCATCTGCATCACGCTGGCCAACAGTACTATGGGGTCCATCACCTCCATCGGCATCTTCATCCTTGCCATCGCCTGCCTGGTCAGCACCTTCAACCGTATCCTTAACCGCAAGTGGGCCTCTGACTACTCCGCCTTTGAGCGTACCTATGCCTGCTTCGCCGCCGGCGCATTGGTGTTCACCGTTGTGGCTCTGATCACCGTAAAGGGTGACCTCTCCGTGTATATGAATGCACTGAAAGAGCCCAACTTCCTGATCTCCACCTTCCTGATGGCTATCTTCTGCTCCATCGCAGGCAACACGCTGGTAAACTATTCCATCATCTACCTGCCGGTGGTCAAGTCCGCTTCTATCGGCACCATCAGCACCATCACCGCCACGGTGCTGGGTATCGTCTTCCTGCACGAGCCCATTAACGCTATCTCTGTCATCGGCTCCACGCTGGCCATCATCGGTATCTGGCAGGTTACCAAGGTGGTTCCTCCCAAGAAAAGTGCCGAATCCTCCGAAGCTCTGCCCGCTCAGGCGGACGGTGAATAACAACTTCTCCGTTACAGAAAGGACGATTCTATCATGAGCAATAACGTCAGCGTCGTTCAGGATAAGAAAAAATACTATATCGCCATGGTCTGCTGCCTTACGGGCAATTTCCTCTGGGGCTTCAGCTATCTGCTGACCCGCACCGCCCAGCAGTACGCTATTCCCGCTGTGCAGTTGTCCATCCGCTTTATATTGACCTTTGTGATCATGAGCATTATGCTGCTCTTCAAACCGTCTCTGGTCTCTCTGAAGGGCAAAAATATTCGGCATCTGCTGATCATCGGCTTTATGATGCCTCTGTTCTATTACTGCGAAAGCAGCGGCGTCTATTACACCAACAGTTCCTTTGCCAGCCTCGCTCTGACCTTGGTACCCGTCCTGGCTTTGGTCGCTGCAGCGATCCTTCTGAAAGAGTATCCTACCCGCCGTCAGGTCTTCTTCAGTTTTTTCCCGGTGGTCGGTGTGATCCTCATCACTCTGGCCAACAGTGAGATGGGTTCTGTCACTACGATCGGCATTGTCATTCTGGCTCTCGCCTGTCTAGTCAGCACCGGTAACCGTATCATTAACCGCAAGTGGGCGGCGGACTTCACCGCCTGGGAGCGTACCTACGTTACCTTCGGTGCCGGTGCACTAGTGTTCACCATTGTAGCGCTGATCAGTGTGGGTGGGGATCTCAGCCACTACACCAATGCGCTGAAGGAGCCGGAGTTCCTGGTCTCCACCGCATTGATGTCCGTGTTCTGCTCCATCGTGGGCAATACGCTGGTCAACTACTCCTTCATCTATCTGCCGGTCATCAAGTCCGCCTCTGTGGGCGCTGTCAGCACCATCACCGCCACGTTGCTGGGCATCATCTTCCTGCATGAGCCCATCAACGCTATGTCCGTCACCGGTTCCATTTTGGCCATCGTCGGTATCTGGCAAGTCACCAAGGTGGTACAGGCCAAGAAAGATGCGGTCCCTGCCGTGGAATCCCCCGAAGAATAACCTCAACAAAAAACTGCTTCGGCATAGCCGAAGCAGTTTCTTATTGTTTTTACTCTCCCATCTGGCTCATAAGGCCCAACTGATAGAAGGCTACCGCGCTGGCTGCCGCCACATTCAGGGAGTCCACCCCGTGAGACATGGGGATCTTCACCGTGTAGTCGCACTGGGCGATGGTATCCCCTGCCAAACCGTCCCCCTCTGTTCCCAGCACCACGGCCAGTTTCTCCTGCTGCATCAACCGCGGGTCATGCAGCTGCAGGGAGTCGTCCCGCAGAGCCATGGCCACCGTGACAAACCCCAATTCATGAAGCACCTGGGTCCAATCCTCTCCCTGGGGCAGATAGGTCCAGGGGACCAGGAACACATTTCCCATGCTGACCCGGCTGGCCCGGCGATACAGCGGATCACTGCCCGCCTCGGTCAGCAGCACGGCATCCATACCCAGCGCCGCTGCACAACGGAAGATGGCTCCAATATTGGTGGGATTCATAATGTTTTCCAACACCGCAATCCGCCGCGCTCCAGTACAAACTTCCTGCACCGTGGGCAGCTTCGGCCGATACATGGCACACAGCATACCGCGGGTCAGATGAAAACCTGTCAGTTGGGTCAGCACCTCCAGATCCGCTACATAGACAGGGATATCCGGAGCGCAGCGTTCCAGCACCTCGCGCCCCCGCCCCTCCACATGCTTACGCTCCATCAAAAACGAGATGGGAACACAGCCGGCATCCAGCGCCCGGCCGATCACCAGCGGGCTCTCCGCTACAAACATGGCATGGTCGGGGTCTGCCCGGTTTACCAGCTGGTTCTCCGTCAGGCGGGCATAGATATCCAGCGCCGGATCGGCAAAGTCTTTGATCTCAATGATATTCATCGGTTTCTCAGTTCCTCTTTCTTCTTTCCTTGCTGCGCGCAAAGTCTGCCGCCCGGTCCAGCCAGGCCAGCAGGCCCCGGCAGCCGGCATTCACATCCCGCCAGGTGGCATCAAAGTCGCCGGTAAACCAGGGATCGGCTACTTGCGCCTGTGGGCGGTCGGTGAACTCCATCAACAGATGGATCTTCCCCTCCGGATCGCCGCCGCAATGCCGCTGCATTCCCCGCAGATTTTCCCGGTCCATACCGATCAGCAGATCCCACCGGTCATAATCTGCCCGGGTCATTCGCCGGGCCTGATGACCGCTGCAATCAATGCCATGCTGTGCCATCTTCCGCCGCGCCGGAGGATAGACCGGATTGCCGATCTCCTCGCTGCTGGTGGCTGCAGATTCAATATAGAATTCTTCGCTCCGGCCTGCCCGGGCCACCAGATCCTTCATCACATATTCCGCCATGGGACTGCGGCAAATATTGCCGTGGCAGACGAATAGTATTTTTATCATCGTCTTATATCTCCATATAAGTCTTGTATTTCTTCTCAAATGCCCAATATTGCTGGGTTTTCGGCATTTTCATGTTTCTTTGTTTTCGGGATATCTTCTCAAATCTTCCCGTATTTTCTCATGCTTTTTCCTGCAATATTGGTAAATCCATTGGTAAATAATCGTTCTGTACCAACGGAGGGTTTAGGCTTCCGCTACTCGGAGCAGCTCCGCCTGTGCGTCATCGAACTGCACATGGGTGTAGACATTCAGCGTCACGCTGATGTCCGAATGACCCATGATATACTGCAATGTCTTAGGGTTCATTCCGGATTTCACCATATTGGAACAGAAGGTGTGTCTGCATACATGAGGGGTTACTTTGGGCATCTGGATGCGGTAGATCTTGTTGTACTTCTCGACAATGTGCTGCAGGTATTTCTCCCAATGCAGTGCAACCATCGGCCTGTCATTCTTGTCCAGGAACAGGAATCCGGCATATCCATCCACCATCGGCTCCACTTTCGGTGCTACACGCTTGGCAAGGTCAATGCCAATGCCAACGCAGACTGCCATCGCCCATCGGCTATATTCAGTTCCACTTCTTCCACACGATGCAGAAAGGTAAAGCTGACATCTCCCCGCATTATTTGCTCCTCCTAAGAAA
>SVLV01000028.1 GCA_015067765.1 Oscillospiraceae bacterium | reverse complement strand
ATCAATGGCCTGCTGCGTACTCTGCAGGCCATTGATCAGACCACCTTGGTGGATGAGATCATTGTAGCCACCCGGCAGGATACCCTGTTGGAGGTGGCGGATCTGTGTGCCCGCGCCGGATTGACCAAGCCGGTGAAGGTGGTGGTAGGCGGCGAGAACCGCACCGAGTCCGTTCTGGCGGCTGCGCTGGAGGCAAATCCCAAGACGGAGTTCCTCGCCGTTCATGACGGGGCACGGCCTCTGATCCTGCCGACGGAGTTTGATGAGATTGTCCGCTACGCCTGGCGCACCCTTGCCACGACCCCGGCTTTGCCGGTGAGCGACACCATTAAGACCGCGGATGAGACGGGTCTGATCACCGGAACACCGGATCGCAGCACCTTGTATGCCGTGCAGACGCCGCAGGTATTTCAGGCGGAGCTGCTGAAGGCAGCGCTGCAGTCTGCGGTAAATTCTCAGTTGCCTCTAACGGACGATTGCGCCGCGGTGGAGCGGATTGGCAAGCAAGTTTACTTGACAGCAGGAAACCGGGAAAACATCAAAATCACCACGCCATTTGATGTGGCTTTGGCGGAGACGATCCTGCGCCGGAGGGAGGAACAGGTATGACCAAACTGCGAATTGGACACGGATATGATGTGCACCGTCTGACCGAGGGGAGACCGCTGATCGTGGGCGGTGTAACGATCCCCTATGAGCGGGGGTTGGACGGTCATTCCGATGCGGATGTGCTGGTACACGCGGTGATGGATGCCCTGTTGGGGGCTGCTGCGCTGGGGGATATCGGCAAGCTGTTTCCGGATCAGGATGCCGCCTACAAGAATGCCGATAGCATCCTGCTGCTGCAGCAGGTGGGAAGGAAATTGACCCAGCTGGGCTGGCAGGTGGTAAATGTGGATGCCACCCTCATTGCCCAGGCGCCCAAGGTTGCTCCCTATATTACCGCCATGCGTCAGCGGATCGCGGAGGCTCTGCAGGTGGATGTGGGGCAGATCTCCGTGAAGGCGACGACGGAGGAACATCTGGGTTTTACCGGAGCGGGTCTCGGCATGGCAGCCCATGCCGTGGCGCTGCTGGAAGCCGGCGAACTTTGTTGACAAACAGTGAAATTTTGGTAGAATAACAGTGGCCGCAGCAAAGTTGCGGCCACTGCTATTTTTGTGAAAATGAGGAGAGAAAGAGAAATGGAAAGTAAGAAACAGAGCATATCTCTGGGTCTGATCGCCGGTGTGATCTTTGTTGCTGTTGCAGCCCTGAATGCACTGCAGCTGTTTAGCCTGATGATCAGTTGGGGATTCTTTTCCTTCCCCGGTCTGATGTATGTGGCTGCCATGGGATTCTTTGGCGTGGCGCTGATCATGCAGAGCCGCGACATCCTGCTGCTGGCAGCCGGCGGTGTCTTTACCGTGGTAATGCTGGCGTTTGATGGCTTTTTCATGGGCATTGCAGCCCTGTTGCTGGAGGTGCTCATTCTGCTGCTGACCACCGATTATGTGCCCAATGAGCAGCTGAAAGATCTGGCAAAGAAACTGTTCTTTGTGCCCGCGATCCCCGCTCTCATCGGCGGTCTGATGGGTGTGTACGGTCTCATGTCCCTGCTGGTGGCTGTGGCCGTCACTGCTGCCTATCTGCTGTGCGGCATGTGGCTGAGCAATGCCGATCTGAAGCAGATGGAGGCAGATATCAAGGCAGGTGCCAGCGCTGTGTCCGGCCCCGAGGTGAAGGGCGATGGTTACTGTGATCTGTTCAAGCATGCCCTGCTGCTGATGATCACCTTCGGTATTTGGCAGCTGATCTGGGTCTACCGTATGACCGGTCATCTGAACCGCGTGAAGGATGCTCCCTACAGAAATCCGGTCAACAAGCTGCTGCTGTATATCTTCGTGCCTTTCTATGCGGTGTACTGGAACTACAAGAGCGCTCAGCTGATGGATCAGCTGGCTGAAAGCAAGGGCGTGAAGTCCAAACTGGCTGTTTGGTGCCTGCTGCTGTCCATGGTCATGCCTATGATTGCCATGATCCTGATGCAGGATAAGATGAACAAGATCGTCTCCGTGGAGAAGGGGGTATGCGAGGCCGATTTCGATGTGGCAGATTACATCCCCACGGCTGCACCCAGCAAGTCCCTGGAGATGCTGGTTGCTTACTGCGGTCTGTTCAAGCATGTTCTGCTGTTGTCCATTACTTTCGGCATCTGGCAGCTGATGTGGGTTTATCGTATGACCGGTTACCTCAACTGTGTGGAGGGTGAGCCGGAGAGAAAGCCTGTGAATAAGCTGCTGCTGTACATCTTTGTGCCCTTCTATGCGGTGTACTGGAACTATAAGAGTGCCCAGCGGATCGACAAGCTGGCCAAGAGCAAGGGTGTAGAGTCCAACCTGACCGTGGTCACCCTGGTGAGCTCTCTGGTGGTGGGAATGGTTCCCATGGTCCTGATGCAGGACAAGGTCAACGAGATCCTGGCTGCTGAACATGCCGCAGCCGACTTCCGGAAGGAAACGGTGCTGGATTTCGACTTTGCCGAGGAAATGGCTTCCGAAGAGGAGTATCTGAGCGAATAACCAATGACAAAAAAGAGAGTGGGAGATTCCCACTCTCTTTTTTGCGCCCATGGCACGGATCTGGCATAGGATGGGATGGAAGGAGGGGAGAGGATGGAATATGCTTTGCTGATTGCCCGCTCCCTGACCCGGGCACAGCGGATGTGGCGCCGGCTGCAAAACAGTGGGATCCGGGCGGAACTGCGTAAGGCCCCGGTGGGCCTGACAGATCTGGGCTGCAGTTATGCCCTGCAGCTTCCGGTACAGCGGCTGGAGGAGGCACTGCGGATCCTGCAATATGCAGATCTGTCGCCGGCATCTGTTTGGATCCGGGAGGAGAACAGATACAGGGAGTGGAAACAATGATCTATTTGGATGCTGCGGCCACCACGCTGGAGAAACCGGAATCAGTACGGCGCGCTATGGCCCGCGCAGTGAGAGAAATGAGTACGCCGGGACGGGGAGACCATCCTGCGTCCCGTTTGGCGGCAGAGACTGCCTATCAATGCCGTCAGCTGGCGGCAGAACTGTTTGATGTTCCGGATCCGGAGCATGTGGTCTTTACCACCAATGCAACCCATGGTCTGAATATTGCCATCCGGTCGCTGGTACAGCCGGGGGATCGGGTGGTGTGCTCCGGCTGGGAACACAATGCGGTGATGCGAGTGCTGCAGGGGATCGGGGATGTGGAGATCGTGGTGGTGGACAGTTGGCCTTTTGATGTCCGCCAGCTTTTGCGGGATGTGGAGACAGCGCTGCAGCAGCGGCCTGCAGCTGTGATCTGGAACCATGTGTCCAATGTGTTCGGACTGATCCAACCGGTGGGGAGGATCGGCGCACTGTGCCGGAAGGCGGGAGTACCTCTGATCGTAGATGCTTCCCAATCGGCAGGGGTCCTGCCGGTTTCACTGGATTATTGGGATGCTGCGTTTGTTGCCATGCCGGGCCACAAGGGGCTTTATGGACCTCAAGGAACGGGGCTTCTGCTGTGTGCCAAAGAGGGTGAGCCGTTGCTGAGGGGCGGAACGGGTACCCAATCCCGCAGCTGGAAGATGCCCCGGCAGCTGCCGGATCGGCTGGAGGCAGGGACGCATAACATGCCGGGGATTGCGGGCCTGTTGGAGGGACTGCGATTTGTCCGCCAACGGGGGACGGAGTCGATCCTGCGTCATGAGCGGGAGCTGGTCTACCGGGCCGCCGAACAGATGGACCGCCTGCCGGGTGTGCGCTGCTGCCTGCAGGAGGATCCGGCGCAGCAGAGCGGAGTGTTGTCCTTTACCGTGGAAGGACGGGACAGCGAGGAACTGGCGCTGCGCCTGGCGGAACGGAGAATCGCTCTGCGGGCGGGGCTGCATTGTGCGCCGCTGGCACACCGTACAGCGGGCACTCTGGAGGGCGGCACAGTCCGCATGAGTCCCTCGGTATTTACCACCCGGCAGCAAATCGACTCTTTTACCAAAGAGCTGGGGCAGATTCTTCGGGAAAGTGTACAGATTTGAACACAGTTTATATTGCATTTTTCCCAGTATTTTATTATAATAGTAGTATCTATTGGTATGCGCAGGAAAGGGGAAGCAAGCCGTGGATGCTATCGTATCTGTATTGGAAAAAAGCTTGAGATATTTGCTGCTGCTCCGGCCGGGAGATCTGCTGGACATCGCGCTGATGGCCGCTGTGATCTATTTTGGTCTGGGACTGGTGAGAAGTACACGCGCAGAGGGAATCCTGAAGGGCGTGGGTGTACTGCTGCTGGTGCTGGTGGTCTCCGGTCTGTTGAATCTGCAGTCTGTCAACTATCTGCTGAGTCATATGATGGAGTGGGGCGTTTTGGCGCTGGTGATCCTGTTTCAGCCGGAGCTGCGCCGTATTCTGGAGGAGATGGGCAGCCGAAATGTGCATCTGCTGCGTCTGCTGCGCTCGGAGGAACAGGTAACGGAATTGGAACAGGCCATCGACCAGACGGTGGTGGCCTGTACCGAAATGTCTGCCAGCCGGACAGGCGTACTGATCGTCTTTGAGCGGAAGAACCAGCTGGATGAGATGGTCCGCAGTGGTACAACGCTGGATGCGGCTGTTTCCGGTGAACTGCTGAAGAACATCTTTTTTGTGAAGGCTCCCATGCATGACGGTGCTGTCATCATCCGCAAGGGCAGAATTTTGGGCGCCGGCTGTATGCTGCCGCTGTCCAAAAGTGTGAATCTCAGCCGCGAACTGGGTATGCGTCACCGTGCCGGTATCGGTATGAGTGAGAACTCGGATGCCGTGGTGGTGATCGTCTCGGAGGAGACGGGTTCCATCTCTGTGGCAGTGGGCGGTATGCTGCGGCGTCATCTGCAGCCGGAGACACTTTCCAAGCTGCTGCGCAACGAACTGATGCCGCCTGAGGAAGAGGAACAGGAGATCAGTGAGCGCACCGGCCCGCTGGCTCTGCTGGAGCAGTGGATTCACAGCAAGAGAAAGGAGGAGCAGCATGCAGGAGAAGAAGAGTAAGAAAAGCAAAGTATTCCGTATCACCGTTGCACTGCTGGCCTCCATCGCTATTTGGGTGTATGTGGATGGCATCAATACCACCAGTGTTACCACGCAGGTGCGGAATATCCCGGTGGAGTTTACCGGGGAGGACACGGAACTGGCGGACAAGAACCTGATGCTGTTGTCCGGTTATGATACCACAGTGGATCTGACGCTGCGGGGGCCCCGCAGTGTGCTGGTGAATCTGGACAAGTCCGAAATGCGGATTCTGGCAGATACCTCCACCATCGACGGAGTGGGTTCTCAGACCCTCAACTATCAGGTGGTGTATCCCGATAACATTCCCCGAAATGCCATCTCAGTGTCCAGTGCCAGCATCTATTCCGTCACCGTGACGGTGGGCACGCTTACCACCAAGGAGATTCCGGTACACTGCGAGGTGACCGGCGAAGTGGCCAATGGCTACTTCCGCGAGAATTTGATTCTGGATCCCGTTCATCTGGTGCTGCGGGGTCAGCGGGACGATCTGATCAATATCAGCTATGCCAAGGTCAAGCTGGATATCAGCAAGGCCGAGAGTACGGTGATCCGTACGCTGGAATATACACTGTATGACTACAACGATATGCCTGTCACCGGTGAGGGTGTTCGTACCTCCACGCAGCTGATCCAGGCAGTGGTGCCTGTGAAGACCACCAAGGAGGTGGCGCTGAAGATCAACTTCCGGGAGGAACCGGGCTCCACACTGCAGCAGACCGAGTATACCATCTCTCCCCAGAAGGTGACTCTGCGTGGCGAAAAGGCAACGCTGGCAGATATCGACAGTATCGTGCTGGATACCATCTACCTGCAGGATCTGAATGCGACGCAGGATCTGGTGTACAACATCCCCGTGCCGGAGGGTACGGAACTGGTGGAGGAGATCGGCAATGCCATCGTCTCTATCACCATGAAGGGTGTTTCGGAAGTGGAGATGCCGGTGACGCAGTTTAACCTGCAGAAAGTGCCGGAGGGCTATGTGGCAGAGATGGTTACCACCAGCCTGACGGTGCAGCTGCGGGGTCTGACCACGGAACTGGATGCCATGACGGAAGAGAGTCTGACCGGTTATCTGGACCTGTCCGCCTACTCCACCGCCGGTGAGTATACGGTGCCGGTGCAGATCAAGGTCAATGGATTTGACAACATCGGTGTCAAGGGAAGCTATCAGGCCGTGGTGCGAATCAATGCCAAGCCGGCGGCCGAATAACGCAATTTTCCGGAAAGGAATGGAACTATGACGCAAATCGCAACCGTAGAGCAGCTGCTGGAAGACGGTTATGTGAAAATCTCAGTGCCCCGCAAATCCGCCTGCGGCCATGACTGTGAGGAGTGTGCCGGCTGTGGCATGACAGGCGCCGCCATCTATGCCAGAGCCAAAGATCCGGTTGGTGTCCGGCCCGGCCAGAAGGTCGTGGTGGAAAGTGAGACCAAAAAGCTTTTGGGCGTGGTGGCGCTGGTGTATCTGATGCCGGTGGTGGGTTTCCTGCTGGGTTACTTCCTTACGGAGGGACTGGAGGAGGGAATCCGTTACCTGATCGCCATTGCGGGTGCTGCCGTGGCTTTCCTGCCCTGTGTGTGGTATGATCGGTATGCCCGCCGAAATGAGACTTTGACCTATACGGTGGTGCGGGAGTTCTGATGTTTGGCTATGTGCGAACAGCGCCGGACCATCTGAGCCAGCAGGAGCAGCAGAATTTTGCCGGTATGTATTGCGGCCTGTGTCATACACTGGGCCGGCGCTATGGAGCCGTTTCCCGGATGATCCTGAATTATGACCTGACCTTTTTGGCGATACTGTTATCCGGGGGAGAGGAATGCCGGTGTGAAAAGCACCGCTGCGTTGTGCACCCCTTCTGCGGAAGGGCCTGCGCCCAGCCTACTGCAGCGCTGGAACTGGCTGCCGATTACAGTGTGATCCTCACCTGGTGGCAGATGCAGGATGGTATTGCAGACAGCGGATTCTTCCGCGGACTGAAGTATCGCCTGGCAACGGTTCTGCTGCGCAAGGCATATCGCAAGGCCAAAGCACTGCAGCCGAAGTTCGATGAACGGACCTGTCATCAGCTGCAGGAGCTGGCGGAGCTGGAGCATCAGCAGTGTGCGTCTATGGATCAGGCAGCGGATACCTTCGCCCGACTGTTGGCCGCAGCGGCAGAGGAGGGGGTCGCAGATCCCACACGCCGCCGGGTGTTGACACAGCTGCTGTACCATTTGGGCCGGTGGGTCTATCTGATCGACGCGGCAGACGACCTGAAGCGCGATTATGCCGATGGCAGCTACAACCCGCTGCTGTACCGCTTTGCACATGATCACGGTGTGCTGACGGCGGAGCAGCAGGCGGAGCTGGGGCGGACGCTGGATCTGTCCATCCGTCAGATGGCAGCCGCCTATGAGCTGCTGGATTTTGGCATATGGAGTAATGTCATATGCAGTGTGGTGTATGAGGGGCTCTACGCAGTGGGAACCGCCGTGTTGAACGGGACCTTCCACCGCAGGAGCAAAAAGAGAGAGAAATAAGATCGCAAACCTACACGAAAGGCAGGATCTTGACATGCGAGACCCCTATCAGGTGCTGGGTGTTTCCAGTACCGCCAGTGATGAAGAAATCAAAAAGGCCTATCGGAATCTGGCCAGAAAATATCATCCGGACAACTACCATGATAACCCCCTGGCAGACCTTGCTCAGGAGCGGATGAAGGAGATCAACGAGGCCTACGAGACCATCCAGAATCAGCGCAAGGGCAAGACCACGGCAGGCCCCGGCGGACCTGGCGGCTATGGTGCGGGCTACGGCGCAGGTTATGGTGCCTATGATCCCTGGGGTCAGCAGACCTATGGAGGCGGTCAGGGCAGCTCTCCCGCCATGCACCGTGTCCGGGTAGCGATCCGGCAGGGTGATCTGAACATGGCCGATGAACTGCTCAATGCCAACAAGGAGCAGAGCGCTGAGTGGTTCTTCCTGAAGGGCATTATCTGCCATCGCCGCGGCTGGATGGATGAAGCCGTCCGCTATATGCGCACGGCAGTGCAGATGGATCCCAATGATCCGGAATACCGGCGCGGGCTGGATATGGTGGAGGGCCGTCAGGAGGCCTACCGTCCCGAGGGGTTTGGCGGCGGATTCACCGGTACCTGCGCTGATGACAGCTGTGCACGTATCTGCGGTGCGCTGCTGTGCTGCCAGATGATGGGCGGCGGCTATATCTGCTGTATTTAATTGCGCATTGCGCTTGCAAATAAAAGGAGGACATACACTGTGGTCAAGAGTATGACAGGTTTCGGCCGGGCACGGGAAGTGCTCCATGGCCGTGATATTACCGTAGAGGTCCGTTCGGTCAATAACCGCTATCTGGACTGCACCGTCAAGATGCCCAGAGCATATTATTTCGCCGAGGATGCCATGAAGGCTTGTGTGCAGAAGGCCATCTCCCGCGGTAAGGTGGATGTATTTGTGACCATCGATACCACCGCGGCGGATGTGTCTGTGGTTCGTGTCAACGAGCCGCTGGCCCGTGGCTATTACGAAGCTCTGCAGCAGCTGAAGGAGACCTTCTCTCTGGAGGGAGAAGTTACTCCCATGGTGCTGGCCAAGTTCCCCGATGTGCTGACGGTGACCAAGGCCGAGGAGGATCTGGAAACGGTGGCAGCCGATATCTGCCAGGTGTTGGAGCAGGCGCTGGCCGCTTACAACCAGATGCGCGCTGTGGAGGGCGTCAAGCTGGCAGAGGATATTCTGAGCCGTGCCGAGACCATCCGTTCTGTGGTGGCCAAGGTGGAGCAGCGCTCTCCTCAGACCGTTGCCGAGTATCGTCAGAAGCTGGAGAACAAGATGAAAGAGGTACTCCAGTCCACCACCATTGACGAGAGCCGGATTTTGACGGAGGCCGCAATTTTTGCCGATAAGATCGCTGTGGATGAAGAGACCGTTCGTCTGCGCAGCCATCTGGTGCAGCTGGATACCATGCTGCACGGGTCGGAGTCTGTGGGCCGCAAGCTGGACTTCCTGATTCAGGAGATCAACCGCGAGTGCAATACCATCGGCTCCAAGTGCAATGACCTGACCATCGCTCAGGATGTGGTCACTATGAAGGCAGAGGTGGAGAAGATTCGCGAGCAGGTTCAGAACATCGAGTAAGGAGCCGGATATGGAGCTGTTTAACATCGGATTTGGTAACCTGATCTCCGCCCAGCGACTGATCGCCATCGTCAGTCCGGATTCGGCACCCATTAAGCGTCTGATCCAGGAGTCCCGGGATCGTGGCATGCTGATCGATGCCACCTATGGGCGAAAGACGGCGGCGGTGCTGATTATGGACAGTGACCATGTGGTGCTGTCGGCCCTCTCCACGGAGAAGCTGGCACCCCGTCTCGGTCTGTCTGTGGCTGACCTGCAGGAGGATGAATGATGCAAAGAGGAAAAACATTTATTGTCTCCGGTCCTTCCGGAGTGGGAAAGAGCACCGTGCTGAAGGCTCTGTTTGCCCAGCGCAGTGACCTGTATTTCTCTGTGTCCGCCACCACTCGCGCACCCCGCGAGGGCGAAGTGGATGGGACCCACTACCATTTCCTGACTCAGACGGAGTTCGAGGAGATGATTGGCAGGGACGAATTTTTGGAGCATGCCCAGTATGTGGGCAACTACTACGGCACACCCAAGAAATATGTGGATGCCGCCATGGAAGAAGGCCGGGACGTGATTCTGGATATTGAGGTGCAGGGCGCTCAGCAAATCTGCGCCAAGCGTCCGGAAACGGTGCGCATCTTTGTGGGGCCGCCCTCCTGGCAGGAGCTGGAGCGCCGGCTCACCGCCCGCGGAACGGATACGCCGGAGAAGGTGCAGCAGCGCCTGCAGCGTGCCCGCGTGGAGATGCAAAGTGCGGAGGAGTATGATTATCTGGTGATCAACGATCAGCTGGAGCAGGCGGTGGAAGAACTGAAGGCGATCCTCTGTGCTGAGCATTGCCGCCCTGCTGACCGGCTGGACCGGATTTTGGAATAGTAAGAACGACCCAATTATTACAGTGCGCCCGCAACGGGCAGAATAGGAAGTGTGAGTATTATGATGCTGTATCCCGCAATGAACAAGCTGACCCAGTATGTTCCCAACCGTTACATGATGGTGAATGTGGTGGCCCGCCGTGCCCGCCAGATCGCCATCGAGGCAGAGAACATGGGTGAGCATCTGACTGAGAAGCCTGTCACCCTGGCAATCCATGAGGTGGCCGAGGGCAAGTTCGATGCCCATACCATCAACACGGTGATCGACAACGATAAGTAAGCAGTAAAGCCGCCAGGAGGGGAGGGATGGTCAATGCCGCAGATCGCCAAGATCGCCATCGAATCGGCGACCTATGCCATTGACAAGCCCTACGATTACCTGGTACCTGAGACCATGGAACTGGCCGTGGGCTGCCGCGTACTGGTGCCCTTTGGCCGCGGGAACCGCACCAGTGAGGGAATGGTTCTGTCCCTGTCACAGCAGCCGCTGCCGGAAAAGCAGTTGAAGGCTGTGCGGGAGAATCTGGACCCCGAGCCTATGGTGACGGAACGGGAGATCCGTTTGGCCCTGTGGATGCGTCAGAGATATTTCTGCACCTTCTACGATGCCATCAGCACCATCCTGCCGGCCGGACTTTGGTATCGCCACAAGACTCTGTGGCATTTGGAGCAGACTCCGGAGGAACTTTCCGGGCAGGAGGCGGAACTGTGCCGTCTGCTGGCGGAGGGCGATCAGGAGGCTGCCCAGCTCAGTGAGGAGTTGGGAGAGGATGTGCAGCCCCTGCTGCAGGACATGGCCCGCCGCGGGATCGTATCCCAAACCATTGAGAGCAGCCGAAAGGTAGGGGACAAGATGTCCCTGCTGGCAGCCCTGGCGGTGGATGGGGAGACCGCGCTAGCGCAGATGGAGGGCAAGCAGCGCTCCGCTGCCCGCCAGTATGATGCGGTGTCCTTCCTGGCCCGGTTCGGCGAAACCACGCTGCACGATCTGTGTTATTACACCGGCATTACCCGGGCCAGCGTCAATCGACTGGTGAAACAGGGGCTGCTGGTGCTGCGGCAGCAGGAGGAGTATCGTATCCCCCAGCTGCAAAAGGATGTAAAGGCGGAAAACATTACATTAAATGAGGAGCAGCAGCAGGTGTTTGAACGGCTGCTGGCTCAGTCGCTCAGCGGAAAGGCGGGGGTAACTCTGCTGCAGGGTGTCACCGGAAGCGGAAAGACCCTTGTGTATATCCGGTTGGCGCAGGCTCTGTTGGAACAGGGGAAATCCGTGATGATCCTGGTGCCGGAAATTGCGCTGACACCCCAAATGATGGCCCGCTTCACCGCCTATTTCGGTGCGGAAGTTGCACTGCTCCACAGCGGATTGCGGTTGACGGAGCGATATGATCAATACAAGCGGATTCGCCGGGGTGAGGCACATATTGTGTTGGGCACCCGTTCGGCGGTCTTTGCCCCGCTGAGAAATCTGGGACTGATTGTTCTGGATGAGGAACAGGAGGGCTCCTACGAGTCGGGAAGCAGTCCGTTTTATCATGCGAGGGATATTGCCAAGTATCTCTGTCTGCAGGAGGGTGCCCGGCTGCTGCTGGGATCGGCGACTCCCACAGTGGAGACGGCGTATCAGGCCCGCAGCGGCATCTATCAGCTGGAGCTGCTGCGCAAGCGCTACAATGCCCATCCGCTGCCCCGGGTACTGGTGACGGATATGCGGCAGGAACTGCGCGCAGGCAATACCGGCATCATCAGTCGGGAACTGTACCGGGAACTTGCGCAGAACCTGCAAAGGGGCGAGCAGAGCATCCTATTTTTGAACCGCCGGGGAAACAGCCGTCAGCTGCTTTGTCCCGATTGCGGCTTTGTGCCTCAGTGCCCCCGCTGCAGTGTGAGTCTGACCTATCACTCCGCCAACGGACGGGTGATGTGCCACTATTGCGGTTACTCTGACCGGGTCCCGCAGGAGTGTCCTGAGTGCGGCGGTCTGCTCAAGCAGATCGGAATCGGTACACAGCGCGTGGAGCAGGAACTGCAGGAACTGTTCCCGGGTGTGCAGATGCTGCGTATGGATGCCGATTCGGTTGGCACCGAGCATGAAAAACTGCTGAAAAAGTTTGAAAAGGAAAATGTTCCCATCCTGTTGGGCACTCAGATGGTGGCCAAGGGATTGGATTTTGAAAATGTGACCCTGGTGGGTGTGCTGGCAGCAGACCTGTCCCTGTATGTGGATCACTATCGGGCCGCCGAGCGGACTTTCAGCCTGCTGACACAGGTGGTGGGCCGCGCCGGCCGCGGAGATAAAGAGGGTAGGGCTGTGATTCAGACCTATACTCCGGAAAATGAGGTGATCAACGCTGCGGCAGAGCAGGACTACGACCGGTTCTATGAGACGGAGATCCGCATGCGCCAGCTGCGGCGTGAGCCGCCCTTTGCCGACCAGTTCATGATCACCGTGACCGGACCGGAGGAGGAACCGGTGCGCCGCGCCTGCCAGCAGCTGCGGGATGGTCTGTGCGCCGTCAGCGGACAGGCTCCCTATGCGGATATGAAACTGGAAGTTTTAGGCCCGGCCCCGGCGCCGGTGGTGAAGCTGAACAATCGCTATCGCTACCGTCTTACCGTGATCGGGAAAAATGAAAGACCGCTCCGGGAGCTGATTGAGGCGTTTATGAAGGAATTCACGCGCCGCAAGGAGCACCGGAACATGCATATTTTTACGGATTGTAATTTGATGAATTAGTGCCCCTGGCACAAGGAGGAAACACTATGGCATTGAGAGAGATCGTTTTGCAGGGAGATCCCTGCCTGGGTAAGATTTGCCGCCCTGTGACGGATTTCAATGAGCGGCTGCATGTGCTGTTGGATGATATGAAGGAGACGCTGCTGGAGTCCGGCGGTGTGGGTCTGGCCGCCCCGCAGGTTGGTGTGCTGCGCCGTCTGTGTGTGGTGCAGAACGAGGATGACGAGATCATCGAACTGATCAACCCCGAGATCATTGCCGCCGAGGGGGAGCAGACCGGGCTGGAGGGCTGCCTGAGCGTGCCCGGCAAGTTCGGCATCGTGACCAGTCCT
>SVLV01000027.1 GCA_015067765.1 Oscillospiraceae bacterium | reverse complement strand
GCAGATACAGCACCACCGTCAGCAGCTGAGAAGCGCCCGTTGCCACCGCCGCGCCGAAGATGCCCCAATCCAAAAGGAAGATGGCTACATAGTCCAGCACGCAGTTGGCGAGGCAGCCCGTAATGACCGTCAGCAGCGCCACCTTGGGGTGCCCGTCCGTTTTCACCAGAATTTCCATGTTGTAGGACACCATGAAGCAGAAGGCGAAGGGTGCAAGACCCAGCAGGTAGTCCTTCACATAGGGCAGCGTCATCTCCTCTGCGCCCAGCAGCAATGCAAAGGGCTCAAGAAAGACGATGACCAGCACCGACAGTGCCACACCCATGGCAAAGAGAAGCACCGCGTTCTGGGTAAAGAGGCTATTGGCATTCTCGCCTTTCCCCTCGCCCAAATAGATGGCGATGATGGTGGAAGTACCCACGGCGAACAGCAGCGCAATGGAGAACATGGCGTTCATGAAGGGTACGGCCAGATTGACGGCGCTCATGGCGTATTCTCCCACGCCTCTTGCCACGAACAGACCATCCACGATGGAATACAGGGAAAAGACCATGAGGGAGGCAATGGTGGCGGTGGAGAATCGGATGAAATTGGACAGCAGACTGCGCTCAGACAGCATTTTGGATGGAAGCTCCTTTCTTCTTAACAGATGTTCCCCACATTATAGCCCAAGGTGCAGGGGTTGTCAAATTAAGACCTTGTCAAAGGGGAGGAGTGCCGCTATACTGTACAGTAAGAAAACGAGGGAGGTAACGCAAATGAAAGCCTATGTGATGGATGCGTTTTCCGTGGAGATCTTTGGAGGAAATCAGGCAGGCGTGGTGCTGCCGGACCGGGAACTGACCGATGAGATCATGCAGAAGATCGCCGGGGAATTCAAACACTCGGAGACGGCTTTCGTCCGTTTCCTGCCGGATGACGTGATCTCTGTGCGGTTCTTCACCCCAGCGGGGGAGGTGGACCTGTGCGGCCATGCCACCATTGGCACCTTCGCCCTGCTGCGCCAGCTGGAGAAGATCGGGGACGGTGTCCATACCGCCCGTACCCTGGCCGGGGATCTGGCCATCCGGGTGGAGGGCAGCACCGTCTGGATGGAGATGGGCAGCCCCAGGCGGATCCGCTGCCTCACCGAGGAGGAGTGTCCCGCCCTCTATGAGGCTTACGGGCTGACGGATGCAGACCGCCCCGAGGGGATGCTGCCCCAGATCGTCAGTACCGGTCTTGCCGATATTATGATGCCTGTCCGCGACCATGAGACGCTGATGCGCGCCGTGCAGAACGCCCCCGTGGTGACGGAACTGAGCAAGCATTACGATGTGGTGGGCGTGCATATGTTCTGCCCCGGCGGGGAGGCGTGCACCGCCTACTGCAGCAATTTTGCCCCCCTGTACGATATCCCGGAGGAGTGCGCCACCGGCACCTCCAACGGCGCACTGACCTATTACCTGTACGGGTACGGCAAGGTGTCCGCCGGGCAGGAGAATCTGTTCATTCAGGGCCAGCATATGGGTCGTCCCTCTCAGATCCGCAGCCGCCTGACGGTGGAGGAGGGGAAGGAAATGATCTATATCGGCGGCCAGGCGGTGATGAGCCTTGCCTGCGACCTGAAGATCTGAATGAAGGAAACATAGAGAAAGGGCCCACCCCAAAATCGGGGTGGGCCCTTTCCCTTATGGGCAGGTTAATTATGGAAAACTTTCTTCTTGCACAGGACCGTGCCGGCCAGTGCCACGGAGGCGGAGACCATCAGGCAGATCCACAGGGTCATGTTGTAGCTGTCGCCGGTGTCGGGAGAGGTCAGGTCTGCGCTCTTCACCACGGCATAGGTGGAGAAGTGCTCCAAGACGACCTGCAGCTTCTCGGCCACGGCCTTGGTGGGGATCTTGGTGATCTCACCATCCTCAGCCAGATAGATAACGGTGTAATCCTTCAGCTTGCTGCCCTCGGCGGGGGTGAAGGGGATGAGGATCGTAACCTTGCCGCCGTTGAAGTCATTGACTTCGTCCACCACCTTGCCGTCCACCAGGATCTGGGCCCGGAGCAGGAAGGCAGAGTTCAGGTTCTTCAGCGCATCCTGCTGCTTGGCATTCAGCTCGGCAGCCTCGATCTCAATGACGCTGATTTCCACGGAAGTATGCTGGTCATAGTCTGCCATAGCGTCGGAGATGGCCTCCACAGCAGCGGCATCGAAGGTAACGGTAACTTCGTTGGCGTCCAGCGTCATGGCCTTGTCAGCCTGTGCCAGAGTGTCGATGGACTCCTTGGACATCACGACAGAAGCGGTGTCGGTAACGGGCATCTGAACTTCCGTCTTGTTGTTGGATTCCGTGATGACATCCTGCAGATCGTCATCGGAGATTTCCACCTTACCGTCAGTGGAGACGGCAGCGGTTTGATAAGCGGTTTCGCTCAGCATGTTGGAGAAGATAAAGTTGCTGATGTAGGCATACTCGTCTCTCTGGTGAACCTTATGGGTCAGAGAGTTGGCGAATAGTGCCACATTGATGTCATTGGTGCCGTCAACGGCTTTGCCCTTGTAGGAGAAGCCCAGGACACCGCCGTCCATCATGGTATCAAAGGCGGTCTGATCGGCGCTGGTCAAAACGGGGATGAAGCCCTCGGTGGGAGCCTTACTGTTGTCCAGCTTCACCAGCACTTCGGCGCCGGCGGGGAGGGAGGTGAAGTAGCAGATGCCGTTGTCATTGTAGCTATAGAGCATGTCATCGCCATCCATCACATAGCTGCCGTTGATCAGGTTCTTGTCACCGTAAGAGACATAGGCCAGCAGATCCATGCCGCCCAGAGATTCGCTGGAGAAGTCCACCATATCGGTCAGACCGGCAGAGGAACCCCAGTAGCTCTGATATGCGTGAATGTTGGCGCTGTAGGAGATCAGGGGAGTGCCGGCCAGAACGGCGGCCTTATCGGTGCTACTCAGTGCGGATGCACCTACGATTACATCGGCGGCATTCACATCGGAAGTGACCTGGAAGTTCATCATCTCCATGGCTCTGTCGTCATAGTTCCACTCATAAGCACCGCTGGTGTGGTTGGTGTAGATGAAACCGTAGTCGGTGGCGGAGGGCTCGCCGGTGAGATATACGGTGGGAGCTTTGGTGATGACCTTGGCCAGATCGTCTACGGCCTTGATGCCGGTGGCGGAGAGAATGTAGCTGTCGGCCACGGTCAGGTAGTCGGTATAGGAGCAGATGAAGTCGCCATAGAACTCGCTGTCCTTGTCGGTGACCATACCTACGGTCTTGCCGGCCTGCAGCAGGGCGTTGACGGCGGCAGTGGAGGCCTCGGAGGCATTGGAAATGACCACATCGGCATCCGTCATACCGATGAAGAAGGACTTTGCGTTGTCATCGATATAGTCCAGGCAGTCGGCGTAGTCCATCATGCTGCCGCAGACTGCGCTGACCTGAGCCCATTCACCGGCCTTGGCCACGGTGACCATGTCAAAGCCTCTGGTCTGGGCGAAGGAGGTGATGCCCTCGGAGTACAGAACATCCCAGGAGGTGATGAAGGTGCCGTCGTACAGGGCGCTGTTGGCCACAGAACGCTTGGCCTGATACATGGTGACGATCATGGTGCCGGCGGGGTAGGTGACACCGTCATAGGTGTACTCCTGCTCGGTGATCAGAATGTCCACATCGTTCCGGCTCAGCCACTCCATCATCTGATAGGCGGCATCCAGATTGCTCTGGTTCTTGCCATCCAGGGGGATGATATAGAACTCCGGATAGAAGTTGCCGTTTTCGCCGGCAGCACTGTATACGGGCCGGAACAGATCGGATTC
Organism: Oscillospiraceae bacterium; assembly: GCA_015067765.1. Classification (GTDB taxonomy): domain Bacteria; phylum Bacillota; class Clostridia; order Oscillospirales; family Oscillospiraceae; genus Vescimonas. The sequence continues at coordinate 10,510 of SVLV01000027.1, read as the reverse complement.
GGCGCCCTCCACATCGGACTGGCTGGCGAACCAGGGCTTGTTGACTTCATTGGAGTTGCTGTTCTTGACGCCGCGGGCAAAGGTCTCGGTCTGAGCCAGCAGGATATTGGCTTTCTGGGCGGCTACATAGTCGGCCATGCCCAGGCAGCCGTACTCAACGGCCTGCACAGTATCGTCATTGTAAGCGGGCAGCTCCACGGTGTAGGCGATGGTGCCGTGCAGCATGGCGAACTGGGGGGTGTAAGAGGTGGACATATCGTCCCAGCCGTACCAGTAGTTGGTGCCATTATCGTCAAACAGATAGTCACGCATGGGCATGGTGTAGCTGTTGTAGCCATCGTTGTTGGCAACAGCGGCATTACCAAAGGCCTCGCCGACAGGCAGCAGATTCTCGCTGAGCAGGTCGTACTCAAAGTTGGGCTCGTGAGGAGGCGTGCAGGGCTCCACCTGGAAGCCTTCCACTCTGCCGTGGAACTCCATCAGAGAGACGGGGTTGTAGGTGCCGATCAGCTTCTGCATATTCTGGGTCTCAGAAGTGGTTTGGAAGGAATTATCCCGGTTCAGATCGTAGCCGTTGGAGCCTTCGCGGGTCAGATAGGTTCTGCCGTCCACATTCTCCTCAGGAACCAGAATGAAGAAGACATCGTCCAACAGGGCATCTACATCCAAAGTGATGTTGTCCATGGTGTAGTAGGTGTTCAGGTCCACCACATCGGAATAAGCCTGGAACCGATAGTCGGAGTAAGAACCTGCGCTCTCACCGGTGATAGCGCCGAGGAATGTTGCCTTATCTTCAATCAGCTGGGGAACCATCAGTTTATAGGCAGCGGATTCTTCTGCCAGTTTGGCCTGACCTGCGGAAGTGAAACCGGTCAGCTTGGTATAATCCACAGTGCCTGCATCGGAAGCGGCGGTCTTGAGCAGCGTCCAGGTGAAGGCCATGATGCCGTCGGCTGCCGCGGTCTCGTTGGCGTGGATGTTGGAGAACATCATAGGAACAGCCAGGTCATTGTAGTTGCCGGCGGAAATGCCCTCCATCACGCCCTCGGGATCGGATTCCGCCTTCTCGGTGAAGTTCAGCCATGCATTCACGTCGGCCTCATCTTTGGCAACGATCAGGTAGGGCATATCCTGAGCGGCAAACAGCTTGCCGGAGGACTGACCCATAGACTTCTTGGCCACATACAGATCTGTATTTTCCTCAGCATACTCCACCATGGCATCCAACTCCTTGTAGAGGTTCTGCATGGTGTAGAACTTGTCGTAAGGATTGACCAGAATATCCTGGATGGTGGCCAGAACCGTACCGTTATCGGTAGCGGTCAGATCGAAGTAGCCGCACATATCCATGTACTCGCCGCCCACATCATGAGCCACGCTGGGATCTTCGCTGCCCCACATATTCCAATAAATCGCGTTGGAGAAGGTCAGCTTCAGATAGTTCTGTCCATTATCCTCCTCGGGGACGCAGACGATATTGGTGAAGAGAGGCTGGCTTTGGAAGTCCATACCATACCAGTAATAGTCGTCCATGGTGTGCCACTTGGTGCCGTCCGAGATAGCACCACCGGCGATGTGGTTGGGGAACAGGTCGGGATCCATATAGTCGGCAGCCGTTTTGGCCTTATCCCAATCCAGAGACCAGACAACGGCATCGGCTTCGGTCTGGGTGTAAGCCTTATCCACAGGGATCTTTACCTCAAAGGTTTTCTTGTCAGCCAGAGAGATGATGTTTCCGCTTGCGTCAGAAACATTCTGGAAGGTTGCGGTGGGGGTTGCTGTGGGAGCGGGGGTATCGGCCATAGCGGTGGCGGGCATCAGGCAGCTCACCATCATCAGCAGTGCCAGCAGGCTGGCCAGAAATTTTTTCATGTGATTCATGTCATCTTTCTCCTTGTTGATTATTTGGGTGGTCAGGTACATCAACAGGGAATTCGTCGCTTTCTCATTTTGGTTACCTCACTGAAAGAATATGCACATTAACTTCCTTTTCGCAAATAAATATACAATACGATGCATGGAAATGCAAGAGTGATTTTTCAACAGAATCGGAGAAAGGCATGCAGCCAATTTGTATAGTATGCACAATAATGCGGCGAATTAACGGAATGTTGATATAAATAACCGGCATCCGATGAATATTCCGGATGCCGGCTGGTGGTGAATATTGATTGGAATACTGTGGGGCAGAGTGTGATTTGATACAATATAGTAAGTATACTGCCCGAAGCAAAAAAGTGCCCGGCACAGGGCCGGGCACAGGATGTTTATTTACTGGGGCATGGTAATGGTCTTGCCGTCCATCACCTGAGCGATCAGTTCCTTGGCGGTGTTGACGGTATCGATGTTGGGCCAGGAGACCCAGGCCTTGGCACCGTATGCGTAGTAGCAGGGCTGCATATCGCCGCTGCCGGTGATGGCATAGGTCTGAATGTTCCAGCTGGGCATCTTCTTCAACTGCAGCTGGACCAGATCGGACATCTCATCGTAGGAGACATTGGTGATGCAGTTATCCTCCACGGCGGATAGTACATCCTGAAAACTGGTGAGAATGGCGGGGGAGAGCAGCTTGTCCAGAAGGCCCTTGATGACAGCCATCTGGTTGCGGCCACGCTGGTTGTCGCCGTCAGCGAAGGGATAGCGCTCACGGGCAAACAGCAGGGCTTCCAGACCGTTGAGATGGTTCATGCCCTTTTGGAAAGAGAGAACGAAGTTGCCGCCCTTGCTCCACACATCCAGCTCGTGGGTGGTGAAGGCCTGCTCGGAATAGACATCGATGCCGCCCACAGCATCCACCAGATCCATCAAACCATCAAAGTTGACACGGGCATAATAGGAAATTTCGATATTGTAGAACTTCTCCAGTGTTTGCATGGATGCCTCGATACCGCCCAGAGCGATATGGGTCAGTTTATCCATCTCGCCGTTGGAGGCAATGGGCATATAGGTGTCGCGGGGGGTGTTGAGCAGAAGCACCTGATAGGTGCGGGGGTTCACCACAGCCAGCAGGTTTGCGTCGCTGCGGGTCTTAGCGCCGATTCCGCCGGAGCGGGCATCGGAACCGCTGAGGTACACGATGAAGGGATCCTTGGTAATGGCGGCCACCGGGGTGATGGGATCCACCTCCCGGGTGGTGGTGTACTCATAGATGATGCGGGTCTGCTTGGAGAAATCGGTATAACCCTCGGTTTCCTCCAGGATCTCGATATAGCCCTTGTTGAGGATGATGGCCTGCACGGTATCATCATAGAGGGCATCCACCATGGAGATAGCATTTTCGTAGCCGGTGGTCTTGACCGAACCAATGGCCTTCTCCAGATCCTTCAGCAGAGCCTGGGTGTTCTCCTGGTCGCCCTTGGCCAGAATACCGTACTGATAGCCCAGGGTATCACCGGCCTCCTGTGCCTCGTCATCCGCCATGACGATTACGGCGGTGATCTCCTTCTCAATGAGCTTGCCGGAGATGGCGGTGAGTGCATTCTGCAGAGAGTTGACGGCGATCGTGCCGTACAGCATGGCGGCAGACAGAATAAGGGCTACCACACCGCAGATCAGCTTGGGCAGCTTGTTGCGCCACAGAGGCATCTGCACGATCAGGTGTGCGCCGTTGAGCACCACCAGGAAGATCATCAGTGCGATCATCAGGATGCTGGTCAGCATATTGGTGGCCAGAATGCGGACGAACAGCGCCATACTGCAGACTGCCAGCACCACCAGCATCACCAGACCGAATTTATCCAGAACCGTCTGGTGGCTCCCCACTTTGGGACCGAATCTCTTTTTATTTGCCATGTCATATCTCCTTTGTAACGGGAAATTTGGGATAACGGACCGCAAGTCCGAAGGAATCAAAAGCAATTTCATATTATACCTCTTTTCTAAATATATTTCCAGTACTTTTTCTACATTTTTACGACATTTCCAGCCGTGGGATTTAGAATATATGTGAAGTATGTGACGTGCCTGTGAACGTACCCTTAAGAATGGAGGCACAGTTCTTTAAGAATGATGAAAAGAAGAGGCAAACCTCGAAAACAGTTGAAAGCAGGCGGGATTCGTGTTACAATATACCGGATAACGGCTGCCCGACAGCCGGATGAGGAGGAAATGCAATGAAAGCAGCCCTTGTGATCATGGCAGCCGGCCTGGGTTCCCGTTACGGCGGTAACAAGCAGGTGGACGGCGTTGGCCCCAACAAAGAGATTCTGATGGAGTACTCCATCTATGATGCCATCCGGGCAGGCTTTACCAAGGTGGTTTTTATCATCAAGCCGGATATGGTGCAGCTGATGAAGGACCTGTGCGGTGACCGTGTCAGCCGCCGTTTGACCCGGGACGGTCAGCCGGTGGAGGTCTGCTACGCCGTGCAGGATTTTACCAGTGTACCCGATTTCTATCAGATCCCCGCTGAGCGCACCAAGCCCTTCGGCACCACCCACGCGGTGCTGTGTGCCAGAGATTGTGTGCAGGAGCCTTTCTGCGTCATCAACGCGGATGACTACTATGGTGTGGATGCCTATCGCACCATCTATGAGCATCTGCAGCAGATGCCGGCAGAGGGAGAGGCCGCCATGGTGGGCTACCTGCTGAAGAATACCGTCAGCATCAACGGCACGGTGTCCCGCGGTGTCTGCCAGGTGGAGGAGGGCAAGCTCTCCGGCATCCGGGAGACCCTGAAGATCCAGCTGTTTGCCGATGGTTCCATTGCCGATGTGGCCGAAGAGCGGAAGGAACTGGCTCCGGATACCATCGTATCCATGAACTTCTGGGGTTTTGCCCCCGGTATCTTTGCCGAACTGGAGAAGTACTTCCACGATTTCCTGCGCCACAAGGCGGGGGAGAATATCAAGGCCGAGTGCCTGCTGCCCAATATGGTGGGCGACCTGCTGGAGGAGGGGAAGCTCTCCGTCTCCGTGCTGCAGTCGGCGGACCGCTGGTTTGGTATGACCTATCAGGAGGACCGTGAGAATGTGGCAGCGGAACTGCGCCGCCTCCATGAAAACGGCACCTATCCCGCCACCCTGAGGGAGTAATGCAAAAGGCCGTGCCCCATCCGGGACACGGCCTTTTTAAGAGTATATGCAGGTTACTGCTGCTTCTGGCTGCTGCTCTTGTTGGACTTCTCGTTGGACTTTTCGTTGGACTTGTTGCTCTTCTGGGTATTGCTGTTGGGCTTCTGATCGCAGTTCTTCTCCATAATGGCACCTCCTTTGATGGACTGGTTACAGCCATAGTGTGGCCGGCAGAGAGAAGAATATGCATCCAACGGAAAATCGTCCGAAAAAAGTGAAAAAACTTCAAAAAAGCAGTTGACAAGACGCAGTTCGGGTGATAAAATCATTTGGAAAACAAAGAAGGTCGGTGCATCCGCCTCACCTCCAGCAGGAAGCAAAGAGGTTAACAGCGAGAAAGACAGAGAGCCCGGATGATGGGTGCTTTGTGTTGTTGCGCGGATGCCGGGAGCATTCGCGTTTTTATTTTGATTGGAGGTGCTTCGGTTATTAGCAAGGTACAGCATGAACTGAACGAAGAGATCCGGGACAAAGAGATTCGCCTTATTGGTGAGACCGGCGAGCAGATGGGCATCGTCTCCAGCGAGGAGGCCCTGCGCATCGCGGAGGAGCGCGGTCTGGACCTGGTGAAGATCTCTCCTCAGGCAACGCCCCCGGTGTGCAAGCTGATGAACTACGGCAAGTACAAGTTCGAGCAGAGCAAGCGGGAGAAGGAAGCCAAGAAGAACCAGCATGTGGTGGAGATCAAGGAGATCCGCATGTCCCCCGGTATCGACGTGGGTGACTTCAACACCAAACTGAAAAATGCACAGAAGTTCCTGGCCGATGGCAACCGTGTGAAGGTCTCCGTCCGTTTCCGCGGCCGTGAGATGGCCCATACGGAGATCGGCCGTGATCTGCTGCAGAAGTTCGCTGAACAGTGCGCCGAAGTAGCAACCATGGACAAGGCCGCCAAGCTGGAGGGCCGCAACATGTCCATGTTCCTGTCCCCCAAGACCGGTAAGTAAACAAGTATTTCTCCGCCCGGGCGGGGAAAGAGATGGAAGGAGTAAATTATTATGCCTAAGCTGAAGACCCATAGCGGCGCCAAGAAGCGCTTCAACCTGACGAAATCCGGCAAGGTCAAGAGAGCTCACGCTTTCAAGAGCCACATCCTGACCAAGAAGGACACCAAGCGTACCCGTCGTCTGCGTTCCGGCGCCTATGCCGATAGCACCAACGTGGCTACCATCCGCGAGATGATCCCCTACAAGTAAGATACGGATTCGTTAGAATAGGAGGCAATAAACAATGGCAAGAGTGAAAGGCGCCATGATGGCGCGTAAGAGAAGAAATAAGACCCTGAAGATGGCCAAGGGCTACTGGGGTGCCAAGTCCAAGCACTTTAAGATGGCCAACCAGGCTGTGATGAAGTCCCTGACCTACGCATATGTGGGCCGTCGCCTGAAGAAGAGAGACTTCCGTCAGCTGTGGATCACCCGCATCTCCGCCGCCTGCAAGATGAACGGTATGAACTATTCTACCTTCATGCACGGCCTGAAGGTCGCCGGTATCGAGATCAATCGCAAGATGCTCTCCGAGATGGCTATCAATGATGCTGTGGCTTTCGCCGCTCTGTGCGAGATCGCCAAGAAGGCCTAAGTGATCGTTTGATCGGTACACCCCGGAGGAATTCCGGGGTGTATTTTTTTCGATCCGACACAAACTATCTGCCGGGAGGAGAACATCATGTATTGTACCCGTAAAGTAAATGACGATTATACCTGGATCGGTGCCGATGCCCGCCGTCTGGCTATGTTTGAGGGTGTGTTCGGTGTGCCGGACGGCATCTCTTTCAACAGCTACCTGCTCTGCGATGAGAAAACCGTCCTGTTTGACACGGTGGATGCTGCCGTCTCCCGCACCTTTGAGGAGAATCTGCTGCACCATCTGAACGGCCGCCCGCTGGACTATCTGGTGGTGCACCATATGGAGCCGGATCACACCAGTGAGATCGCCCATCTGGCTCTGCGCTACCCCGGTATGCAGATCCTCTGCAGCGCCATGGCCAAAACCATGATGGGCCAGTTCTTCGGCCCTGAGATCCTCAGCCGCATTACCGTGGTGGCGGAGGGGGAGACCCTCTGCACCGGCCGCCATACCCTGCAGTTTGTGGCCGCCCCCATGGTCCACTGGCCCGAGGTGCTGATGACCTACGATGCCACCGACAAGCTGCTGCTGACGGCGGATGCCTTCGGCTGCTTTGGCGCGCTCAACGGCCATCTCTTTGCCGATGAGGTGAACTTTGACCGGGACTATCTGGATGAGGCCCGCCGCTACTATACCAACATCGTGGGCAAGTACGGTCAGCAGGTGCAGGCGGTGCTGAAGAAGGTGGCTGAGCTGGAGATCACCATGCTGCTGCCTCTGCACGGCTTTGTCTGGCGCCGGGATCTGGATTATATTCTGGAGAAGCACGACCTGTGGAGCCGCTATGAGCCGGAGGTGCAGGGCGTTATGATCGCCTATGCCTCGGTCTACGGCGGCACGGAGAATGCCGCCAATGTGCTGGCCTGCCAACTGGCGGAGCGGGGCGTGAAGGTGACCATGTTTGATACCTCCGTGACCCCCGCCTCCTATATCCTGTCCGCTGCCTTCCAGTACAGCCACCTGGTGTTCGCTGCCACCACCTACAATGCCGGTGTGTTCATTACCATGGAGGAGCTGCTCCACGATATTGCTGCCCATAAGCTGAAGAATCGCAAGTTCATGCTGATGGAAAACGGCTCCTGGGCCCCCGCCAGCGGCCGGGGCATGACTGCCATTCTGGAGCCTCTCCAGTGGAAGCAGCTGGATGGCGGCATCACCATCCGCTCCGCTCTGCGGGCTGACCAGCTGCTGCAGATCGAGCGCATGGCCGATGTGCTGCAGAAGGATCTGGCGCAGGGCGTCAGCACTGCTGCGGCAGAGAGCGGCAAGCAGTATGTCTGCAAGATCTGCGGCTATGTGTACGAGGGAGATGCCCTGCCGGAGGGGTATAAGTGCCCCCTGTGCGGCGCCGCTGCCGAGTATTTTGTGGAAAAGTAAAACGCAACAAAGAAATCCCCAAAACCGGAAAATTTCCCGGTTTTGGGGATTTTTCTGTCTGTTGAAAAGAAGTTATCTGCGGCAGAAATACGGGCCCAGATCCGCCTCGTGGGTGTGGGCATAGGTCCAGGTGAAGTCCCGGTCCGTCAGATACCAGTCGCCGGATTTGGTGTCCGCCAGCCGGGCGGCCTCCTCGGCGGTGACGGGGCGGGCGATGGGTTCATCCTCCGGGGGATACTCGCAGTAGAACAGCCAGCAGTCCTCCGCCGGCAGAGCGGCACGGGCGGCCTCCCCGCTGAGGTGCTCCCGCAGCTGCCAGGAGAACAGATGCCACAGGTAGTTGTTCTGACTCAGTACCCGCAGACCCAGTTCCGTCTGATCCACCAGGGGGGCGAAGGCCTCCGTCCAGCGGATCTTCAGCTGGTGGACGGTGGCAGGGAAGGGGGGCTCCCAGGGCACCATGGTGGCCACGCATCGGTTGATGTTCTTTCCCTCGCCGAAGAACTTGGCCTCATAGTCGGTCATCACACCCACAGGGCCGTCGGCGTGCAGATCCGTGGTCACCTCCGACAGGGTGAAGCCGAACTGGGGGATCTCCTCCACCGACCAGGCGAACAGCTTGTCGTTGTCGCTTTTGAAGTGGATCTGACCGCCCTCCTTCAGGATCTGGCGGTACAGCTGCAGGAATCCGCCGTGGGTCAGGCGGCGCCGGGCCTGATTGCTGCGGGGCCAGGGATCGCAGAAGTTGATGTAGATCCGGTCCATCTCGCCGGGGGCAAACAGCTCCGGCAGGGTGGCGGCATCGGCATCAATGAAGAACACGTTGCTCAGCCCTGCCTCCAGCACCCGCTCCATGGCCACCACCATGGCATCGGGCACTTTTTCCACAGCGATCAGCAGCACATCGGGATCTGCGGCTGCCGTGCCGGCGGTGAAACGGCCCTTGCCGCAGCCCAGCTCCAGATGGACCTCCCGGGCCTGGGGCATCAGAGAACGCCAGTTGCCCCGCAGCTGCTGGGGCTGACGGATCCAGCAGGCGGAACAGGCCTCCATCCGGGGAGTCAGATTTTTCTTCTTTCGCATACGCATGGCGGGTACCTCCTGAACACATTTCTGCCGGGGAAGGGGCAGAAATCCATGAAAATCTTCCTCATTTATACCACATCGGCGGCCCCTGTGTAAACTCCCAAAATATTGCGGTTACAAGGCCCTTCGGGTTTTCGGTTGAAAATAGGCAAAGAAGGTCTGTTAAATTTGTGCGAAGTGCTAAAAAAGAAAAAAGGTGTGGAGTTGTGCTTGATAAATTTTAGACGATGCGCTATAATTGACGATGTATGAAAGGGTCTTATTATGCCCAAAATGACTGATCCGGACGGCTGAAGGAGGAACCCGTATGACAACTGTTTTGCTGGAGAAGAAGGGCCATATTGCTGTGGCCACCGTCAACCGCCCCAAGGCCCTCAATGCCCTGAATTCTCAGGTGCTGGAGGACCTGAACGAGATGATGGATCAGGTCTGCGCCGATCCGGAGATCTATGCGCTGGTGCTGACAGGCAGCGGTGAAAAGTCCTTTGTGGCCGGCGCCGATATTGGCGAGATGAGCACCCTGACCAAGATGGAAGGCGAGGCCTTCGGCAAGAAGGGCAATGATGTGTTCCGCAGACTGGAGACGCTGCCCATCCCCACCGTTGCGGCAGTCAACGGCTTTGCGCTGGGCGGCGGCTGCGAGCTGTGCATGTCCTGCGATATCCGCATCTGCTCTGATACGGCTGTCTTCGGTCAGCCTGAGGTGGGTCTGGGGATTACCCCCGGTTTCGGCGGCACCCAGCGTTTGGCCCGTCTGGTGAGCCCCGGTATGGCCAAGCAGCTGATCTATACCGCAAAGAACATCAAGGCCGATGAGGCCCTGCGCATCGGTCTGGTGAATGCCGTGTATCCCCTGGAGGAGCTGATGCCTGCCGCCGAGAAGCTGGCAGAGACCATCGCCAAAAATGCGCCCATCGCCGTGCGCGCCTGCAAGGAGGCCATCAATCAGGGCCTGCAGGTGGATATGGATCAGGCCATCGTCATCGAGGAGAAGCTCTTTGGCAGCTGCTTTGAGACGGCCGATCAGAAGGAGGGCATGAGCGCCTTTTTGGAAAAGCGCAAGCACGAGCCCTACCAGAACAAGTAAGTTAATTAACAGGCAGCCGCCTGATGATTAAAGAGGAAAAACCCTAACGACTATAGGAGGAACGAGTATGAAAGTTGCAGTGTTTGGCGCTGGCACCATGGGCAGCGGTATCGCACAGGTCTTTGCTTCCAAGGGCCATGTGGCTATGATGTATGCTTCCAGTGTGGCAAGCGCTCAGCGTCACCGTGACAAGCTGGCTGCCTCTCTGAACAAGAGAGTGGCCAAGGGCAAGATGACTCAGGAAGCTGCCGATGATCTG
>SVLV01000026.1 GCA_015067765.1 Oscillospiraceae bacterium | reverse complement strand
ATAAAATGGTATCTAAACGACTTACATCGTTCAAATCATCTCATCGAGCTATTTGTCATAGCTTCAAAAACTTTTTATCCTTACGCTTTCCCGGTAATTGACTTAACCCGGTATTCGCGCAAGCTTCGTCGCGCATCTTCCGATGCGCTCCGTCTGGTGCTTTTCGTTTCGTTCATTGTTTAATTTACAAGGTACACGCCCCGCAACGCGGAACAGGTTTATTATACTGCATCCAAGGCCTCGTGTCAAGTACTATTTTTCCCTTTTTCGAACCTTTTTTGCAGTCCCCCGCTTTCGCAGCTCGGTTAGAATACCATATCCCCTCCTCCTTGTCAACACTTTTTTCCAAAATTTTCACATCTTTTTTCTGCAGGCAGATTTCTGTTCTTGACACGCTCCTCCGACGGACTATACTAATATAAGTGTATGCAACCGGAATGATCCCGAGGTTATTATGAACGAATTCTTTTTACAATTTCTGCCCACTCTGCTGCTCCTTGACCGGGTCTGCATGGCAGTGCTGGGCATCCTTCTTCTGCTGCGCTGTGCCCGATCCCTGTTTTCCCCCAAGGGGGAGCCGGAGATCTGGGGCTTTCTCAGCATGTCCAACGGCGCACGCTATCAGCTGCAGCACTGGGAGAATATGATCGGTCGCTCCCGCAGCGCCGACATCCGCATCAATTTTCCCTCTGTATCCCGCAGCCACGCCGCCGTCTGCCGGGACGAGACCGGAAAATGGCAGGTATACCCCCTCAACGCAAAGAGCGGCGTCCTGCATAACGGCCAGCGGGTCTTTACCCCCTCTCCCCTCCAGCCCGGCGACTCCATTGCCGTAGGCGGTGTGGGGCTATACTTCTTCCCGGCCAACCAGACCGATGAGGTGCTGCAGGCCCAAAAGCGCACCCGGGCCGGACGCAAGGTTTCCGCACCGGTGACGCTGATGCTGCTGACCCTGTTTCAGACCCTGATGCTGATCCAGTTTCTACCCGGACTCACCGATGAGAGCACCCTCCCGATTCTGACCTGCTTCGGCGGGCTGGCTTTGTTCTCCTGGCTGCTGTACGCCGGCTACCGCCTGCTGCACCGTACCGCCTACGAACTGGAAACTCTGGTGTTTTTCCTGATCACTCTGGGCTTTGCCATCACGGCCGCCTACTCCCCCTCCGCCCTCTTCAAGCAGCTGATCACGGTAGGCCTGGGCGTCTGCCTCTTCTTTGTGCTGAACCTGCTGCTGCGGAACATGAAGACTGCCCTTCGCCTCCGCTGGCCGGTGGCCGCCGCAGCTGCCGCATTGCTGGCCTTCAACCTGCTGCTGGGACAGCAGATTTTCGGCGCCAAAAACTGGATCGTACTGGGTCCCATCTCCTTCCAGCCCTCGGAGCTGGTGAAAATCGCCTTCATTCTGGCCGGTACCGCCACGCTGGACCGCCTGTTTGCCAAGCGAAATCTGATTTTCACCTTATTATTCTCCGCCTACTGTGTAGGCTGCCTGGCGCTGATGAGCGATTTCGGCACGGCCCTGATTTTCTTCGTGGCCTTTCTCTGCATCGCCTTTCTGCGGACCGGCGACCTGGCCTCCGTGGTGATGGCGGTTGCCGCTGCCGGTCTGGGCGGCGGTATCGTGCTCCACTTCAAACCCTACATCGCCGACCGTTTCACCGTCTGGCTCCACGCGTGGGAATACACCCAATCCACCGGTTACCAGCAATCCCGTACCATGTCCGCCATCGCATCCGGTGGTCTGTTCGGTGTGGGCCCGGAGGAGGCCTGGCTGAAGCACATCGGTGCAGCCAACACCGATCTGGTCTTTGGCGTGATCGGAGAGGAGTTCGGTCTGCTGCTGGCTCTGTGCGCTGTGGCGGCGCTGGTGATCATCGCCGTGTTTACCATCCGCGCCGCCGCATACTCCCGCTCCAGCTTTTATACCATCGCAGCCTGCGCCACCACCGCCATGCTGGTGTTCCAGACGGCTCTGAATGTGCTGGGTTCGGTGGATCTGCTGCCCCTCACCGGAGTCACCTTCCCCTTCGTCTCCATGGGCGGCTCCAGCATGATCTCCTGCTGGGGGCTGCTGGCTTTCCTGAAGGCTGCCGATACCCGGCAGAATGCCAGTTTTATCTTCCGCCTGCCCAAGGGAAAAGTACCGCGGGTCCCCAAGGCGCCGGAACCGGAGCCCACCTTCTTCGATCAGATCCCGGACATTCCTGTGGATGACATCTTCGGGAAAGGAGGCGGTTTACAGTGAAACAACTGAAACACCGGGCCATTCTGGTGCTGCTGCTGACCGCCCTTCTTGCCGGCGGCACCCTGCTGTTCTGTATAAAATATGTGTCCGATGGCGCCGATTGGGCTGCATTCCGGGCCAATGACCACACCTACACCGACGGCCGCCTGGCCAATGGACAGATTCTGGACCGCAACGGCACCGTCCTTTATGACGCACTGGCCGGATCCTACCATGAAAGCGGCACGCTCCGCCGGGCTACCCTCCACGCGGTCGGTGATCTGCAGGGCAACATCTCCACCTCTGCTCTGTCCGCTTTTCAGGAACGACTGGTGGGCTTTGATCCCATCACCGGCACCACCGGAGGAGGAAATGCCCTCTATCTGACCATCGATGCCGATCTGCAGGCCACCGCTTACGAGGCCCTCAACGGACGCAAGGGCACCGTAGGTCTTTACAATTACCGGACGGGCGAGATCCTCTGCATGGTTTCCAACCCCTCCTTTGATCCCGCCAATGCCCCCACCATCTCCGACGGGGACAGCCGCTATGACGGTGTGTACATCAACCGGCTGCTTTCAGCCACCTTCACACCCGGCTCCGTGTTCAAGGTGGTGACCACGGCCGCAGCCATTGAGCAGCTGGATGACATCTTCCAGCGCAGCTTTACCTGCACCGGCAGCCTGCCTATGGGGGATGACACCATCACCTGCCCCTCCGCCCACGGCGAGATGGACTTTTACGGTGCCTTCGCCAACTCCTGCAACTGTGTCTATGCGCAGCTGGCTCAGGAGCTGGGCGGGGAGACCCTGGCACGCTATGCCCGGGAGGGAGGTCTGCTGCAGACCCACACGGTGAACGGTCTGCCCACCGCCGCCGGCACCTTTGTGGTGGCCGAGCAGCTCCACAATCTGGGCTGGTCCGCCGTTGGTCAGTATCACGACCTGATCAACCCCTGCTCCCTGATGGTGCTGATGGGCAGCATCGCCGGGGACGGCACCGCCGTGGAGCCCACCCTTATCCACAAGCAGCTGCCCCTCAACGGGCTGGGCCTCTCCTCCTCCGCCGGTATCCCCGGGAGCATCCGCACCTGGCGGAGCAGCACCTGCCGCACTCTGCAGAAGATGATGGCCAACAATGTGGCCGTCACCTATGGGCAGGACCGGTTTGGCGACCTGTCCGTCTGCGCCAAGTCCGGCACCGCCGAGGTAGGGGACGGCATGGCGCCCCACGCCTGGTTCACCGGCTTTCTCACTGACAGTGAATATCCCCTGGCCTTTGTGGTACTGGTGGAAAACGGCGGCAGCGGTGCCTCCGCTGCCGGCTCCGTGGCAGCCCGCCTGCTGGCAGCTGCCACAGACAGCGAATAAAGAAAAAAACTCTGTCCCACAGAAGTGGGACAGAGTTTTTGTTTGCTCAGGACTCCAGCCGGAAGCCATAGACCGCGCCGGCCTTGACCTCGGTCATGTCAGCGCCCTCCATGGCATAGGCGCCATCCACATAGAAGGCCCAGTAGAGCTTGTCGGTCTCATAGTCGGCAGTGCGGCCGTTGACGCCCTTGATATACAGGCCGTAGGGACCCTCCTCACCTTCCAGAACGCCCAGTTTCTGCAGCACCTCGCCGACCATCACCGGCTCAGCGGGATCCGTCTTGGTCTCGGTGTCGCTCTTGACAGTGAAGGTGATCTTCTCCCCCTTCTCGTCCACCACCTCGACAGTGAAGGTGGAAGCACCCTCACCGATGGTATCGCCATCCTTGACCACTGCACCGCCCGTTCCCTGAGGCGTCTTCACCACAGAACAGGCAGCCAGGCTTACCGTCAGCAGTACTGCCAGGAGCAAAGCAGACAGCTGTTTGGACACAGAATTCTTCTTCATAGATTTTCCTCCTTACTTCTGCAGCAGACCGATCAACAGACTGCCGCTGCGCACCGATACGGTGATCGGTGCACCGATGAAATGATTGCTGACACCCAGTGGGAAGTCAGAGGTCAAAACCGCATCCTCCACCTCATACTGTCCGCCCCGGATGGTGACCCCCTCGGCATCGGCGCCGAAACAAAACACGGAAAGAGTCCCCTCCGGCCGGGCAGGAAATGTGATGGAACTGTCGCGGATGGCCGTGTACACCTCACCACTGCCGTAAAGCCAACCCCGGGCCTCGTGAGAGGCCAGATACAGCAGCGCCTGCAGATTGGCGATGGTATGGTCCCCGCGGACGCCGCCCAGACCGCCGTAGATGTGAAATTCCCGCTGGCCGCGGCGCAGGCCCTCCTTGATGGCCAGCATCATGTCGGTATCGTCCTTTTCCACCGGTACGCGAAGGATGTTGGAAAAAGAAGGCACCTGCTCCAGCGAGTCAAAATCACCCAACAGCAGATGGGGCGTCACGCCCACGCGCTGACACCACCGCCAGCCTCCATCGGCGGCGATGATATAATCCCCCTCACGGGGTATCGCCTGCAGGCCATGAAAGTCGCCTGCACCGAAGATGAAACACGCCATTGTCCTTTTCCTCCCAAACCTTTGGAAACAAAAAACCTCTCCCGATGGAGAGGCAGTTCTGAATGGACACGCTACACACCGCCCCTGAGGTGTGACACGCAGTACATTCCCTCTGAAAGACCCGACTTTACGGTGGCAAGGACGCCGCTGCGGAGATCAACCGCATTCCAACGGAGAGGTGTATCATTTTCTGCCTTGTATTATAGCACCGCGGCGGAAAAAGTCAATAGTCCCCCTTGGCCGAAACCGGCCGCAACAGCAAGTTGCTTGCCTCCATCGCCACTCTGCTATATAATTTGTATGAGGTGATACTGTATGGATACGAAAGATGTAATTCTCTCCCTGCGGACAAAAATGGGTCTGTCGCAGGACGAACTTGCGGAAAAGGTGTTTGTCACCCGTCAGGCCGTATCCCGCTGGGAAAACGGAGAAACCACACCGAACACCGAGACCCTGAAGCTGCTCTCCAAGCTGTTTGATGTCTCCATCAATACACTCCTCGGCTCGCCCCGGCAGCTGGTCTGTCAATGCTGCGGTATGCCACTGGAGGATGCCAGCATCAGTAAGGAACAGGACGGCTTTTTCAACGAGGAATACTGCAAATGGTGCTATGCAGACGGCGAGTATCTGTATCACAACATGGATGATCTGATCGAAGTCTGCGTGCACAACATGGTCGGCGAACACTTCACCTCCCAGCAGGCCCGCGCCTATCTGGAGAATCTGCTGCCGAAGCTGGACTACTGGAAGCAGTACAAATATCTGGGTGGAGCGGAGAAGTTCGAGGAGTTCAAGCAAACCCTGATCCGCGAGCTCAATGCCCTGCAGATTGAGGGCATGCCAAAGGTGGAAAAACTCAACGCACTTGTGGGCGGATACATCAATCTGGAGTACCGCCTCCCCAATGGATCCACTGTAAAATTCCTGAACGACAATGCCACCTATCTCGGAACCCAGCTGGCCTGCGAATTCTCTCAGGAGCGCTGCTTCGGCATTGCCGCAAATATGGATTTTCTGCTGGTCTGCACCTATGAGGCAGACGGCGAAAATCCGGAACTGGTCGTCTATAAAAAGCGATAACGCATCCTCCCGGGCAATTCTGATTCAGCCCATTGTATATCCAGCGCCTCTCTTCCCCCAACCGGACAGAGAGGCGCTCTGTCTTCCGCCGCAGGGAAAAAGTCAATGGGACGACTCTTGACAATAAACGCCGGCGGTGCTATGATGAGGCCACAATCCAAGGGGTGCTGGCGCATGCCGGCTGAGATGAGACGTATTGCCGTCCGATCCCTCGAACCTGATCCGGGTAATGCCGGCGTAGGAATGCGATCATAAAGAGATATTATAATGGTATCGTACCGCATTGCGACGCCTGCATGGCTCGCCATGCGGGAATTTTCTTTTTTGGAGGAAATGTATCATGAATCAACCAAAAACCAGATCCAAGCTCTACTTGAGGATCCGTGCTCTCTGCGAGGGCGCTCTTCTGGTAGCCGCAGCACAGTTGCTCAGCTATCTGAAGATCTGGGAGATGCCCTGGGGCGGCAGTGTGGTGCTCTCTATGGTGCCGTTGGTGCTGTATGCGGTGCGCTGGGGTTTGGCACCCGGTCTGCTGGCCAGCTTCGTTTTCGGTGTGCTGCAGTTTATGTATGACGGCGGTTTCGCCATTGGCTGGCAGTCCATCATCGGCGATTATCTGCTGGCCTTCCTGGTGCTGGGCACTGCCGGCCTGTTCCGCCGCCAGAAGTACGGTGTCTTCTACGGCTCTCTGATCGCCGGTGTCGCCCGGTTTCTGGTCCACTATGTGGTGGGCGCCACCATCTGGGCCGAATATATGCCGGAGACCTTCTTCGGCATGACCATGACCTCTCCCTGGTTCTACTCCCTGCTGTATAACCTGGCCTACATGCTGCCCAACATCGCCATCACGGTGGTGGTGTTCGCCGCCGCCTACAAGCCACTGAGCAAGTACCTGCAGGGCAGTGACCTGATGTAACACCATCCTCTTCCCGGGAGCGGATGCCTCTGCAGTTGCTCCCGGGAAGAAAACCGCAAAATCCCGAAAAAAAGTGTTGACAAATCCCGCCGCCCGTGTATAATAATGTTTGTTCGTCAGGACACAGCGGGATTGTGTAATGGTAGCACAGCGGACTCTGACTCCGTATGTGAGGGTTCGAATCCTTCTCCCGCTGCCAAAGACCTTCGGTTTTTACCGAAGGTCTTTTCTTTTTCTCTGCTGACACAACAAATTTCTCACTCCAACAATAAATTTGCAAATTTTTTATTTTCGATGAAAATTTTTCTTGAAATTTTCCTGCAGGACAGGTATACTCTTATTTAGATAGCATTTACCCGAAAAGGGAATTCCGAAAGACAAATACAGAAAGGACTTATTTGTTATGGCTAAGAAGAAAACTATCCTTGACCTGCGCCGCATGGCAGCAGAGGGCGAGAAGATCGTCTATCTGACCGGTTATGACTATCTGACCGCCAAGTATGAGGAGCGCGCCGGTGTTGACATGATCCTGGTGGGCGACTCCCTGGGCAACGTGGTGCTGGGCTACGACACCACCTATCCCGTCACCATGGAAGACATGCTGATCCACTGCAAGGCCGTGCGCCGCGGCGCTCCCAACACCTTTATCGTTGGTGACATGCCCTTCATGTCCTACCAGGTCTCCGACGAGGAGGCTGTCCGCAATGCAGGTCTGTTCTGCAAGGAAGCACGCATGGACTGCGTGAAGCTGGAAGGTATGACCGACGCCTGCCTGAGCCGCATCAAGGCCATCAATGATGCCGGTATGCTGGTCATGGGCCACATCGGCCTGACCCCCCAGTTCGGCGCTCAGATGGGCGGCAACCGTGCCCAGGGCAAGAGCTGCGAGGCCGCTATGAAGCTGGTCGAGGCTGCCAAGAAGATCGAAGAGGCCGGTGCCTGCGCCATTCTGGTGGAAGGCGTTCCCGCTGTTGTGGGTAAGGCCATCACCGAGCGTGCCGGTATCCCCATCCTGGGCATCGGCGCCGGTTCCTACACCCACGGTCAGCTGCTGATCTACGCTGACATGGTCGGCTACTTCGATGACTTCACCCCCAAGTTCGTCAAGAAGTACGGCAATGTGGGCGGCGAGCTGCTGAAGGCCTTCACCTCCTACTGCGAGGAAGTCCGCTCCGGCGCTTTCCCCGTGGATGCTGAGCACACCTACAAGATCGACCCCGCTGAGGCCGAGGCTCTGGAGAAGGCTCTCCAGGGCTAATCCCAATCAATACCCTCTTTTCCTATAAAGAAAACCCCCGCTGCAGTCTTGCGGCGGGGGTTTCCTTTCCCTTTCTTCAAAGCGAAATACTCCCTCCGTAATATTTTTCGGTCTTTCGCAAATTCACAATTATTTAACGCCTTTTTCTCTTCCATTTTTCCTGTTTTATGGTATACTTGTAATAATTGTTTCACATTCTTGCAAAGGGGGAATTTATCATCCGCAGACTCTCCTATTTCGACCGGCTCCGCAGTGCTCTTTCGGAGAAACTGATGGAGTCCATCAGTTCTGTCCTGCCGATCGTCTGCATCGTGGCGATCCTGTGCTTCACACTGGCACCGGTTCAAACAGATCTGATGCTGTGCTTTGTGGTGGGCACACTGCTTCTGATTCTGGGCATGGGCCTCTTCTCTTTGGGCGCTGATATCTCCATGACGCCTATCGGCAACCGAATCGGTACCTCCCTGACCCGCACCCGCAATCTGCCGCTGATTCTGGTGGTCAGCTTTGCGCTGGGTCTGGCCGTCACCATCGCCGAGCCGGACCTGCAGGTGCTGGCGGAGACTGTGCCCCACATCAACACTCCGGTGCTGCTGATCACTGTGGGCGTAGGTGTGGGCCTTTTCCTGTCGGTCTGCATGCTGCGCATCATCACCGGCGTAAAGCTGCGCTGGCTGCTGATCGCCTTTTACGGGCTGATCTTTCTGCTGGCCTGCTTTGCCGACGCCAACTTCCTCAGCATCGCCTTTGACTCCGGCGGCGTCACCACCGGCCCCATGACCGTCCCCTTCATTCTGGCACTGGGCGTCGGTGTCTCCAATATCCGCAGTGACCAGAAGGCGGAGTCCGACAGTTTCGGTCTGGTGGCCCTGTGCTCTATCGGTCCTATTCTGGCCGTGCTGATCCTGGGCTTTTTCTACAGTGGCAGTGATTCCTCTCTGGATGTGCTGATTCAATCCTTCCAGAACACCTCCCAGATCGGTCAGGCATATATCCATGCCATTCCCGAATACCTGATGGAGATGGCCGTTGCCCTCTCCCCCATCGTGGTGATCTTCTTCCTGTTCCAGGTGCTGTCCCTGCGGCTGAACCGGACCAATCTGCTGAAGATCTGCGTGGGCATCCTGTATACATATCTGGGTCTGGTGCTGTTTCTCACCGGCGTCAATGTGGGCTTTGCCGCTTTGGGCACCGTGCTGGGTGCACAGCTGGCAGAGGGCTGGACCCGCGTCCTGCTGATCCCGCTGGCGATGCTGCTGGGCTGGTTTATCATCTCCGCCGAGCCGGCGGTCAAGGTGCTGGAGCAGCAGATTGAGACCGTCAGTGCCGGCGCGATCCCCGGCAAAGCCATCAAGCTGAGCCTGTCCATCGCCATTGCACTGGCAATGGGACTGGCCATGCTGCGTGTGGTGACGGGCCTGTCCATCATGTGGTTCCTGGTGCCCGGCTATCTGATCGCACTGGTCCTGTCCTTCTTTGTCCCCGACATCTATACTGCCATCGCCTTTGACTCCGGCGGCGTGGCCTCCGGTCCTATGACGGCCACCTTTATGCTGCAGTTCTTCATCGGCGCCAGCACCACACTGGGCGGCAATCCTGTGCAGGATGCCTTCGGCGTAGTGGCTATGGTGGCTATGATGCCCCTGCTGACCATTCAGATCGCCGGTTTCCTCTTCGGCAGACGCAAGGCCGTGGAGCAGTCCGTGGAGTACGGCGAGGACGAGATTATCGAACTTTGGGAGGTGGCTGCCAGTTGAACGTAGTATTTTCCATCATCAATCCCCACCGGCTGGACACTCTGACGGCTATCTGCAAGGAGCTGGATATTCCCGTATCCGTCACCATGCTGGCCCGCGGCACAGCGGTGCAGAGTATGCTGGACATCATGGGTATCGCCTCCACCGAGCGGCGCATCCACATGAGCATTGCCAGCCAGGAGCAGACGGAGCAGCTGATCCGCCTGCAGAAGCAGCATCTTTATATCGGCGTTCCGGGACACGGGATCGTACTCTCTGTCCCCATCAAAAGTATCGGAGGTGGCAAAACCGTGGCCTTTCTGAATCGGGACCAGGCTCCCAAACCCATCGACCCCCCCGCAGCCAGCTATCCCTATGAACTGATCATCGTGATCACCAACGAGGGCCGTACCGACATGGTCATGAATGCCGCCCGCTCTGTGGGCGCCACCGGCGGTACCATCCTCCACGGCAAGGGCACGCTGGCCAAGGAGGCGGAGAAGTTCTTCAATGTCTCCATCGCCAATGAGAAGGAGGTCGTGCTGATCGTCTCCCGCGCAGAGCAGAAGACGGAGATCATGCGCACCATCCTGCAGAAGGCGGGCCCCGGCACGGAGGCCGGTTCCATCCTGTTCTCCCTGCCCATCAACAACATCGCAGGCTTCGGTCTGCTGGAGGACTGATCCCCACGCGACAAGAAAAAAGGACCTCTCCCACATCCGGGAGAGGTCCTTTTTTAATTACATCCATGCAGAGAAAATCCGGAGGGTGCTGCCCAGCAGCTTGCGCAGCCAACTGCGCCTTTTCCAATCCTCCCAGGTCACCAGCCGACTCTGATCCATGGTCTGCTCCATATCCTCCAGCAGGCTCTCGATGGCAGGGCTGTCGTAGAACACCACGCCGTTTTCAAAGTGCAGCTGGAAACTGCGGTAGTCCATATTGACCGTGCCTACAAAGGCCACTTCCCGGTCTGCCAGCACCGTTTTCGAATGAATAAAGCCAGGTGTATAGGTATAAATCTTTACACCGTTCTGCAGCAATTCACCGAAGTAACTCTCTGCCACCAGATAGGCATATTTCTTGTCCGGGATGCCGGGCATCATCAGGCGCACATCCACTCCGCTGTTTCCGGCGATGCACAGGGCCTTTCTCATGTTCTCATCGATGGCCAGATACGGGCTGGTGAGATACACCATCTGCCGCGCTCCACAGATCATCTGCAGGAACACATCCTCTGCAACGGAGGTGGGATTGTTGTCCGGTCCGTCCGCCAGGGTCTGACACCAGCCGGCACCGGACATGGGGCCATGGGGCCGGTAGTAGTCGTGATCCTGCTCCATCTGTCCGCCCAGGCGCTCCCACATGTGGATAAACTCCCGGGTCAGCCCCCAGGCGCCCTCGCCTTCCAGTCGGACACCGGTATCCTTCCAGTAGCCGAACCGCTCCACCAGATTGGCGTACTCGTCCGCCACATTGACACCGCCGGCATAGGCGATGTTGCCGTCGATGGCGGTGATCTTCCGGTGGCTGCGGTAGTTGAAATAGATGCGGTTGACATACTGGTGGATGGGGTTGAAGCAGGCCACACCGATGCCGGCAGCCCGCAGCTGATCCAGCTCCTCGTCGGGCATACGCAGCATGCTGCCGAAGTCATCGTAGATGAACTTCACTTCCACGCCGTGGCGCACCTTTTCCAGCAGGATCTCCTTCACCCGGTCCCAGATCTGTCCGCGGCCCACGATATAGTATTCCAGAAAAATAAAGTGCTCCGCCTGACGCATCCGCTCCAGCATGTCCTCCAGGTAGGCCTCGCCGGTGGGTAGATACCGCACAGTGGTATTCTGATAGAGCAGAAAGCCCTGCCGCTCCAGATAGGTGGCCAGGCGCTCCCATGCCGGCAGCTTCCGCCGCAGCTTCTCCACATTCAGGGCACTGTGCTCCCGTTGCTGCTCGTTCTCATGAACCGGCTTGACCGGTTTCAGGTTCAGACGCTTGCTGGGCCGCTCTCCATCCCACAGCAGGTACAGAATCAGGCCCACCACCGGCATGGCAAGGATCAGCACGATCCAGCTGGCCTTATAGGTCCCGCTGCCGGGGCGGTTATAGATGCGCAGCGTACAGATCAGCGCCAACAGTTCCAGCACCGCATACACCCATGCCACATATTGCTGCAGCACAAGGGTCAGCAGCAATACCATGCCGATCTGTATCACCAGCAGCAGCGCCACCAGTACGATGCGCAGCGCACCCGAGATGCGCCGCTCCGTCTTTTGCTGCATTTGTTTGCCTTTCATAGCCGCCTCCTTCCCTGAGAAAAACAGGCTGGGCCGCCCGGTCTCCCAGGCAGCCCACCATCACGATTTATCCGTTTTTGCTCCGCAGCAGGTCCTGCTGGATCTGCCACAGCTTGGGGGACAGGTCCACATAATAGCTGTGGGGATTATCAAAACGCTTGACCTCATCCCACAACGTCTCCACCTGCTCCCTGCAGTACTGCTGGATTTCTTTCAACGTGGGCTTGTTGTAGACCAGCTTACCCTGAAGGAAGATAGGGACCAGCAGTTCCTTGGCGGTGAAGTCATAGACATTCTTCCGCTTCCAGGTAGCCTGCGGATCAAAGATCTCCAGAGTATCACTGTCATCCACCGTCTCATCATAGACGGTCATATAATCTGCAATGGCCTTTCCGGTATCGTTGCCGTAGAAACGGTACAGCTTCTTGAAGTGGGGCACCGTGATCTTCTCCACATTCTCGCTGACCTTGATCTTGGGGACCACTTCCCCGTCCTTCTCCACGGCCACCAGCTTGTACACGCCGCCGAAC
This sequence comes from Oscillospiraceae bacterium, assembly GCA_015067765.1. Taxonomy (GTDB): domain Bacteria; phylum Bacillota; class Clostridia; order Oscillospirales; family Oscillospiraceae; genus Vescimonas. The sequence continues at coordinate 3,816 of SVLV01000026.1, read as the reverse complement.
ACCGGCTCGCTGCTGGCGGTGATGAGCCGCTCGCCCACACCGAACATATTGATCTTGGCATCCTGCTGCAGCAGGTCCTGAATCAGATGCTCGTCCAGCGAGTTGGACACCGAGATCTCGCAGCTCTCCCAACCGGCTTCATCCAGCATCTGGCGGGCCTTGCGGCTGAGATAGGCGATGTCACCGGAGTCCAGCCGGATACCGCACTTGCGGATGCCCAGAGGCTTGAGCACCTCATTGAAGGCGCGGATGGCATTGGGCACACCGGACTTGAGGGTGTTATAGGTATCCACCAGCAAAGTAGCATTGGTGGGATAGGTGCGGCAGTAGGTCTCGAAGGCCTCGTACTCCGTGTCAAACATCTGGACCCAGGCGTGGGCCATGGTGCCGCCGGCAGGCACACCGTAGATCTGATCGGAGATGGTGCAGGCAGTGCCGTTGCAGCCACCGATATAGGCCGCTCTTGCGCCGATGATGGCGGCATCTGCCCCCTGTGCGCGGCGGGAACCAAACTCCAGTACCGTGCGGCCCTTGGCGGCCCGGACGATGCGATTGGCCTTGGTGGCGATCAGGCTCTGGTGATTGATGGTCAGCAGCGTAAAGGTCTCGATCAACTGGGCCTCAATGGCGGGGGCGCGAACCACCACCAGCGGCTCCTTGGGGAACACGGGCGTTCCCTCCGGCACGGCGTAGATATCGCCGGTAAAGCGGAAATCGGCCAGATACTGCAAAAACTCCTCGCTGAACAGGTTGCGGCCACGCAGGTAATCAATGTCCTCCTGGGAGAAATGCAAATTCTCGATATAGTCGATCAGCTGCTCCAGACCGGCGGCGATGGCAAAACCGCCCTTATCCGGCACACGGCGGAAGAACACATCGAAATAGGTGATGCGGTCCTTATAGCCGTTCTGGAAATAGCCGTTGCTCATAGTCATCTCATAGAAGTCGAAGAGCATGGTCATGTTCAGTTTCTCTTCCGTTCTCATGATGCAAACCCTCTCTTTGGTTTCCAAAAAGTATTTTCCATATTATATCCCCTTTTCCTCACTTGCGCAACCCTTTCTTTACAGGTGTCTTGACAGTTTAGAATTGGGCTCACTCCTCCATGGTACGCAGCAGCCAGTAGGTAATCCGTGCGGTAAGCCCCCACAGATTGCAGGGCAGACCGCGATAGACCGGGACCTCCATCCGACCGTGGGAAAAGGCATAGCCGGGTGGTGTCTGCACCGCGTCAAAGGGGAAATTCTCCGTCCCCACCGGCTGCAGCTCATACCGGTAGATCTCCGGCGGATGGGCCTGCAGGGTCTTCAGTGGGATCAGACAGGTGTCCTGCACCTCGTCGGGGTTGGGACGCAGACGCTCCAGCGCCGCCGGGGACACGCGGCCCAGCACTGGGTACATCATGGTCTCCGACCGCAGGTGGAGAAAGTCCAGTTCCCCGATGATCTCAATGTCCTCCTCCGGAATCCCCAACTCCTCCCAAGTCTCCCGCAGGGCGCAGCGGATCGGGGTCTCCCCCTCCTCCATCCGGCCACCGGGGAAGCACACCTCCGCCGCATGGTGCTGCAGCTGCTGAGCGCGGATCTCATAGAGCAGAGACAGTCCCTCCTCCCCCTCTACCAGCGGGACCAGCACCGCAAAGTTGGCGCGGGCATCCTGCAGGCCGGGGGTATGCTGTTGAAAACGACGGCGGAAATCCTGTAGGGTCATGGTGTAAGCCTCCTGCAAACACATGGATTTAAAACAGTATACCACAGACGGCAGCAAATGAAAAGGAAAACTCCCCCATCTTTCGATGGGGGAGCGAGGTAGACCGTCAGCAGCCGCAGCCGCAGCCGTTGTTGCTGCTCTGAATACCGCAGCCATTGTTGTTCCCGCACACCAGGAACAGAACAATGATGGCAATGATGATCCAGCAGCAGCTATTGCCGCCAAAACAACCCTGATTGCACATATGATAGCCTCCTATGAAAGTGTGGACGCCGCTCGGTGTCCCATTCCATAGTATGCAAGGGGGATCAATTGGTGCTTACTCCTGCTCCATGGCCTGCGCCCGGGCAATGCGATAGCTGAGCGTCAGCAGGGTATCCACAAAATGGACGTTTTCGAAAAAGACACCGGGCACCTCGGTATGCAGCTCCACATTGGTGAAGTTCCAGAAGCCCCGCACACCCAGGTCGATCAGGCGGGTCGCCAGCGACTGTGCCACGCTCTGGGGAACCGTCAGCACAGCCACATTGGGGCGATACTGCTCCACATACTCCTCCAGTTCCTCCATGGAGCGCACCGCCACACCGCGGATCTCGGTACCGATCAGATCGGGAGACACATCAAAGGCAGTATCCAGCTGGAAACCCACCTTCTCGAAGTCAAAGTTCTGCAGCAGCGCATGACCCAGATGGCCGACGCCGATCACAATAAGGCGATGGTCATTATCCATGCCCAGAATATGACCGATCTCCGCCCGCAGCTCTGCCACATTATAGCCGTAACCCTGCTGGCCGAACTCACCGAAGCAGCTCAGGTCCTGCCGGATCTGAGAGGCGGTGATGCCCATACGCTCCCCCAAAGAGTTGGAGGAGATGCGCACCACTCCACGGTTATGCAGATCATCCAGATAGCGGTAATATCGGGGCATACGGTGGATCACCGCATCGGAAATATGTTGCTTTTTCATGGTTATCTCTATCCTTTAGATTCAGATTCGTTGTTTCAAAAGCCCGGGGCTGCATCACCTATACGGCGCATTGCCCTCGTCAGAACACTTCAGGGAATTCTATTCTACTCCACTTTGCAAAAGTTGTCAACTTTTTTAACAATCTATTTAGAATTTTTTGCTTTACATCCGAGCGATAAGTTGTTATAATAATTTAGTCGCAAATTCAAAATCCTATGCGCCCGTAGCTCAGTTGGATAGAGTGTCAGACTCCGACTCTGAAGGTCGCTGGTTCGAATCCAGTCGGGCGTACCAACAAAGAAACCTGATTTGTCTACCAGACAAATCAGGTTTCTTTGCGTGATGCGTTCCTTCGGAACGTGATGCGCACTGCGTGCGTGATGCAGGCGTCGCCTGTGATGCACACCTTCGGTGCGTGTACGGAACGCATCGCATCACCTATCACAGCGCAGCTGCATCACTTATCACTTATTTACAAACAATCCAATTATGCGATATAATATTGAAAAGCGAGGTGTATATTATGTCAGAATCAAAGCTCAGGGAACTTTCTATGGATTTTTCCGTAGATATTATTGAATTAGTAAAGTATTTGAAATCTATTAAAGAATCGATCATTTCCAATCAAATCGGCAGAAGCGGAACAAGTATCGGTGCAAATATACATGAGGCTCAATATGCACAAGGAAAGAAGGACTTTGTTTCCAAGCTTGAAATTGCCCTAAAAGAAGCAAGTGAAACGGGTTACTGGCTTGAACTTTTGTACAGAACAAAATACATTGACGAACAAACTTATAAAACACTTTCTGCAAAGTGTACTTCTTTAAGAGCAATGCTGATCGCATCTTGCAAAACTGCAAAGGAGAACGCAAAATGAAAAATGTCCTACGAGCTAATGTCCCTTTGCTTACGCCAAACGGTAAAACAATGGTTCCTATAGAGATTACTTGCGACGATAGCGAGGTTATAGAAAATTCCCAATCAAAAATCACCTTGCTGTATAACGGAATGGAATACAAAGGATATGGTACAGATTATCTCTGGACAGATACGATTGCCGATTTACAGACGAAGCTTCCCAATGATGTTAAGCTGGCTTGCTGTATGACCTGCCGACACGGCAATATGTGTCCTTACGG
>SVLV01000025.1 GCA_015067765.1 Oscillospiraceae bacterium | reverse complement strand
ACCGCCCACCGCGCCAACCCCGTGGAATACTTTGAAGCACATCGGGAGGAGTGGCAGGACAGCATCCTGATCCTCCGGGATATCTTCTGCGGTGTGGTCCCTATGGGCGCAGAAAATCGCGCCTGGCGGCAGCGCACCGGCAGACTGGCCCAGTACCTGAGCCGGGAAGCAGTGCAGGTCAGCCGCATCTTCTGTGGATTGGAGCAGCGGCTGAAATGAGGATCTATCTGATTCGCCACGGCAAAACCGAGGCCAACGAAAAATGGCTCTATTGCGGCAGTACTGACCTGCCCCTGTCAGCCGCTGGCCGGGCAGAATTGCAGAACAAGCACTATGCCATCAAAAATGTCCGCTTTCTCACCAGCGGCATGGAGCGGACAAATGAAACGCTGCACATCCTGTTTGGCGAGGTTTCTTATGCCGTTGATCCCCGATTCCGCGAGGTGGACTTCGGCGTTTTTGAAATGCGCAGCTATGAGGAGCTGAAGGCTGTCCCGGAATACCAGACTTGGCTCAACGGCGACAACGAGGCCAACATTCCTCCTGAAGGCGAGAGCGGCCAGCAGATGAAAGAACGTGTGCTGCAAGCCTTCTCCTGTATCCGCGAAGACACCTGTCTCATCACCCACGGCGGTGTGATTGCTGCCATCATGGAGCATCTATTTCCGGAAGAAAAGAAAGACCGTTACCAGTGGCAGCCTAAACCGGGCTGTGGATATGTCCTTTTGGAAAACGGATCCTTTGACACTCTATAAATCATCAAGGGGAGGCCTAGTGTGCCTCCCCTTGATGCATATTCCCATAACAAGAAGCTTTGGCTGATCCAACAGCATGGACGGTATCAAAATAAACCATCGTCTAAATTGAGACTGCCGGAAGGCTGCGTCTGGCGCTGGATTTGGTGAGAGTTTGGTACTAAAGAGGGTAAGGTTTATTTTGGTACTGGTATTATACTAATACGGCACCAAACTTCATCCCGTACTTTTTATTTTCATGAATAATAGTTATTCAGCCGTAGCGAAGAACAGATTGCGCCAGATACTGTTTCTCAAGAAGATATTATATCGATTTAAAAGATTTCTATTTCCAGAATATTAAGAGTGACGAATACCATTATTTCTTTCGGGATGAAATGCAAAATGTCAATAAAGTATATAATATATTCGCCAGAGGCGAAGAACTATTTGATTATCATTTTGAAATTTATGATGGTGATGAAGCAACGCTCGTTTTTTGTTTTTGCACGAAAAAACGATTCCACAAGATAAATTCAAAATAGCTACATATAATTAGAAGTATACTTTACATTATTGTTGACTAAATTGAAAGTGGCAGCTATAATACTAGTAAAGGGGGCGAGTTTTATGGCTATCATAAGCAAGGAAAACATCTTGAAGGTGCTGACTGCATTCAATCCCTGGTGGAAGACTGGGGCGGTAAACCCGAAGATGTCCAAGACATATAAGAGGTTTGCTTTCCATGAGGCAATGAAGCGACTGGATCAAACAGATATTCGCCGGACGGTTGTGTTGACTGGAACCAGACGAGTGGGCAAGACTACGATCCAGTATCAGATGATCGAAACACTTCTGGGGCGAGGTGTGGCACCACAGAAGATCGTATTTATTTCCATGGACCATCCTATGCTGAAGCTCAGTGGAGTAAATGAAGTCCTGGAATGCTACCACGAAAACATCTATGCGGAGCAGGATGTATACTACTTCTTTGACGAGATCCAGTATGCTCAGGATTGGGATAAGTGGCTCAAGACGATATATGATATGCAGCCAGACACCCAAGTAGTTGCGACGGGCTCTGCTAGTCCTGCATTGATCAAGGGCAATCAGGAGAGTGGCGCAGGCCGATGGACGGTTATTCAAGTTCCTACTATGTCCTTCTATGAATACTGCGAGATTCTGAATCTGGATCGTCCGGAGCTGCCGAAGAATTTCAAGGCGACGCATATGCTTCACATGACGCAGCAGGCCCGCACAAGAATCATGATGCAGCTATCCAAAGTGCAAAATCACTTTAATCGCTATCTGCAGGTAGGTGGTTTTCCAGAACTGGCATTAAGTGACAATGATCTTATGGCACAACAGGTTATGCGCGAAGATGTGGTGGATAAGGTTCTTAAGAGAGATTTGCCTTCTCTGTATAGCATCCGGAATGCTACTGAGCTGGAACGCATTTTCCTGTACCTGTGCAATGTGTCTTCTGAGATTGTGTCCATCGAGGCTATCGCGAAGGAACTCAGCGGTGTCTCCCGTCCTACGGTGGAAAATTATATTCAGTACCTAGAAAGTGCTAACCTGATCTATCAGAGCTGGCCAGTGGATATGGCGGGTAAGCGTGTGCTAAAGGCTAAGCCAAAGATTTATATTGCGGATGCGGCGATTCGGAATGCGGTGCTGATGGACGATTCTTTGCTGACTGATCCTGTGGAGATGGGAAAGATTGTTGAGACTGCAGTTTACAAGCATGTAGCGGCATTTTATTATCAGAAGGCAACCTCTGTGGGCTATTTCCGGGGAGGTAAGAAGAATAAGGAAATCGACATTGTGGTAGATTATCACAATGCAGGAAATATTCTAATTGAAGTAAAGTACCGGGAAGGTGCGCCGATCCCCGATGACGATGCCATTGCCGAATTGTGCACCGAAGCATCTGCTGCGATTGTCGTGACTAAGAGCGCGTCTGACTTCGGTGTTCATAATACCAAGTCTGGTAAGGATATGCTTCGTATTCCTGCTTTTGCGTTCCTTTATCTGCTGGGGCACGCCGAAAAGAATGGGTATAAGGGTATTGATTAATCAAATTGGATTCCCGACTGACTGGGAGACCCAACTCACAACGCAATATTGAACAAACATAACAGCCCCGCGCAGTTTCTCTGCGCGGGGCAAACTACTGTATTGCAGGGCAGGCTGGGGGGACCATAAGGGGACCAACGCTACAAAACCTGATGGCAGGTTACCAGAAATCATCACAGGCCAACTCCTTGAAAGCCTTTTGCCACAAGGGATTGCTGGAAATTACCGCAAATTATAACTGGAAAATCCTGGCACTCATAACCCGGAGGTCGGAGGTTCAAGTCCTCCCTCCGCAACCAGACAAAACAACCGCAACGGATTCGTTGCGGTTGTTTTTATCTTTGCCGAAAGAGACCGTCATCCGGTTGGATGACGGTCTCTTTTTCTCTTATTCGCCGGGGGCGTGGTTGGTCAGCATGGTTTTGATCATCTTCAGCTTGCTGGGTTTTCCCATATGGGGTTCCCGCTCGCCCATCATCAGCACCTTCTTCTGTGCAGCGCCGGTGGGTTCCCATCTGGGCAGTGCGCCTGCTCCGTTGGGGTCGCCGGTGGCAACAAAGTTGCACAGGTATTCCACCATCTGCCGGCTCAGGACAGCATCCTTCTCCTCCATGGGGCGCCAGCAGTTCTCCAGTGTGCCGAACCAGTACCACAGGTCCGCAGAGTGCCATGCGCCGTGATCGTCGCCGGGCAGCTGGCGGTCAAAGTACCAGGTGTAGCTGCTCTTCTTCTGGGCGGCGCACCACTTACCGGACATACTCTGCAGGATGGGGGGCATCATATCCTCACTGGTGGATCCGGCCATATAATGGATGTTCTTCTGCTTGCCGGCAGCCAGCAGATCAGCGCCCGTACCCACCACCAGACGGCCATCAATACAGGGGAAGCTGCCCGGAGTGCGCAGCTGCTTCTTCGTCTCGTTCCAGACCTCAAACAGCTTCTCCGGAGGGATGGCACGGAACTGCTCCAGCGTCTCGCAGTCGGCATTCTTCATGGCCGTCTGCCAGAAGGCGTAGTGCTTCTCAGCCGGTGCTGCGGCCAGCATACGGCTGACTCCGCCGCCGCTGGACATCACTGCACCGCGGAACATACCCTCACTCAGAGGGCTGAGGCAGTGCTGCTGGACACTCATAGCGCCGGCGCTCTGACCCATGATGGTGATGGCCTCGGGATCACCGCCGAAGCTGGCAATGTTGTCGTGTACCCACTGCAGAGCAGCCAGCTGGTCATACAGGCCATAGTTGCCGGTGTAACCGGCCTCCTCCTTCAGTTCCGGCAGGCAGACGAAGCCCATGGGGCCCAGACGGTAGTTCAGCGTAACACCGATCACGCCCTTAGCCGGCCAAACAGGGCCGTCAAAATGCTTTTCGTGGCCGCAACCACCGGTGAAGCCGCCGCCGTGGATATAGACCAAAACAGGCAGACGATCGCCGGGCTGGGCATTGTCGGGGGCAAACACATTGAGGAACAGGCAGTCCTCACTGTAGGTATAGGTCTCCCCTTTGCGGAATTCGTTGTAGTAGAAAACCTTTTTCAGATTCTCCTCCTCATTGTAGAAGGAGCGGGGCTGATAGGAGCAGGCTCCGTACCGGGTGGCGTCGTATACGCCCTCCCAGTGGGTGACCGGCCGGGGATATTCCCAGCGACCGGCCGTAGCATAGCGAATGCCTTTGTAAGCCGCCGTTCCGGCAACACGGCCGGCAGTACCCTGCACAGTGCCGCAAGGGGTGTTGATCAAGTATTCCATGAGTAGTTCCTTTCTTTAGGGGGTATTGACTACAGTATATCCGAAAATGGACGGCACGGCAATGCCGTGCCGTCCAGGCGGATGCGATTAGTTGTTTTCAGCAGCGTTTTTCTGTGCAGCCTTCAGTGCGGCCATCTCAGCACGCTTCTCGGGGGTGATGTTCCAGACAAACCGGAAGGCAGCCCAGGAACCCAGAATGAACACGGCAGGGATCAGCACGCACAGGATCTTCAGACCGAAGATGGTGCCGGCGCTCTGAACGGCTGCGGTGCCCTCATAACCGATCCAACCCAGGCCATACAGAGCAAAGCCCTGACCGATGGTCTGGCCGATACGGCGGGACAGGTTGAAGGTACCGTAGATGGAGCCCTCCGTTCTCTTGCCGGTAACCAGCTCGTTGTAGTCGATGGCCTCGCCCACCAGGCCCCACTGCATCTGAATGAGACCATGGCCATGCCGGAGCCCAGGCCCAGGAGCACACCGTGGAGCAGGGGATGAACCTCCATCACCAGGTGCATACCAAACAGCACTGCGCAGATGGCGCCGCCGATCAGCAGGGAGAAACGGATCAGCTTCTCCAGACCCAGCTTCTTGCAGATGAAGGGCACCGCGATCATGGAGCCGATCATGAAGGGAGCAGAGAGCATCTGGCTGATGGACTGATAGGTCACATCATGGTACACACCGGAGTACATATACATACCCAGAGTCTGGGCGGCATACTGCATCAGGCAGATGCACACGCCGTGGATGCACAGAGCCACGAAGGGACGGTTCTTCTTAATGACCACCAGAATGTCGGAGAAGTTAATATCGTCAGCCTTGGTCTCCTCGCCGACGGTGGTGCGCTCCTCAGTCCATGCATAGTGCATGAAGCAGACGATGAAGCCCAGCAGCGCGCAGACCACACCGGTGATCATATAACCAGTGGTCTCTCTGTCGCCGAAGGCATTGATCACAAAGGGGCCGATCATACCGGGGATCATGTTGCCGATCATGGAGCCCACGCCGCGGGCAGAGGACAGGGATGCGCGCTCTGCATCGTTGGTGGACATAGCGGAAAGCAGGGAACCCATGGGGATGTTGAACATGGTGTAGGATGCCTCGTAGAAGATCTTCAGGGCAAACAGCACCACCAGCAGAGTGATTCCGTCGCAGAAGGTGGGGACCGTCCACAGGGCGATGGCGCTCACTGCCAGCAGAGGCGTAGCACGCAGCAGCCAGGGACGGAACTTGCCCTTTGCATTCTGCTTCTTGGCAAATGCCTTATCCATCAGTGCGCCCATCATGGGGTCATTGATGGCATCCCAAATGGTCCAGATAATGACCAGGGTGCCCAGCAGGGTGGGATCCACACCTAGTGCGTTGGTGCAGTACATGGTGAAAGTGCTGGCCATCAGGGCAAAGGTCATGCAGCCGCCCCAATCGCCGAACATATAGCCAAACCAATGCTTCTTGGTCAGGCCGGTCTTGGTTTTCTTAGCCATGAGTCTTTCCTCCTCAGTGATTTCTCTCATTGTGACGGAAATTCCGTCATACTCCACCTCTATGATAACAAACGAGATATGCAAAGTAAATTGCGATAATTGCAGAAAAGATTGCGATTTCTGCAAACTTGTGTTATCTTGTTTCCAGCAACACACAAAGAGGTGATGAAGCTGTGAGGCTGCACGAACTGAAGCAGCTGGCCCGGGCAATTCCCGACCCGCGGGCACCAGAAGCCCTGCAGACAATGCAGACATACATCCGCCATCTGGGCATGGACCCCAACCATCTCTATCAGGAGCTGGAGATGACCTCCCGCCTGGTGGACACCCATCGGGACACCAGCTACTCTAACGCACAGGTGCAGCTCCACAGCCACACATTTTTTGAGCTGCTCTACTGCTGCAACAACTGCGGCGCAGAGTATCTGGTGGGTTCGGAGCGTTACCGCCTGCAGCAGGGCGATATCGTTTTCATCCCACCCGGCGTCAGCCACCGTCCCCTGCTGCCGGAGCAGATGACGGAACCCTACCGGCGGTATATTCTCTGGCTGAGTCAGGAGTTTATGGAGGAGTACGCCCGGCTGTTTCCCTACCCTTTCTCGGAAAAGCAAAATACCGTGGGTATGCTGCGGACAGATGAGGCCACCTGGGAGTCTTTGGGTGAACTCTTCCGCAGAGGTGTGCAGGAGGCGGAGCAGTGTGCTGACGGCTGGGAATCCATGGTGGTGGGGAATACCATCACTCTGCTGACGCAGATCAAGCGCGCCACCGCTGCGCGATCCGTCCGGACTCTGGAGGCCGAGAAGTCGGAATTGCTGGACCGGATCATGGTCTATATTGAGGAGCACTACCGTACCGCCTTATCCATTTCTGATGTGGCAAAGCATTTCTTTGTCAGCGGCAGCACCGTCAGCCATCTGTTCAAGCAGAAGATCGGTGTAGGGTTTTACCGGTATGTGACCCAGCGCCGGCTGATTGCGGGTAAGACGCTGATCGAACGGGGCACCCCTATTGAAACCGTGGCTGTCCGCATTGGCTTTCCCGCCTATTCCGGTTTTTATCGGGCCTTCAAACAGGAATTCGGCATTTCCCCTCGGCAGTATCGCAAGATCTTCCGGGACACCGCGGAAAAGACGGCGTCTCCGGTCAGTTGATCCCATGTATTTTCATTTCCGCCGACCCCGTCGCTTTTTCTCTTTCTTTTCCATAAAAAATGTGCCATAATAGCTGCAAGAGAATCATAAAGGAGGGCATATCATGACCAACTCCCATACTTATAACCCGGAACATCTGAATTACCTGAAAATGCTGGCCAAGCAGTACCCCACCGTGCAGGCCGCCTGCACGGAGATCATCAACCTGCAGGCCATTTTGAACCTGCCCAAGGGCACGGAGCACTTCCTTTCCGATATCCACGGGGAATTTGAAGCCTTTGAACACATCCTTCAGTCCGCCTCCGGCGTCATCCGCGAGAAGCTGGACATTCTGTTCGGCACCACCCTGACCCGGGAGCAGCGGGAGGAACTGGCGACTCTCATCTACTATCCGGAGGAGAAGCTGGAGGAAATCGAGCAAACCGTCTCTGACATGTCCGAGTGGTATCGGATCACCTTTCACCGCCTGATTGAGGTGTGCTGCCTGGTATGCTCCAAATACACCCGCTCCAAAGTCCGTAAGGCCCTGCCCACGGAATATGCCTACATCATCGACGAGTTGATCCACACCTACTACGAGGATGAGGACAAGCGGGACTATTATGAGAACATCCTCTCCACCATCTATGCGCTGGACCGGGCCTCCAGCTTCCTGGTTCAGCTGTGCACCCTCATCAAGCGCATGGCCGTGGACCATCTGCATGTGGTGGGTGATATCTTTGACCGCGGCCCCGGCGCTGACATTGTAATGGACGCGCTGGAGGAGCATCACAGCATCGACATCCAGTGGGGCAACCACGACATCCTCTGGATGGGTGCCGCCTCCGGTTCCCGCACACTGGTGGCCACCGTTCTGGTCAACTCCCTGCGGTACAATAATCTGGAAGTGATCGAGACAGGCTACGGTATCTCCCTGCGCCCTCTGTCCGTTTTCGCCGATGAGTACTACAAGGACTGTGACCTGTCCCGGTTCGCCGTCAAACTGTCTGCAGAAGAGGAAGCACGACTCTCCCCCCGGGAGAAACAGGCTGCCGCCCGGATGCACAAGGCCATCACCATGATCCTCTTTAAGCTGGAGGGACAGAAGGTCCTCCGCAACCCCGCCTTCGGCATGGAGGACCGTCTGCTGCTGGATAAGATCAACTACGAGGACAAGACCATCCGCATCGGCGACAATGTGTATCCCATGCTGGATACTGATTTCCCCACGGTAGATCCTGCTGATCCCTATACCCTCACCCCCGAGGAGGAGCTGCTCATCAGCCAGCTGACCCGCTCCTTCCGCCACAGCGAGAAGCTCCAGCGCCATGTGCGTTTCCTGTATTCCAAAGGTAGCCTCTATAAGATTTACAACAACAATCTGCTGTTTCATGGCTGCGTGCCTATGAACGAGAAGGGTGAGCTGATTTCCTTCTCTATTGATTGCGATAACCTGTCCGGCAAGGCCTTTCTGGACCATGCGGATAAGCTGGCCCGCCGTGCCTACTACAACAAGCGCAACACCCCTGAGCGGGAAGCGGGCATGGACTTCCTGTGGTGGCTCTGGTGCGGCCGCAACAGCCCCATCTTCGGGCGGGATCGGATGACCACCTTTGAGCGGCGTTTCATCGCCGATGAGCAAACCCATACCGAACCCAAGAATGCCTATTACCACCTGTACGATGACCCCGCGATCTGCGACCGGCTGCTGAAGGAGTTTGGTCTGGAGGGCGAGCACTGCCACATCATCAACGGCCACATCCCCGTAAAGTCCAAAAAGGGAGAAAGTCCCATCAAGGCCGGCGGCAAGCTGCTGGTCATCGATGGCGGCTTCTGCAAGGCCTATCAGCCCACCACCGGCATCGCAGGTTACACACTGATCTACAGTTCCAACTTCCTGCGGTTGGTGGCCCATGAGCCCTTCTCCGGCCGGAAGGATGCCATCCGCAACAACCGGGATATTGTCTCCAATTCCAGCATTCTGGAGCGGCTGGAGAGCCAGAAGAAGATCGCCCAGACGGACATCGGCACGCAGCTGCAGGAACAGATCAATAATCTGCTGGCACTGGTCTCCGCCTACCGCAGCGGTGCAATTGCTGAAAGCCACAAGTGAGCACAGCTTCTCCCTGCACGCCAAAAGAATTTCCGGATACTGCCGCGGCAGTATCCGGAAATTTTAATTTTATTCCTGTCAAACACCCCTCCAAGGGGCTTTTGTTGTTGAATCCTCGCACCATTTCCCGTATAATGGATACTACCCCACAGGAAAGGAGGCCCTCTATGGTTCGAATCGCCTATTGTGACGATGATCCCGCGGTACTGGAGCAGCTCAATCATCTGCTGGAGCGCTACGGAGCCGAGCGAAATCTGGAACTGCAGTGCACCGCATATCACAGCGCATTGGATCTTTTGGCCGCAATGGAGCGCGGCCAGCGGTATCAGATCATTTTGATGGATGTGCTGATGCCCGGGGAAAACGGAATGGACGCCGCCCGGGAGATCCGTCAATTTGATGCGGCCGTAAAGCTGATTTTCCTAACCTCCTCTCCGGAATACGCAGTGGAGTCCTACAGTGTAAAGGCCTTTCATTATCACCTCAAGCCCATCCGGCAGATCAACTTCTACATGGTGATGGATCAGGTCATGCAGCATTGTGATCAGGAACAGGAAGAAAAACTGGTGCTGAAAACCAAGTCCGGTATCACGGTGCTGGCTCCCTCTCAGTTGGAATACTGCGAAGTGATGAACCACACCCTGCTGCTGCACCTGACTGACGGCGAGACCTTGAGCTGCAGTGGCAAGCTGGATCAACTGAACGAGAAGTTGGATCAGACCAATGGATTCCTGCGGATCCACCGCTCGTATCTGGTCAATATGGCCTGCATCCGCCAGCTGACCAGCAAGGCGGTCACTCTGGCTTCCGGCATGGAGCTTCCTCTGCCCCACGGGAAATTCAGCGAACTGAAGGATGCCTATCTGACCTATGCCTTTGAAACGGAGCAGGTGCTGCTATGAATACGACCCTCTCTGTCCTCAATGCCGCTGCAGTCGGCATCTTCGGCACAATCTTCTCCGCCGCCCTGTGTAACATTCACTGGGAACGCAGCAAAACCCGCACTCTTCTGCAGGGGATGTTCCTATTGGCGCTCATACAGATTGTGATTTTTCTGCTGCTGGGCACCGACATGGTGGAAAAGCTCTATCCTCTCATCATGCACCTGCCTCTGTTTCTGCTGCTGACACACCTTAGCGGACAGCGACTGTGGAGCCTTTTGGCCGTCTTAATCGCCTATCTCTGCTGCCAGCTGCGGCGTTGGATCGCCCTGCTGGTAACCGCAGCCTTTTCCAACAGTGATCTGATGCAGATCGTGGTAGAACTGGTTATCACCCTGCCCCTTCTTCTTCTGCTGCTCCGATATGTCGCCCCGGCCGTACGGGAATTGTCCGGCTACAAGCGCTCCATGCAGCTGCAGTTCGGCCTGGTCCCTGCCATCTGCTATCTTTTTGACTATCTTACCACCGTCTATACCGATTGGCTGATTCTGGACTATCCGGTGGCCAAGGAGTTTATGTTCTTTGTCTGCGCCGGCAGCTATCTGGTGTTTGTGATGCGCAGCACCTCCGACCTGCGCCGACAAAGTGAACTGGAGCAGTCGCAGGCCGTGCTGGATCTGCAGGTCAAGCAAGCCACCCGTCAACTGCAGGAGATGCAGAAATCCCAGCAGCTGGCCGCCGTCTATCGCCATGATCTGCACCACCATCTGCAGTGTCTGGCCTCCTATTTGGACAGTGGAGAGATCCAGCAAGCACGGGACTACATCAATTCCCTCCATCAGGATCTGACTTCTCAGACTGTGCGTCGCTACTGCGAGAACACCACCATCAATCTGCTGCTCTCCGTCTACGCCGAGCGGGCCAACAAGGCCAACATCCCGTGGGATGTGCAGGTTCGGGTGGCAGATGTCTCGCTGCCGGTGGCGGACAGCGACCTGTGCGTGCTGCTGTCCAATGCCATGGAGAATGCCCTCAATGCCTGCACCGATTGTCTGGCGGCAGGCGAACCTGCTCATGTGCAAATCAGCGGCTACGAGAAAAATGGCAAACTCTTTTTCCAGATCACGAACTCCTATACCGGCCGGATCACTTTCCAGGATGATCTTCCCTCAACGACTCAGCCCGGTCATGGTATGGGTGTGCGCAGCATCCGCGCCATCGTGGAAAAGTATCATGGTCTGTGTTCTTTCTCTGCAGCAGACGGGCTCTTTACCCTTCGCTGCAGCATTTAACGACCCCGTTTGCGTCGATACGGCGCATTTTCCGGTCGTTTCGCGCAGTCTGTCCCTTTCTTTTTGAACTTTGTGGTATGCTGAAGCTGCCCAAAACCAGTCTCAAAACGGATGCGGGTCTCCGCATCCGTTTTTTTATTCAGGACATCTAACGCATGGATAAGGAGGAGGAATATCATGTCCAACAAAGAAAATGCACGCGCAGCCTGGGGTGAAGTCCGCAAGATGGTCGGGCTGGAAAAGTCCGAGGAATCTGCTGCCCCCGTCGAAAATAAGGAGTCTGCTCCGGCAAAGCCCGTCAAGACTGTTGTCGAGGCAGCAGAGCCCGTGAAGAAGGTCGAAGTAACCGTCATCGCTGAAGGCACCACTGTGCACGGCGACATCAAGACTGCAGGGGATCTCACCGTTAAGGGTGAGGTGCACGGCAACATCCAGTGTGCCGGTGTCCTGCAGTGCAGCGGCACGATTCAGGGCAACATGTCCGCTCAGGAGGTCGTGTTTGTAGCCGCCAAGATCAAGGGCGATGTGAAGGCCACCAGCATGGTGCAGATCGGTCTGAATACCGTGATGGTCGGCAATGTCCAGGCAGAGAATATTTCTTTGGACGGCAAGCTGAAGGGTGATCTGGTAATCTCCGGTACCACCCAGATCAATGCCAATGCCGTACTGCTGGGCAATATCAACACCGAGCGTCTGGCCATGTTTGAGGGCTCTCACTTCTCCGGCGCTCTGGAAATGTCCGGCTGCAAGGATTTGTCCAGTTCCTTCCCCAAGGAAGTTACCGTTTGATTCCCGCTTTCTAAAAACTCACCCTGTGCACAAAGCACAGGGTGAGTTTTTTATGGCGCTTTATTGCGCAGCAGCTCCCGCTGGTGGGCATACATTCTGCGCCAGCTGAGATAGCCGTAAATGTCGTTGACCAGAAAAGCGGCAAAGCACACCACTACCGCCAGATATTCCTGCTCCTCCCGGGCGGCCAGCACCCACAGGGCAATCAACACCACATCATTTGCCGCATAGGCCAGGGCAAACAGCGGACTGCGCCGGAATGTCAGATACACAGCGACAAAGCTGGTGAACACAGACAGGGTACTCAGCAACAGATGGGCGGTGTGGAAATGGTCCAGCAGAAAATAAAAACCGACCGTCACCGGGATCGACAGCAGGATCATCCACAACAGTTCCTTTTTCGATACGCTGCTGATCGCCACCTGACTGTGCCCTTTTCCGAAGGGGTTGCGCAACCAGGCAATCAGTGCCAGCCCCGCCATAGGGCCGGTCATCCCCAGATAGGTGATCATCTCCCCGTAATAGGCGCATTGATAGGAAATCACTCCGTAGAGCATACTAAACAGGATCATCAGCACCTGACCCACGGGATTCCCTTTCGCGCAGAAAATCAGAGAGGTCACTCCTACCAGAGAGGCGGTCAGCGTCATATAGTCGCTGCTGCCGAACCAAATAAATGAGAGTACAATCAGGAGAACCGATCCGCTCCAAAGCAATTTCTCTGTTCCGGAAAAATAGTTCCAGAGTTTTTTCAACATCTTCATCTCCCCGTTTCATCAAAAAAAGCATCTGCCTACACATCTTCTAAGACCTAATGATGTGTCTGCAAATGCTTACGCATTTCCTACCCGGTGGCAGGCTATATTCTGTTGAAAATATCTTGCCACAAATCCCAAACCGTGTCAAGAGCAGTCCACCCCTTTGACGATCACGCTATTTTGGGAATTTTTTCGCCAAATTGCCAAATATTCGTCCCCTCTTGTCTGCGTTTTGTCTATTGTACCTACCTATACCCTGTGATATAATTTTTACCAGATTCTTATTGCTTTTTTGACGGCCTTTACCGCCATCAACGGCATAGTTTCAAGGTGAGTCCCAAATTACTGTAAAGGAGAAGTTCTATATGGAAATCCAACTGCAGGAATTGATTGAACAGATCAAAACTGACGGTGTAGCCGCCGCCGAAGCGGAGGCTGCTGCCAAGCTGGAATCTGCGCAGGCAGAGGCCCAGCGAATTGTTGCGGAGGCCAATGCCGAAGCTGCCAAGATCCTGCGTCAGGCTCAGGAGGAGAATGAGCGCATGGTCAAGTCCAGTGAGGATGCCATCCGCCAGGCAGGCAGAAACCTGCTGATCTCTTTCCGGGAAAGCGTAAACCGGGAACTGGATGCCATTATCGGCCGCCAGGTCACCGAAGCCTGCGCCCCGGAGGCACTGGTCGCTCTGATCCCTGGTGTGGTGCAGTCCTGGGCTGCCAATACCGGTGCAGAGGATCTGACCGTTCTGCTCAGCAGCAAGGATCTTGCCGCTGTGGAAGAGAGCCTGCTGGCCGCTCTGAAGGAGCGCATGCTGCAGGGTGTTACCTTGAAGGCGGATGAGCAGTTGGGCGGCGGATTCCGCATCGCCGCACAGGATGGCGGCGCCTACTACGACTTCTCTGTGGAGTCTGTGGCTGAAATGTTCTCCGCTTATCTGAATCCCAAGGTAGCCGCTCTGCTGAAAGAGGCGGGCAACGTATGAACCAATACTATTTGATGGCACAGCTGCCGTCTTTGGACGGCCTTGGTGAGACCGCACCGCTGCCCATCACAGAGGAGACCTTCTTCGACATCTGCAGCCGCTCCCTGAGTGAGGCCGGCATGGCCAGACTTCGCTCCGTCACCCTCTCCCCGGACCGGGATGTTCAGCCGGAGGGCTCCGCCCTTCTGGATGCCTGGAATCAGGGAGAACGGCAGCTGCGTCTGGCGCTGGGCGCTCTGCGTGCTGCCCGGATGAAGAAGTCCTTCGATCCCGGCGAGGAGACCCCTCCCCCCGCTGTGATGCAGGCCGCCCGCACCGCCATGAGTATGGAAGATCCTCTGGCGGCAGAGCGGTATCTCAACCAGTACCGCATGAGCTTTCTGGATCAGCTGCGTCCCATGGATCATTTCAGCGAGGATTCCGTATTCTACTACATTCTGAAGCTGAAGCTCCACCTGCGGATGCGCCGTTTCGATGTCCAGCGCGGTCAGGCAGCATATCGAAATATCTATGACTCCATTTTGCACGAAGACAATCAGGAGGATAAGTAATGGCAGAAATAAAAGGAAAAGTCGTGGGCATCAACGGAAACATGGTGTCCGTGGAATTCGACGGCAATGTTTCCATGAACGAGGTCTGCTATGTGAAAACGGGCGATGCCCGTCTCAAGAGTGAGATCATCCGTATCCGCGGCAACGTGGCCCAGATCCAGGTCTATGAGATGACCAACGGCATCCGCTGCGGTGACGAGGTGGAATTTACCGGCGATCTGCTGTCTGCAGAACTGGGTCCCGGTCTGCTGGGCCGGGTGTATGACGGTCTGCAGAACCCCCTGCCTCTGCTGGCAGAGCAGGCCGGCTGGTTCCTGGAGCGCGGCATCTATGTGGACGCGCTGGACGGTGAGCAGAAGTGGGAGTTCACCCCCACCGCGCAGCCCGGCGATGTGCTCAAGGCAGGCGAGTATGTGGGCACGGTTCCCGAGGGCCCCTTTGTGCACAAGATTTTCGTTCCCTTCTATCTGTTGGGCAGCTACACGGTAAAGTCCGTGGCTCCCGCAGGCGCTTATACCATCCGGGAGACCATCGCTGTCCTGACCGATGACAAGGGCAACGAGATCCCCCTGACCATGACCTTCAAGTGGCCCGTTAAGCGCGCTATCAACTGCTATGCCGAGCGTCTGGCCCCTGTGGAGACTATGGAGACCAAGGTCCGTCTGATCGACTCCTTCTTCCCCGTGGCCAAGGGTGGCACCTACTGCATCCCCGGCCCCTTCGGCGCCGGTAAGACCGTGCTGCAGCACACCACCTCCAAGTATGCCGATGTGGATATCGTGATCATCGCAGCCTGCGGTGAGCGCGCCGGCGAGGTTGTGGAAACTCTGACCGAGTTCCCCGAGCTGACCGACCCCCGTACCGGCCGCTCTCTGATGGAGCGTACCATCATCATCTGCAACACCTCCTCCATGCCCGTGGCCAGCCGTGAGGCCTCCGTGTATACCTCGGTGACTCTGGCTGAGTACTACCGGCAGATGGGTCTGCACGTCCTGCTGCTGGCTGACTCCACCTCCCGTTGGGCTCAGGCTCTGCGTGAGATGTCCGGCCGTCTGGAGGAGATCCCCGGCGAGGAAGCCTTCCCCGCCTATCTGGAATCCTATATCGCCGCTTTCTATGAGCGCGCCGGCTATGTCCGCCTGCCCGACGGCAGCAACGGCTCCGTCACCATCGGCGGCACCGTTTCCCCCGCCGGCGGTAACTTCGAAGAGCCTGTGACTCAGGCCACCCTGAAGGTGGTCGGCGCCTTCCACGGTCTGTCCCGTGAGCGTTCCGATGCCCGCAAGTACCCCGCCATTGACCCGCTGATCTCCTGGTCCAAGTACGGCGGCGTCATCGATCCGGAGAAGGTCGCCTTCTGCCGCCGGATCCTGCAGCACGGTGTGGAAATCAGCTCCATGATGAAGGTGGTCGGCGAAGAGGGTACCAGCCTCTCCGACTTTATCGTCTACCTGAAGGAGGAGATGCTGGACGCCGTTTACTTCCAGCAGAACTCCTTCGACGCCATCGACGCCGATACCGGCGTGGAGCGTCAGCGCCACATGGTAAATA
The DNA here is from genome assembly GCA_015067765.1 of Oscillospiraceae bacterium. Classification (GTDB taxonomy): domain Bacteria; phylum Bacillota; class Clostridia; order Oscillospirales; family Oscillospiraceae; genus Vescimonas. The sequence goes on along the minus strand of SVLV01000025.1, from coordinate 962 downwards.
AGCTGATCACCATTCTGGGCTCCGAGTACGATTTGGCTGACAAGGATGCAGCCCGTGCCTACTTCAACCAGATGCGTCAGAAGTTTATCGACTGGAACTACACGGAATTCAAGAGCGAAGCTTTCGCCGCAGCAGAGGCCGAGATCGACCGGCAGTATGCCGCCGGCAACGGCCAGCTGAGCCGGGAAGCCCAGCGCCTGGTGTAAGGACGGTGAATGAGTATGAATAAAGTTTATAACCGTATCGAATCCATTACCGGCAGCGTGATCACGGTCCGCGCCGAAGGGGTCAAGTACAACGAGCTGGCCCAGATCAACACCCGTTTCGGCAAGTCCCTTGCCGAGGTCAACAAGATCGATGGCGATGTCGTCTCCCTGCAGGTCTTCGCAGGCGGCCGCGGCGTCTCCACCGGTGACGAGATCCGTTTCCTGGGTCAGGAGATGCGTGTCTCCTTCAGTGAGGATCTGCTGGGCCGTATCTTCAACGGCTCCGGCGAGCCCCGTGACAAGGGTCCCGCTCTTGCGGAGAACCTCAAGCCCATCGGCGGCCCCTCCGTTAACCCCACCAAGCGTATCCTGGCCAACCGCATGATGCGCACCAACATCCCCATGATCGACATGTTCAACACCCTGGTGGTGTCTCAGAAGCTGCCGATCTTCTCCATCTCCGGTGAGCCCTACAACCAGCTGCTGGCCCGCATCGCCATGCAGGCCGAGGCCGATGTGATCGTTCTGGGCGGCATGGGTCTGAAGTACGATGACTTCCTGTACTTCAAGGAGACCCTTGGAAACGGCGGCGCTCTGAGCCGCACCGTCATGTTCATCCACACCGCAGCTGACCCCACCGTGGAGTGCATCAAGATCCCCGATATGGCCCTGGCCGTTGCCGAACAGTTTGCTCTGCAGGATAAGGACGTGCTGGTCCTGCTGACCGACATGACCAACTATGCCGACGCCATGAAG
>SVLV01000024.1 GCA_015067765.1 Oscillospiraceae bacterium | reverse complement strand
AACCCCGGAAAACCTTGATTTTCCGGGGTTTTTTGGTCTTTTTGATTCCCAAAATCCAGCTGATTATCTCTTGCTGAACTGAGGTGCGCGACGGGCTGCTTTGAGACCGTACTTCTTACGCTCCTTCATACGAGGATCGCGGGTCAGGAAACCGGCCTTCTTCAGGATGGCGCGGTACTCGGGATTCACCAGCAGCAGAGCGCGGCTGATGCCGTGACGCAGAGCGCCGGCCTGGCCGGACACACCGCCGCCCTCGACGGTAGCGACGATATCCACCTTGCCCAGGGTGCCGGTGGCGTTCAGGGGCTGACGGACGACCATCTTCAGGGTCTCCAGACCGAAGTACTCATCGATGCTGCGGCCATTGATGGTGATAGCGCCGGTGCCGTTCTCAAACAGGTGCACGCGAGCCACGGAGGACTTACGACGGCCAGTGCCGTACTTGTAGGGATTCTTGGACTGATACATTCTTCTTTTCCTCCTTACTTGACCAGCTCGGGCTTCTGAGCCTGATGCTCATGCTGCTCGCCGGCATAGATGTGCAGACGCTTCAGGGAATCCTTGGTGATGATGTTGCGGGGCATCATGCCGCGGACAGCCACGCGCATAGCGACCTCGGGCTTCTCCTGCATCAGGATGCGGTACTTGGTCTCCTTCAGACCGCCCACCCAACCGGAGTGGGTGCGATAGTACTTCTGCTCCATCTTGTTGCCGGTCAGGATGGCCTTGCCAGCGTTGATGACGATGACATTGTCACCGCAATCGGCGTGGGGGGTGTAGGTGGGCTTGCCCTTGCCGCGCAGCAGATCGGCGACGATGACAGCGGTCTTGCCCAGGGGCTTGCCGGCGGCATCAACGACATACCACTTGCGGACGATATTGCCCTGATTTGCCATAAAAGTGGACATGGTGTTTTCCTCCAGTTTATTCTTAATGTATTGCTTTACTTTTTTCGGCTCCCTTGCTACAATCGGGAGAGAGAAAATATCGTAATGCGCAGACGCGCAAGTGTATTTATACCATCTTTCCGGAAACTTGTCAACATGATTTTGATTTACGGCAAGTACATCTGGCATTTTCTTTGTTTTTCTTTGATTATCTCCCGTTTTCTCGAAACGCAAATTAAAATTTTTGAAAAACAGTGCCGGAGGGTCGGCGCTGCGGGCAGGAGTTGAGGCAATGCAGCATATTTTGGGACTGGTCCGCCGCTGTGTGGAGGACTATCAGATGATCGAGGCCGGGGAGACTGTGGCCGTAGGCGTCTCCGGCGGAAAGGACAGTATGCTGGCGCTGGCTGCCCTGGCTCAGCTGCGTCACTTTTACCCCAAGCCCTTCCAACTGGAGGCCATCACGCTGGAGACGGGAATGCCCGGTATGGACTTTGAGCCGGTGGCGGACTATTGCCGGCAGCTGGAGGTGCCCTATACCCGGATCCAGGTGCCGGTATATCAGATCGTGTTTGAGGAGCGGAAGGAGAAGAATCCCTGCTCCCTGTGTGCCAAGATGCGCCGGGGCAGTCTCAACACTGCCCTGAAGGAGAAGGGTATCTCCAAGATCGCCCTGGGCCATCATTACGACGATGCGGTGGAGACGCTGCTGATGAACCTGCTCTTCGAGGGACGCATCGGCTGCTTCCAGCCGGTGACCTGGCTGGATCGCATGGAGATCATGCAGATCCGCCCCCTCCTGTACTGCCGGGAGGAGGAGATCCGGCGGACGGTGAAACGCATGGAACTGCCGGTGGTATCCAACCCCTGTCCCGCAGACGGCAGCAGCCGTCGGCAGGAGATCAAGGAACTGTTGGAGCAGTTGTCCGGCCGGTATCCGGATCTGAAGCAGAAGCTGTTTGGTGCCATCCAGCGCTATCCCCTCTACGGTTGGGATACGGAGCACCCGGAACGATAAAAACAGGCGGAGCACATGGCTCCGCCTGTGGGATATTTTCTATGTAAGGACCCACTGCAGCATCAGCAGGAGGCCCAGCCCCGGCAGGCCCAGAATGCCCACCACCAGCGCATTGAACAGGTTCAGGCCCAGAGTCAGGCCGGAGATCCCCGTCAGCTGCAGCAGCCACAGAGCGCCGAATCCCAGCGCTCCATTGGCTACCACCCGCAGGGCCAGCTTCAACGGGGCTGCCAGCAGGCGCAGGCAGACCACCGCCAAAAACAGCAGAAGAAGCCCCAAGGTCACTTTTTCTAAGATGGACATGCAGGCCCTCCCTTCAGAATCGCGGCAGCCACACAGGTGACCAGATCCTCCGGCGGGGTGGGAGATGCCGGCTGGGCAGCAGCTGCCGGGCGGACAGCCGGTGAGTGGCCGGAGAGCTCCTTCAGTTTCCGCAGCAGATAGTCGTACCGGGCCTTCAGAGAGCTGATCTCGTAGACACAGGCGTCCACCAGCTCCGGTTCGCAGGCGAAGTTGAACTTATCGTAGGCATGGCGCAGAGCCTGATTGGTGCTCTGCAGCTCCAGCCGCAGCTGCATGGCGGCGGAGATCTCATTGGTTTGGTTGCGGGTCTTTCCCATAGCAGTCCCTCCTACCTTATTGTACGGATAGTTTGGACAATTATGACCGCCCTTAAACGGTGGCTGGAGAAATTTTCCCGGAGAGGAGCATTTTTCATGGAGCACGAATTCTATATGCAGCAGGCGCTGGAACTGGCCCGGGAAGCCGCTGAAGCCGGGGAGGTCCCGGTGGGCTGCGTCATCGTCCGGGACGGTCAGGTGGTGGGCCGTGGCCGCAATCGACGGGAGGAGAAGCAGCAGGTCTATTCCCATGCGGAGATGGAGGCCATTGCCCAGGCCAATGCCCGGTTGGGAACCTGGCGGCTGGATGACTGCACCCTCTATGTGACGCTGGAACCCTGTCCCATGTGCGCCGGCGCTATTCTCAATGCCCGCATCGGCCGGGTCTATTACGGGGCCCGTGACCGGGAGATGGGAGCCTGCGGCGGTGTGCTGAATCTGTTTATGGAGGAATTTCCCCACCGGCCTGCGCTGGTGGGCGGCGTGCTGGCGGAGCCCTGCCGTCAGGTGCTGACAGATTTTTTCCGCGGTCTGCGGGAACGGGATGCCACGGAGAAAAAAGTTTAATACTTTTGTAACATTTACCCCCGAAATTTGTTAACAACCCCCTGTTATGATAGGCTCACAAAGCTAAAGAGATAAACTTTTTTTCATCAATCTTCCTGCCAAGAAGCGGAGACCGAGAGCCGGTTTCCGCTTTTTGGTTTTTCTTTGCATACTTTGCGGGGGCGGGGCATAGCTTGGCCTGAGGGAGGTGTGCGCGTATGAAAGAGAGTTTTTTGGCGGGTGTCCTTTTGGTGGGACTGCTGTTTGGCAGCGCGTGGGTGACGGCAGAGGCGCCGGCAGTTCCGGAGCAGCCGCAGGTCGAGCAGGAAACTCCGGTTTTGGATGCTGCAATGACTCTGTCGGTTCGCCGCGGGGAGCAGACACTGGAGATGACCATGGCGGAGTTTCTGCCGGGGGTGGTTCGGGGCGAGATGCCGGCCAGCTTTGAGCAGCAGGCCCTGGCAGCGCAGGCGGTGGCGGAGCGCACCTATGTGTGCCGCTATCTGCAGGCGGGGCGGAAGGCACAGCACCCGGAGGCGGATATCTGTACCGACCCCACCTGCTGCAGTGCCTGGACAAGCCCGGAGGATGCGGCGGCCAAATGGGGTGAAAAGGCGCAGGAGTACGAGGCGAAGATCCAACAGGCGGTGCAGAGCACCGACGGACAGATCCTGCTGTATGACGGACAACCTATTTTAGCGGCATTTCATTCATCTTCCGATGGAGTGACCGCCAACAGCGGTGATGTGTGGGTGCAGGATCTGCCCTATCTGACCAGTGTACAGAGTCCGGAGGGAGAAAGCAGCGTGCCCAATTATTACAGTGTGAAAACGGTGCCGGCTGCGGAGTTCCGGGAAACCCTCCTGGCGGCATATCCGCAGGCACAGTTGGAGGGGGCTGCGACCGGTTGGATCGGCGCGCCTGTGCAGAACGATTCCGGTCGGGTGGAACAGATCACTTTTGGGGGAATCCCTCTAAAGGGAACGGAGGTACGCAGCCTCTTCGGTCTGCGGTCTGCCAGCTTTTCCGTGGAGAGCACCGACAGTGAGGTGACCTTTCGGGTCACCGGGTACGGCCACGGGGTAGGCATGAGCCAGTACGGGGCAAACGAACTGGCCCGACAGGGAAAAACCTGGCAGGAGATTCTGCAGTGGTACTATACCGGCGTTACCATAAGTTCTATACAAAGCGGGTCGGATGTGGTATAATACACCATTAAGAATGCGGTAAATTCACAGAATGTTTAGGAAAAGTGACCCCCGATGGCTATAATAAAGGAAAAACAAAAGAATTTGGGAGGCTTACGCTATGGCACGCAATATTTTGGTGGTGGAAGATGATCGGAATATCTCCGATCTGATCCGGATGTATCTGGAGAAAGAGGGCTTTGAAGTCCGCATTGCCTATGATGGCGGCAAGGCCGTGGAGGAGTTTGAGCTGCGCCAGCCGGATCTGGTGCTGTTGGATATTATGCTGCCGGTGATGGATGGCTGGGCAGTCTGCGCCCGGATCCGGGAGAGGAGCAAGACCCCCATCATTATGCTGACGGCAAAAAGCGAGGTCAATGACCGGATCACCGGTTTGGAGATGGGTGCCGATGACTATCTGGTCAAACCCTTCGAGATGAAGGAACTGATGGCCCGCATCAACGCTGTACTGCGCCGCAGCGAGATCCCGGATGATACCAAAAAGCGCCTGAGCTTTGATAAGTTGGTGATCAATCTGGACAGCTACGAGCTGCTGGTGGACGGCAAGAAGGTGGATACGCCTCCCAAGGAACTGGAGCTGCTGTATCATCTGGCTGCCACCCCCAACCGTGTCTACACCCGCAACCAGCTGCTGGATGAGGTGTGGGGCTTTGACTATTTTGGTGACAGCCGCACGGTGGACGTGCACATCAAGCGTCTGCGGGAAAAGGTGGAGAATGTGTCGGATCAGTGGGCCTTGAAGACCGTCTGGGGTGTGGGCTATAAGTTTGAACTGGCATGAAAAAACATATGAAACGATTCCAGAGCCTGTACTGGCAGCAGTTCCTGCTGACGGCCGGTACCGTTATGCTGGCCCTGGTGCTGATGGGTGTGTCCTTCTATGCCCTCAGTTATAACTACATTGTCCGGGAGAAGTATCAGGAGATGCATGACCGGGCAGAAGTGGTGGCACAGCTGTCTATGCCCTATCTGGAGAGCATTCGCAACTCGGACAAGCAGGATGAGACGCTGCAGCGACTGGCCGGAGTGGCATCCCTCATGTCAGAGACAGATTTCCTGATCGCTGATAAAACGGGACAGGTCCTGCTGACCACCGATGCCAGTCTGGCCGGAAAGAGCATTCGTCTGCCCCAGCAGATCACGCAGGAGATCCTGTCTAAGCCGGAGGGCTATCAGGGCCGCAGCAATCTGGACATTTATGACCGCAAGCAGGTGGTGGTGGGCGTGACCATGGCTGCACCGGGCAGTACACAGCCAGTGGGCATGGTGCTGGCCATGATGAATGTAACCGCCCTGACCGAGATGTGGGAGACCTTTGCGGCTCTGCTGCTGATGACCTCGGCCATCGTGCTGATGCTGGCCTTTATTGCCAGTTCCCTGATGTCTATGCGCCAGAGTCAGCCGGTTTCGGAGATGGTGAAGGCCACCCGCGCCTATGCTGCCGGTAATTTTGATGTGCGGATGCACGATATCGACCGCACGGATGAGTTCGGCGAACTGGCGGCATCCTTCAACGATATGGCAGATGCACTGGCGGAGACCGAGCGGCAGCGCCGCGACTTCATTGCCAATATCTCCCATGAGCTGAAAACACCGATGACTACCATTGCCGGCTATACCGATGGCATTCTGGACGGAACGATCCCGCCGGAGAAGGAGAAGCAATATCTGCAGATCATCTCTGACGAGAGTCGCCGGCTCAGCCGCCTGGTGCGGCGGATGCTGGACATCTCCCAGATCCAGAGCAAGGAGATGAAAAAAAGCGAGTTTGATCTGTGTGAGAGCATGCGCCTTGCTCTGCTGAGCATGGAGCACAAGATCCTGGACCGGGATCTGGATGTGGAGGCAGAGATTCCCGACAGCCCTGTGATGGTACTGGGCGATAACGATCTGCTGACACAGGTGACCTATAACCTGCTGGAAAATGCCACCAAATTTGCAGCGCCCCAGTCCACTCTGTATTTGGGCCTGTCCACCGATGGAGAGAAGGCCCGGGTGACGGTGCGCAATCTGGGTGCCACCATCCCGGTGGAGGAGATCCCGCTGCTGTTTGAGCGCTTCCACAAATCCGACAAGTCCCGCAGTGTGGATAAGGACGGGTATGGACTGGGCCTGTATGTGGTCAAGACCATTCTGGAACTGCACAAGGAGCGGATCACCGTCACCAGTGAGGACGGGATCACCACCTTCAGCTATACGGTGCAGTTGGCAGACGGCCAGCGCCATGAGAGAATGTAAGGAGAACCCCCATGAGAGAGGAAGAAATCAAAGGGACAGCACCTCAGTATGAGGCGGACCAGCCCCGGGAGATTGTTGGCTGGTATATTCCCGGCCAGCAGGAGCCCCAGGAGGTGGTGTCCTATTATGTCCAGGATCGTCCCCTTCCCGGGCACAGGAGTGCCTTGGGAACAAAGACAACTGGAAAAAAGAAACGGTCCCGGAAAGGCCTGTGGATCTTTTTGAGCTGTCTGCTGGTGCTGGTGGCCGTGGTTGTCGGTGTTGGAATCTGGGCCGGAACATCGGAAGGGTCATGGAATATCCCCTCTGAGGATGATGAGGCCAGCAGCATTGTGGACATTTTCCGGGAGGAGAATACCACGATCCCCTTGTACAGCGGCACGGCAATGCCGCGGATGACCTGTGTGAATCCCACAGGTGCAGAGTTGACGGCGCGGCAGGTATATGAGAAGGTAAATCCCTCTGTGGTGACCGTGGTGGCACAGGTGGGAGATACCGGCTCTATCGGCACGGGTGTCATTATGACGGCAGATGGATTCATCATCACCAATGCCCATGTGATCGTTGGCGGCGAGAGCTGCTGGGTCGCCCTGTCCAACGGAAAAACCTACGATGCCCAGCTGGTGGGATATGACAGCCAGCAGGATCTGGCGGTGCTGAAAGCGGTGGATGCGGAAAATCTGCCTGCAGCGGAGTTCGGAAACTCCGATCTGGCCCGGGTGGGAGATCCGGTCTATGCCATCGGCAGCCCGCTGGGCCTGGAACTGCGCAACACATTGACCGACGGCATCATTTCTGCCACGGGCCGGTTGGTGGAGGTGGACGGAAAAGAGATGTCCGTGATCCAGACCAATGCTGCCCTCAACAGCGGAAACTCCGGCGGTCCGCTGATCAACGCCTGTGGGCAGGTGATCGGCATCAATACTCTGAAGATGAGCACGACGGAACAGATGGAGGCTACCGTGGAGGGATTGGGTTTTGCGATTCCCACGGGAGAGGCCTGCTTTGTGGTCAACGACTTGATCGAGCGGGGTGAGTTTATCGGAGCCCCCACGTTGGGCATCTCTGTGTTGACGGTAACCCGGGAGGACGGCAGCACCTATGTGGTGGTCTACGAAGTGGATGAGGGCTATGGAGCCCAGGCGGCCGGACTGCAGGAGGGAGATGTGATCCTGCAGGCGGGCGGTGTGGAGATTTTCACGACGGAGGACCTGCTGGCAGTGCGCCGGAATTATCGGGTGGACGAGACACTGGAGATGACTATTCAGCGGCAGGGAGAGAGCCGACAGGTTTCGGTGCTGCTTCGGGCCAAGAGCGTCAATCCCTCCTGAAACAGACAGAGGGGAAATCCTACGGATTCCCCCTCTGTTTTTTTGTGTTTTTCAGCGTCATGCAGCCAGCCAACAGCAAAAAAATTCCGAAAGGTCTGCGCAGCAGATCGGTATCCAAAGAAGTGGAGAGCCAGGCGGTCAGCAGGGCGAAGGGGAGTCCCCAGGGGATGGCGGTGCGCAGCAGGTCAGTGTCCAAGAGCCCGTTTTTCCGGTGCTGCAGCAGGCCCATGCCGGCGGTGGGAAGAAAATACAGCAGATTGATGCCCTGGGCTGTCTGCTGTTCCACACCGAGAAACAAGGTCATGCATAGTAGCAAAAGCGTTCCACCGCCCACACCCCATGCTGACAGGATCCCGGTGCCAAAACCCAGCACAAGTGGAAGGAGAAATTCTGTCACAGCAGATACCTCACCCCGCCGTAGAGCAGGAAAAGCCCGAAGATCCGCCTCAGCCATAGGGTGGGGATACCGGGAAACAGACGGCCGCCCACTAATCCACCGGCCAAACCGCCCAGGAGATAGGGCAGGGTGGCCAGAAGATCCAGGTCTGTGCGCAGCAGGTAGATTCCGGCTGACAGCAGGCAGAAGAGGAAGATCACAGCGACGCAGTTGGAGAAGGCGCGTTTTTCCTCCACCTGACACCAACCCTGCAGTAGCGGGACCAATGCCATGCCGCCGCCTCCGCCAAACAGGCCGTTGACACAACCGGTCACCATGCCGCTGACCGCCAGACGCAATTTCAGATTCATACCATCCCTCCCGGTCTATGTAGCCGCCCGCAGGCGGCCGGATCAGCAGTGCTTCTTGAAGCTCTGGCAGTCGGTGCACTGATCCATGCTGGGTTTGGTCTCGTGGGTGCCCACCTGGATGGAGGACAGGCCGCAGTAGTTGACGCCCTGGCAATGATGGGCGCAGCTGGTCACACTGCAGCGGATGGCATTGTTGGGAGTGCAGTGGGTGCCGTCATTGGTACAATTCTTGTTCATAAGTTCGTTCCTCCTGCAAAAAATAGAGTCAGGCATCTCATGCCTGACTCTATTTTGTCACGTAAAAAAAGAAGTATTCATATTTCATCCACGATCAGATCGGCAGTAGAGGCGCCAACCAGATGCAGCAGATCTGCAGCATGCAGCTGAATTTGAAACCCGACCTTGCCGGCAGAGACGCAGATATCCTCCAGTTGAGCGGCGGTCTGATGGAACACGGTGGGGAAAGGTTTTTTCATACCCACTGGGCTGCAGCCGCCATGGACATATCCGGTCAGGGGCAGTAACTCCTTCTGAGGCAGCATAGCAATGGACTTCTCCCCGGCGGCCCGGGCGGCCTTCTTCAAATCGAGATTTTTTGCCACTGGGATATCAAATACATAATAGGCGCCGCTGGCACCACGGGCCACCAGTGTTTTGAACACGGCGTCCGGATTCTGTCCCAACAGAGCGGCTACGGATACGCCGTCAGTGGGACCTTCAGGATCATAGGTGTGAGCGGTATAGGGGATCTTTTTTTGCTCCAGTACCCGCATTACATTGGTCTTTTCTTCTTTTTTCTTTGCCATATCAGGAATCCTCCTTTGCCAGCAGAATGACACCGGCCAGCACACAACCGATGCCTGCCAGCACCCAAAGATCCAAAACTTCCCGGAAAAATGCGATGCCCACCAGTGCGGCCACGACAGGTTCCACATTGGCGATGATGGAGGCCTTGCCGCTCTCCACGCCCTCCAGGCCCTTGGTGTAAAACAGGTAGGGGAGCACCGTGGCGACGATTACCAGACCGGCGGAGCCCAGGATGCCCTGGGGCTGACTCAATGCCGGCAGCAGAGCCGGCAGATCCAGAAAGACCAGCGAACCGAGACCGGAGAAAAAGAAGGTCCAGTAGATCATGGTGTAGCTGTCATAGTGGGCCAGTCCGTAGTGGGCGAAGATGGTGTAAGTGGCATAGCAGAAGCCGGAGGCAATGCCCAACAGCAAACCGGTCAAAGAGATGGACAGGTCTCCTCCTGCCAACCCACTGACCAATCCACAGCCCAGCAGACTCAGCAGCAGGGCGGTGATTTTTCGCCGGGTGAGAGGAGTTTTCCACAGGAGCGCACTCATCAGTACCACGAAGGAAGGGGCAAGGTACAGCAGGATTCCGGCCACAGCCAGCGAGCAGTACATCTGGCAGTTGAAATAGGCAACGGCCAGGCACAGAACGCTCAGGAGACCTGCGCCGGCAAAGATAGGCAGATGCCGCAGTCGGATACGAAATACGCTGCGGCGCACCAGAGCGAATACAACCGTCATCAGCACCAGGCTCAGAAAATTGCGGATGGTGACGCGGTTCCATACGGTGACGCCCAAATCTCCCAGCATCCGGTTAAACAGGCCGATGAAGCCCCAGCAGGCGGCTCCGAAAATTACATAGGCATAGGACAGATATTTTTTCATAAACGGATCGCTTCTCTCACTTTTGCCCCCGCAGTTCAATGATCTGATCACGCAGCAGGGCGGCATATTCGAATTCCAGCATCTTGCTGGCCTCTTTCATCTCTTTCTCCAGCCGACGGATGGTGGCCTCACGCTCCTCGGCGGTCAGCTTGCGGCGGGCGGCCGCCTTCTCCTCCTGCACCGAGCGGGAGATCTCCAGCACCTTGCGCACCCCTTTGCGGACCGTGGCGGGAACAATGCCGTTGGCCCGGTTGTAGGCATCCTGCTTGGCACGGCGGCGCTCCGTCTCCCGGATGGCGCTCTTCATGGAGGGCGTGACAGTATCGGCATAGAGGACCACCAGACCCTCGGCATTTCGGGCGGCGCGGCCGATGGTCTGTATCAGGCTGGTCTCACTGCGCAGGAATCCCTCCTTGTCGGCGTCCAGAATGGCCACCAGAGAGACTTCCGGCAGGTCCAAACCCTCACGCAGCAGGTTGATGCCCACCAGTACGTCAAATTCACCCAGACGCAGATCCCGGATCAGCTCCATGCGCTCCAGCGTGACAATGTCCGAATGCATATACCGTACCCGCAGGCCCAGACCCTTCATGTGCTCGGTGAGGTCCTCCGCCATCCGCTTGGTAAGCGTGGTGACCAACACGCGCTCATCCCGGGCGGCCCGGACACGGATCTCCTCCACCAGATCGTCGATCTGCCCGGCCACCGGCCGGACCTCCACCCGGGGATCCAGCAGACCGGTGGGGCGGATCACCTGCTCCACGATCTGGGAGGAGTTGTTCTTTTCATAGTCTCCCGGTGTGGCGGACACATACACCGCCTGGTGGAATCGCTCTTCAAATTCCTCAAAACGCAGCGGCCGATTATCAAAGGCGCAGGGCAGCCGGAAGCCGTACTGTACCAGACTCTCCTTGCGGGCCCGGTCGCCGTTGTACATGGCCCGTACCTGAGGCAGGGTCACATGGCTCTCATCCACAAAGAGGATGAAATCCTCGGGGAAGTAGTCCAGCAGGGTCATGGGGGGAGAACCCGGCTCCCGGCCGGAGATGACCCGGGAATAGTTCTCAATGCCGGTGCAGTAGCCCAGTTCCCGCATCATCTCCATATCGTAGCGGGTTCGCTGGCCGATGCGCTGGGCTTCAATCAGTTTGTCATTTTCCTCAAAGAATCGGATCTGCTGATCCAGCTCCCGCTCAATCTCAGCCACCGCCCGGTCCATCTTCTCCTTGCTGGTCACATAGTGGCTGGCAGGATAGATCGCCACATGCTGCAGCGTCCGCTGGGCCTGTCCCGTCACAGGATTGATCTCGCTGAGCCGTTCGATCTCATCCCCAAAGAACTCCACCCGCAGGGCATAACCGTTGGCATAGACAGGATAGATCTCCACCGTGTCGCCCCGGACCCGGAACATGTTGCGGTCGAAGGCAATGTCGTTGCGCTCATAGCGGATCTCTACCAGCTTGCGCAGCAGTTCATCCCGGGAGTATTCCCGACCCTGTCGCAGGGAGATCACCATGTTGGCATAGTCGATGGGGTCACCCAGACCGTAGATGCAGGAGACGGAGGCCACCACGATCACATCCCGGCGCTCGAAAAGGGCGGCTGTGGCACTGTGACGCAGACGCTCAATCTCGGCATTGATGGAGGCGTCCTTCTCAATGAAGGTATCCGTGTGGGCAATATAGGCCTCCGGCTGATAGTAATCGTAATAGGACACAAAGTATTCCACCGCGTTCTCCGGGAAGAATTCCCGGAATTCCTCGCACAGCTGGGCGGCCAGCGTCTTGTTGTGGGCCAGCACCAGTGTGGGACGGTTCAGTTTGGCGATCACATTGGCCATGGTGAAGGTCTTGCCGGAACCGGTGACACCCAGCAGCGTCTGTTCCCGCAGGCCATTTTCCAATCCCTCTGCCAGCTGTGCGATGGCCTCCGGCTGATCACCGGTGGGTTGATAGGGTGCTGTCAGTTTGAAATGGTCCATGGTTCGCCTCCTTTTCTTGTGGGGTGGAAAGATCACCCGTTTATTGTAGCAAGTTTCCTGCAGCCTGTAAATCATATTTTCGGCCCGGTGCTTTCTGAAAGCACCGGGCCGCAGCATTTTATTTTGGAGGAGGCAGCATACCGCTGGCGGCCATGGAGACAAAGTCACCGTCCGCCACAATAATGTGGTCCACCAGCCGGATGTCCATGGTCTGCAGGGCGATGGCCACCCGCTGGGTAGTCAGTTGATCCTCCGCTGAGGGCAGTGCGATCCCACTGGGATGATTGTGGGCCAGCACGACGCCGCTGGCACCGCACAGCAGAGCATTTTCCACCACCTGCCGAATGCTGAGAGCCGCCATACTGACACCTCCACTGGCCAGACAGCGGTTGGAGAGGAGCTTGCCCTTGCTGTCCACGCAGACTTGATAGAGCAGCTCCCGATGTTCATTGCGCAGCAACTCCAGAAAATACTGGCCGCAGCGTTCCACCGAGTTGAGAATGGTATCACCGGTCTGCTGCAGTTGAATGCGGCGGGAGAGAGCGGAGGTCAGACGCAACAGAGAGGCTGCGCCTTCGCCCAGACCGGGGACCTGTTCCAGCTCTTCCTGAGAGGCGGAGAGTACCCGGGACAGACTGCCGAAATGCTGGATCAGCTGGTGTGCCAAAGGATTGGTATCCCGGCGGGGAATGGCATAGAACAGGAGTAGTTCCAGAACCTCGTGGTCAGCAAAGCCGTCCAGACCTGTTTGGCGAAAACGGGCCCGCACCCGCTGCCTGTGGCCGTCATGCATTCCTATAGCCGATCCCTCCCCTCTGCGGATGTTCCGGCTGCCGGAACGATCCTGTTTTGTGTATGACAGTATAGCATAGTGCGGATTTGTGTGCAAGGTCAGGCTTTGGGCAGACTCCAGCGCCACCGGGCGGCACAGATCCGCAGGGTCAATATCAAAGCGGCACCCAGCACCATGCTGCCTGCTGTACTTACCGGCCACAGAAGCCAGCACAAAAGGGCACCCAGCAGGGAGGCGCAGGCATAGATGTGCTTGGTGAAAATGTAGGGCTTTTCCACACACAGCATATCCCGCAGAACACCGCCGCCCACACCGGTCAGCACGGCCAGAAACAGTACCAGAAAGGGTTGGCTGCCGTGTCCGGCTTCCATGCAGATCCGCACACCGTGGACCGTAAATACGCCCAGACCGATGGAGTCAGCCAGCAGCAGGGCCATGTTGGCGCGGGGATGCTCCCCGGCGAAGAAACGGCGCACATGGGGAAGGAACACGATCAGGGAGACCAGAATGGCCACCAGCGCGTGGAGCGGGGAGACCAGTGCCCGGGGCGGAATCTGACCCAGCAGCACGTCCCGCAGCATCCCGCCGCCTACAGCGGTGATCATACCCAGCATGGTTACGCCCAACAGATCCATATGTTTGCGCAGGCCCAGTGCTGCGCCGGAGATGGCGAAGGAAATGGTTCCCACCAGTTCAAAGCAAAGCTGAAAAAGCAGCATGACAGATCACGCTCCCTGCGTTGATTTCTGTCGATCGTTCGACGCCTCCTACCATATCACAAAATTCCGTATTTGCAAGGGGAAAAAGTCTGGGGAGGACTTCCTGTTTTTTCTTGACATTACTTTCAATTTATCATAGACTAACTATATTAAAGACCTATCCGGTAGGTAAGGCTACCGCAGGGATACGGACTGCTGCCGCGAAGTGGTGGAAACACCATAAGATGGTTTGAACAGGCGATATCGAACACAAGGTATCATCTAATGCAGTTTCACTGCCCCGCGATGCTAAAGCTCGTAACGGAGAGCGGTCGGGGAAGATCACAGAGCTTTCTCCCTCCATCCACAACGGGCGCTTTGCCGGGTTGTGGATTTTTTGTTTTCAGGAGAGGAGGAACGCCGCATGATCGATTATCAGGAGGAACTGGAGCTGTATTTGGAGCAGATCCGGGAGATGACCCAGAACAAGCAGTACGCCCAGCTGCGGGAACTGTTCCTCCCCATGGAACCTGCCGATATTGCACTGCTGTTGGAGGAGGCCGGTGAAGAGGCCATCTCCCTGCTGTACCGTCTGCTGCCCAAGGAACTGGCGGCAGAGGTGTTCGTGGAACTGGAGAGCGACAGCCAGGAGAAACTGATCAACGGTTTTTCCAACAGTGAGCTGAAAGAAGTGCTGGATGAGCTGTATCTGGACGATGCCGCCGGCATTGTGGAGGAGATGCCCGCCAGTGTGGTGATCCGTATTCTGGACCGCGCCACACCGGAGATGCGCAAGTCTCTCAATGAGATCCTGCAGTATCCGGAGGATTCCGCCGGCTCCATCATGAACATGGAGTTTTTGTCCCTGAAGAAGGACATGACGGTGGCCGATGCCTTCAAGCGCATCCGCCGCATCGGCGGAGAGATGGAGACCATCAACATCCTCTATGTGACCGACCCCACCCGCCATCTGCTGGGCGTCCTGTCCGTCCGGGATCTGCTGCTGGCGGATGAGGAGGACCTGATTGAGGACATCATGGACACCAATCTGGTCTGGGCCAAAACGGTGGATGACAAGGAAGAAGTGGCTCAGGCGCTGAGTAAGTACGACTTCCTGGCTATGCCCATCGTGGACAAAGAGGACCGCCTGGTGGGTATCGTTACCGTTGACGACGCTATGGACGTCATCGAGGAAGCTACCACGGAGGACTTCGAAAAGATGGCCGCTATGCTGCCCTCGGACAAGCCCTATCTGCGCACCCGTGCCTTTGATACCTGGAAGGCCCGCATTCCCTGGCTGATGATTCTGATGCTGTCAGCCACCTTTACGGGAATGATCCTCAGTCACTATGAAAACGCGCTGGCAGCCTGCCTGGTGCTCAATGCCTACATCCCCATGCTGTCCGGTACCGGCGGCAACTCCGGCACACAGGCCAGTGTTGCGGTGATCCGTGCCCTGAGTCTGGACGAGGTGGACTTTTCCGATGTGTTGCGGGTTCTGTGGAAGGAACTGCGGGTAGGCCTGCTGTGCGGCGTTTGTCTGGCCGGCGCAAACTTCCTGAAGATGATGCTGGTGGACCGGATGCTGCTGGGCAACAGTGAGGTCACCATCCCGGTATGTCTGGTGGTGTGCCTGACGGTGCTGCTGGTGGTGGTGCTGGCCAAAGCCATCGGCTGCAGCCTGCCGCTGCTGGCCGAGAAGATCGGTCTGGACCCGGCGGTGATGGCCAGTCCCTTCATCTCCACGCTGGTGGATGCCACCTCGCTGCTGATCTACTTCCAGTTCGCATCCATGCTGCTGGGAATATAACAAATGACTTTTTGAGGGGCTGGAGCAATCCAGCCCTCTCTTGACCAAGGAGGACCATACAAATGACAAGAGCAAGCCAACAGGTGCGGGAAAAGTTTGAGATCCGCAAAACCAAAAAGCAGAAGCAGGCCTTCCGTGACTGGTTGTGCCAAACACTGGAGCGGGAGGGCTTTGATGTCCGTGTAGAGCACCATAAGGGAATTTTTGCCAGTGATAATGTGGTGGTGGGGGATCCGGAGCAGGCCAGGCTGCTGCTGACGGCCCACTATGATACCTGTGCGACCCTGCCGTTTCCCAATTTCATCACACCCCGGAATCTGTTCTGGTATCTGCTGTATCAGCTGCTGATCGTTGTGTTCTTCTTTGCTGCCGTTTTCGTGATGTCTTTTTTGGCATCCACACTGACGCTGTTTCTGATCGACGATACCACAGTGGTGGTGCTCATATCCATGGTGGTCAGCTATGCCTTTATGGTGTTCCTCCTGTGGTGGATGTTCGACGGCAAGGCAAACCGCCACAACGCCAACGACAACACCAGCGGCGTAACGGTGCTGCTGGAGACGGCCCTGTCCCTGTCTCAGGAGCAGCGCGGCAAGGTATGCTTTGTGTTCTTCGACAATGAGGAGCGGGGCATGCTGGGCTCTGCCGCCTTTGCCAAGGCCCACAAGCGGGCCAAAGAGGAGGTACCCGTGCTGAACTTCGACTGCGTGGGCGATGGGGACAGCATCCAGTTCTTCCCCGGTAAAAGAGTGAAAAAGACGGAGCTGCCGCAGTTGCTGGAGCAGGCCTTTGAGGGCAACAGCAAGAAGACGGTGGAGGTAGTGAAGGGCTTTGGCTTCTACCCCTCCGACCAGGTGGTGTTCCACCACGGTGTAGGTGTCTGCGCCCTGAAACACAACAAGGTGCTGGGCTACTATATGGACCGGATCCACACCGGTGGCGACAAGATTCTGGATGAGGCCAATGTGCGCCTGCTGCGTCGCGGTGTGAACCAGCTGCTGCGCCTGCTGACGGACAAGGAGGAAGTCCATGCAAAGTGAGATTTTCATCAAGGGCGCCCGGGAAAACAACCTGAAGAATATCGATGTAACCATTCCCCGGGACAAGCTGGTGGTGCTGACCGGCCTGTCCGGCAGCGGAAAATCCAGCCTGGCCTTTGATACCATCTATGCAGAGGGCCAGCGCCGGTATGTGGAGAGTCTGTCCAGCTATGCCCGGATGTTCCTGGGGCAGATGGACAAGCCGGATGTGGATTACATTGACGGCCTCTCCCCGGCCATCTCCATTGACCAGAAAACCACCAGCAAGAATCCACGCTCCACGGTGGGTACCGTGACGGAGATCTATGACTATATGCGTCTGCTGTGGGCCCGGGTGGGTACACCCCACTGTCCCAAGTGCGGCAAGGAGATCCGCCAGCAGACCATCGATCAGATCATCGACCAGATCCTGTTGCTGCCGGAGGGCAGCCGCATTCAGATTCTGGCCCCGGTGGTCCGCGGCCGTAAGGGCGAGCACACCAAGGTGTTTGAGGATGCCCGCCGCTCCGGTTATGTCCGCGTGCGGGTGGACGGCAGTCTGTATGATCTGTCTGAAGAGATCGCGCTGGAGAAGAATAAGAAGCACAACATTGAGGTGGTGGTGGACCGCATCATTGTCCGCAGCGACATTGGCCAGCGGCTGACCGACTCGGTGGAGACAGCATCGAACCTCTCCGGCGGCATCGTGGTGGTCAACCTGCTGCAGGAGGAGCGGGATCTGACCTTCTCCCAGAACTACGCCTGCGATGATTGCGGTATCAGCATCGAGGAACTGACCCCCCGGATGTTCTCCTTCAACAACCCCTATGGTGCATGTCCCACCTGTACCGGCCTGGGAATGCAGCTGAAGGCAGATCCTATGTTGATCATTCCCGATGAAAGTCTGTCTATTCTGGACGGTGCCATTGTGGCACCCGGCTGGAACTCCATCCGGTCCGATGGCATCAGCCGTATGTATTTTGAGGCCCTGTCCAAGCGGTATCAGTTCTCTCTGCGCACCCCGGTGCAGGCACTGCCCGAGGCGGTGAAGCAGGTGATCCTCTACGGCACCGGCGGAGAAAAGCTGGAGCTGCACTACGATCAGCCTCGGGGCAAGGGAACCTTGCTGCAGGCCTTTGAGGGTGTGGCCAACAATCTGGAGCGCCGTTTCGGGGAGACCCAGAGTGAGGCCAGCAAGAAGGAGCTGGAGGAATTTATGGGGGCCTGCCCCTGCCCCGCCTGCAGAGGGCAGCGTCTGCGCCCGGAGGCACTGGCGGTGACGGTGGGCGGGAAGTCCATCCATCAGGTCACCGACCTTCCGGTGGATGAGGAATTGACCTTTTTTGAGTCCCTGCAGCTGACTGAGACTCAGCAGCTGATTGCCGCGCAGATCCTGAAGGAGATTCGCTCCCGGCTGGGCTTTTTGCAATCGGTAGGTCTGCGGTATCTGACCCTGTCCCGTTCCTCCGGTACGCTGTCCGGCGGCGAGAGCCAGCGGATTCGCCTGGCCACCCAGATCGGCAGCAGCCTAATGGGCGTGCTGTATATTCTGGATGAGCCCTCCATCGGCCTGCACCAACGGGACAACGACAAACTGCTGCAGACGCTGCGTCGTCTGCGGGATCTGGGCAACACCCTGATCGTGGTGGAGCACGATGA
>SVLV01000023.1 GCA_015067765.1 Oscillospiraceae bacterium | reverse complement strand
TTGGATAACGGGAATGTTGTGTGCAGCGGGTGCGTTGGCAACGGTATCTTTTACATAGCGGCTGACGGTGTCACGGATTTGGCGCTGGAAATCGTCAAGATTGAAGCTGCTAAGCCTATGTAACTTGATAAATTCACGGTAATCCGCGATTCCAAAGCTGACCGTACCTCTGACGGCAACAGGAACACCGAAATCCAAAAATCTCGGATCGTACACGTCAAAGAACGGTACACCGAACTTCACTTGGATAATCCTTGCCAGATTGATGAAATATACTTCGGCTTGGAATGGAGTACCGCCCTCATAGGCCAAACCGACGATGCTTGTGAGAACGGGGAGGTTAGCGGTTTTGATCGTCTGGTCAAAGGGGCCAACGATGAAATCCTGCATTGTGCCGTTTTTCTGCTTGTAGACAAAAACGGCAACCTCGCCATCTTTTACCCGCAGAGAAGATTCCCAGCGGATGGAGTTTTCACGTTGATTCTCTCCCGGTTGAGAGCCGGACGGATGCCATTTCCAAATAAGATACGAAGGCTCATCGCAGCGGATTTCATCCGCAAAACCGCCTTTGCGGTTGTTTCTGTTGAAAAAAGCCATATCTATTCCTCCTATTTGTCTTCCTTTTTTGCAAGTTTTTTGAAGAAACTAATTGCTACGATTATCAACACTACTGCGCCACCTAATTGAAGCATAGAGCCGTTATTTAAATGATTTGCAAGATAGAATGACAAACCGCCACTGCCAGCGCCAATTAAAATTTCTAAAAAAGATGCACCTCGTCTAGTCAATGTGGCTGCTGATGCAACAAGCAGAATTACCCCAATTAATTCATGCATAGAAGAATTGCCGCCTCTTCCATCAATGTTGATTGCTACTATAAACAAAACTATTCCAGCAATTACGGCCGCACTCTTTCCGATAAGCAGAAAGATTTTTCCAATAAGATTGCTCGATTTAGAAATAGTATCGCCTGCGGCTTTAGCATTTCGAAACAGTTTTTCTTTATTGATCTGCTTATGAGTTTTATCGTATATAGCCTTTATCCGAGCCATATCAGGAGAATCCTTCATAACCAGCTGAGCTTTCTGATAACTTTGCTCAAATTTGACAAGCCATGCGTCGAAAACCTTTTTTTGTTGCTCACCAGTAATGTTTGTTGATGCCAAAATAATGAACTCGAAAATGTCTTCTTTCGTGTTTGGAACTGGATAACTTCGTATGATATTTACTCTTTGTGTATCCGTCTGAGCACCATCAATTTTTGCCGCGAATTCTCGCACAGAATTGGATGTCGAAGCACCTCTAAGCTCGTAACCACAAGTAGGACAAACAACAACAAATGAGTCTAACGCTTCCCCACAAGAAGGACACTTATGTATTTCGCCGTCATAAACAAGCTTTCTTTTAGCGTTTTCGTGATGAACATCGTTATTAGTAGGGGTGCCACAGCTTGCGCAGAATTTTGAGTTCTCCTGTAATTGTGCACCGCAGTTTATGCAATAAGCCATAATTGATCCTCCTGCTTCAATCACATATCAAAGTCGGATATAGATTTCAACAACTCGGTCGATACGAAATATGGGTTATTCTTATCCCCTATCTTTTCAATCAATACACTGTCGTGGTCAATTTCAAGGACACGATACATATCACCCGTGTTGAAAACCAGCCCCTCGTTGCTTTTGCCAGATGAATGAACTACATATTTTTTGTGGGAAGCAGTCTCTTTGCGCCCGGTATGGTTCTTTACTGTCTTAATGATTTTCTTTACTCCGGCTTCACCAAGTCTTATGACTCCATATCCGCCAGCGCCCACAAGAAGGAAAAAATTTACTGGGCCGCCAACTTTTTTCGCAACACTTGTCATTGTTTGGTATAATCCTAAATTGCTCATAACGAATCCCTCTCAACACTTAATTTCAAACTCCATTGCCGTCAGTTCGCACCGCATCGCAAATATCTCCGATGTTACAATCCAAATATCCGCATATCCGCAACAGAACAGACAGCGCTACTTCTTCATTCCGGCGCATCTTCGTCATTGTCCCGGTGGCGATATTTAAATCTCTGCGGAGTGTTACGGGGCTAATATTCCGCTCAATAAGCATGATCCATAATTTCTTGTAACTGATTTTCATAAAACAAACCTCGAATCAGAATCCAAATGGAACAATTCTATAATATTCCTATCCCCGACAAATTTCAATATCAAATCTCTAAAAATTTACTTTTTTCGCAACTTCTTGCGAATTACAAGAAAACGACTCACTATCACAAAATTTTGCAAAGTGGGGCAATTTTTAAGGCATCACTACGACTAGTTGATAAGGCTAATACTTTCTTAATTCAACGGGCTTCTGTGCGAACATTCCTTCAAAAAGCACCCACCCCCCAAAAGCGCGTAGCACCAACTTTTACTACTTTTATTTGACTAGTTAATTTTTTGCCCAAAATCAATGCAAGGCGTGTGTATTGATGTTTGGCAGCAAAACGGGCCGATTTCTTTTGGGATTTCAATACATGTTGAAAGAAGTCTCTAGGCGTAGTGCTGTTTCTGCGTTTTTTCTGGCCTGCTGAATTAGGCCGCCAGAGTTATTTTTGAAAACAGGCTCTTTCGAGGTCTTAAAACAAGGATGCCTCCAATCAATAAATTTCGTCGTTGACCGGATGCAAAAAGACACTCTAACAGCTCCCATCTGTTGATGGAAGTCCGTTGAGTGTCAATCGCTACTGAATATCTATTCTAAAATCGTTTTATCTTGGCTTTTCTGGTATTCTCTCGTTGTTGGAAAATCTGGTTTCTCTCTACTTATCTTGGCAAATCTCTCTTGACTAAAATACTCTCTGAACAAAAACAACTTTCTGTGTTGGCTACTGTATGCGACCGCATCACGGCTTTTGACGGGGATAGATTAGCATATTTTTTCGAAAAGTCAAGAAAGGGATGGCACCTTTTACAATTTGTTCAAAAATGTGCTTAAGTCAACCATTTTGAGGGTGTGAAAAAGTTGTTGAGGGGCAGATACACCACATCTGCCCCTCAATTCAGCTAAATTCATTACCGTTGCCCGGTCGGGGTGGTCTTTTCTGTTTGGTTGGAACGGGAGGAAAGATTATTCCTTGGCCTTCTTATCCAGAGAACCGTTCTTCTTGCCGATCAGCAGCAGGGTAACCACCATCAGCGCCACGGCGATGGGCAGTGCGATGATCACATTGGGCAGGACGGCAGCGATGAGGTAGCTGACGAAGCAGACGGCTGCAACCACCACAGCATAGGGCATCTGAGTGGTCACATGGTTGATGTGGTGGCACTGAGCGCCGGTGGAGGCCATGATGGTGGTATCGGAGATGGGGGAGCAGTGGTCACCCATCACAGCGCCACCCAGGCAGGCGCCGATGGCCATCATCAGGATGGGAGTGGGCAGACCGTCAACAGGGGGGAAGACCTTGATCACGATGGGGATCAGGATACCGAAGGTGCCCCAGGAGGAACCGGTGGCAAAGGCCAGCAGGCAGGCGATGAGGAAGATGACGGCGGGCAGGAAGTTCTGCAGGCCAGCGCCGAAGGAATCCACCAGACCGGCAACGAAGACATCGGCACCCAGGCTGCCGGTAACACCGGAGATGGTCCAGGCGAAGGTCAGGATCAGGGTGGCGGGAACCATCAGCTTGAAGCCTTCGGGGAGGCACTCCATCATTTCGTTGAAGGAGAAGGCCTTGCGGATCAGGAAATAGGCCATGATGATGATCAGCGCGACGCAGGAACCCATGGACAGGCCGCTGGGGGCATCACAGTTGGCAAAGGCCTCCTGAATGGTGACACCGCCGTCAAACAGACCGCCGGTGTAAACCAGGCCCAGCACGCAGCCAATGATCAGGATGATCACGGGCAGAACCAGGTCGATGACCTTGCCGTTGGGGTTGAACTTCATCTCAGCCACATTGGCGTAGGGACGCTCGGAGGTGGTGTAGATGTCGCCCTTGGCGGCATTGTCCTCATGCTTCTTCATGGGGCCAAAGTCGATGCCCAGGGCGGCGGTCAGGAACACCATGACCAGAGTCAGAATGGCATAGAAGTTGTAGGGGATGGCCTGAACGAACAGGGTGAAGCCATCATACCCGTCGATGATGCCGGAAACGGCAGCAGCCCAGGAGGAGATGGGCATCATGATGCAGATGGGGGCGGCCACAGCGTCGCACATGTAAGCCAGCTTGGCGCGGGAGATCTT
Source organism: Oscillospiraceae bacterium (assembly GCA_015067765.1). Taxonomy (GTDB): domain Bacteria; phylum Bacillota; class Clostridia; order Oscillospirales; family Oscillospiraceae; genus Vescimonas. Next base: position 14,639 of record SVLV01000023.1, on the reverse strand, counting down.
ATGGGTGTCGGTGACAGGACGCATGACGTTACCAACCGTTAGGTTGTTGAAATAGTCGTCCACACCCAGCACAGCGCCCAGCAGACCGGTGGCGATCAGTGCACCGGACTTGGACTTGATGCTGCGGCTGGCCCAGTCGCCATAGGCCTTGGAGCCGCCGGCGCGAATCATCAGAGCGACGATGGTGCCCAGAATGATCAGGAAAATGACGATGCCGAGGTTATCGGAGACCTCCTTGTTCAGGATGTTGAAGAAGTGCTCGATTGCACCAATGGGATTGCCGCCGGAATACAGCAGTGCACCGATAACGATGCCGAAGAACAGAGCGGAGTACACCTCTTTGGTGATCAGTGCCAAAACGATGGCGGCTATCGGGGGGATCAATGCAGCCCAGGTTCCGTACAGGGCAGGAGGCATAAGAAGATCATCCTTTCGTTTCTTATAATATCGTGCCGAAAGCAAGGGTTTTCCCTTGCTCATGCAATCAATTTAGTATCTCATGATGCTAAAAATGTGTCAAGAATATTTTGGAATTTATTACTATTTATAATGAATTTGCAACGAATATGCGGTGATGCAGGCAGTCGGTGGGATCGCTGCTGCGGGAAGGAAGAGAACGACTGCGGTGCAGCAGGGAACAGGATATGGCAGTTGAAAAAGACCGCCACCGGGCGGCCTTCTTCTTATGACAGCAATTCCTCAAAACTCATAATATACCGGTGGCAGATTTGGCGCATCTCCTCCTCGGTCTCCCGGAAGAAGTCATCGTACACACCGATGACCTCCATACCTGCCTCACGGGCAGCCCGGCAGGCAGCCACAGAGTCATCGTAGAAGGTACAGTCCTCCGGCTGTACGCCCAGTTCCTCCGCCACCAGACGATAGATCTGCGGATCCTTCTTTTCCATCCGCAGTTCCGCGGCCAGATAGATCTTCTCAAAATACTGCGTCAGCTGCAGATGCTCCATGGCGGTGTGGCAGTGGGCCGGTACGCTGGAGGTCAGCAGCACCATCCGATCACCGCGGCTGCGGCACTGCTCCAAAAACGCCCGCACACCGGGCTTCACATCCACTGCGGTGGAATACAGATCGCCGGCCAGGTCCATCCACTCGGCCATGATCTGCTCCTCCGTGTCCTCAATGCCGCAGTAGGCACGGGTGAATTCCGCCGCCTTGGGGAAGATGGTGTGGGCCACACCCTCATAATACTCCTTGGTATAGGGCATGCCGCGGCGGGCCAGAAAGGCGATGTCCACATCCCGCCAAAGGCCGTTGGAGTCGATGAGGGTGCCGTCCATATCAAATATCAGCATAGGAATCCTCCTTTTGGAAATCATAAAACTACGGTCATGCCCGCTCCAGCCAAAAGCGCCAGGGGAAATCCACCGCCTCCTGAGCGTAGTCGATGCCGATGCGCTTGCCGGTGCGCAGGATGTAGGCGGGCTCCTCAATGGAGGGAAGTCCCGCATCGGTGGGGTCGGTACAGAGGAACAACTGCGAACTCAGCAGATCCATTCCGTTGTAGGAGCGGTCAAGTGCAAGCGCTTTACAGCACTTTCCGGGCCCGTTGAGAAAATTCTTCTTTTGATAGGCCGATAGCTGATGGGGGAGAAGTCCGTATCGCAGGCGACACAGCTCCTCCTCGCCCCAGACCGGCTCCAGACCGCGCAGCAGTACGGCGGAGGGTTCTCCCTCGGGCTCGGTGACAAAGTTCAGGCAGCAGTGCATGCCATAGATCAGGTACAGGTAGGCATGGCCCGGCGGGCCGAACATGACGGCATTGCGGGGTGTTTTGTGGTATCCGTAGGAGTGGGCCGCCTTGTCGATGGCACCGATGTAGGCCTCCACCTCCGTAATGCGGCAGACGGTGGTGCTGCCGTCCCGGCAGCGGACCAGATACTTGCCCAGCAGCTCCCGGGCGACGGTCAGGGTATCCCGGGTGTAGAAATCATGGGGCAGCTTTCCCACGGCACACACCTCCTTTTGCTGTATTGTATCACGGCCGGATGCAGTTTGCAAACCGGGGAAATGGCAGAGATTGCACTTGCCATTTTCCAGGGGGAGTGCTATCATCTTTCTGTCAATTTTTCGGAAACAAACCGGTACCGGTGAAAAGAGGAGATCCCTATGGGCAATTACAATTACAAAAAAGGTTTGGCAGCCATGCTGTGCAGCTTTTTGATCTGGGGCTTTCAGCCTCTGTATTGGCATCTGTGCCGGGAATTTGATACCTTTTTCCTGTTGGCGGCCCGTACCCTCTGGGCGGCGGCCTTCTGCCTGCTGCTGCTGAAGGTGCAGGGAAAACTGGATCAGCTGAAAGCGGCCTTTCTGGATAAGAATATCCTCAAGCGGGAGATCCCAGCCATGCTGCTGATGCTGGGGGATTGGGCCATCTACCTGTGGGCCGTGCAGAACGGCCGCGTGCTGGAGTGCTCTTTGGGCTACTATATCCAGCCGCTGGTGGTCTTTACCTTCGGCGCGGTGATCTTTAAGGAGAAGCTCTCCTGGCGCCATCTGGTGATCATTGCCATCGTGGTGGTGGGCATCGTGCTGAGTACCAACGGTTTTGGCGGTGTGCCCTATGTGACGATCTCGTTGGCGGTGCTCTTTGCGGTGTATGCCGCCATCAAAAAGAGCCTTCCCATCGATTCCATCGTCAGCACCACCATGGAGATTGTGATGATGGCCCCTCTGGCCCTGCTGTTCATCCTCTTTTTCCGGCTGGGGAACAACGGACTGGCGGCGGTGGATGGGGTGGAGCACCTGCTGCTGGTGGGTTCCGGTATCCTGACGGCGGTGCCCATGCTGTTTTATGCGGTGGGCGTGCGCAATCTCCCCATGATGACGGCGGGCATCTGCCAATATCTCAGCCCCACCATCGGTATCTTCTGCAGTATGATCATGGGGGAGATGCTGACCCGGGAGAAACTGATCAGCTTCTGCTTTATCTGGACGGGGGTTGTCCTGTATGTGCTGAATATGGCCTATGACCAGCGGCGGAAAAAACTGGTCTGACAGGGGTTTGCTGCGGCGGTCCGGATCTGTGTAAGGTCCGGACCGCTGTTTTTGTTTACAAACGGAAAAAGAAGTGGTATACTGTTATCTGTATTACTATGTAAAGGAAGAGGAAAGCTATGGGAACACTCATTGTGTTTGAGGGAACAGACGGTTCCGGCAAGGCGACCCAATCCGGCCTTCTGTGCCAGCAGCTGCAGGAGCGGGGCATCCCTTATCGGAAGCTGGAGTTTCCCCGCTATGCAGAGGAGTCCTCGGCGCTGATCCGGCTGTATCTCTCCGGCGCCTTCGGCACCGATCCCGGTGATGTGAATGCCTATGCGGCCGCCACCTTTTATGCGGTGGATCGCTTTGCCTCCTTCCGGCAGGATTGGGGCGAGTATTATCGCCGGGGCGGCATCCTGATCGCCGATCGGTATACCACCTCCAATGCCGTGCATCAGACGGTGAAGCTGCCCCCCGAAGAGCGGCAGAAGTTTTTGGACTGGCTGTTTGATTTCGAGTATAACCTGCTGGGGCTGCCCGCCCCCACCCGGGTGCTGTATCTGGATCTGCCCACAGAGCTTTCCGAGCAGATGATGCGCCGCCGGGAGCAGCAGACCAATACCCAGGCGGATATCCATGAGCAGGATGCCGCATATTTGCGGGCCTGCCGGGAGAATGCCTCCTTCGTGGTGGATTACTGCGGCTGGACCCGGATCGATTGCTCGGAGGATGGTGCGGTGCGCAGCATCGACAGCATCCGGCAGGAGGTCTGGGAGAAGGTCTCCGACCTGCTTGTCCCCTCCGGGAAGTGAGAAAACAGGACGCACCGGCGTCCCGTTTCCCATGGCTCAGCAGGAGCAGCAGGAGTCCCCACAGCCACAGTGGCTGTTGTGGTTGCTGCCGCACTGGTTTCCGCTGCCGCAGCAGCAGAAGATCAGCAGCAGGATGATGATGAGCCAGATGCAGGAAGAGTTGCTGTTGTCAAAGCACATTGTCGTCACCTCACTTGTTCTTCACTATCTCAGTATATGTACCGGCGGTGTCCGTGGTATCTTGTCCCGGCCCGCCAGAGGAAAATAATCCAGGAAAGGAAATATGGTGTAATGCAGAAAAAGAGAAAAGCCGAGACCACCAGTTGGAATTCCGCGGAGGTCCGTCGGCGCGAGGCGCAGGCCAAGGAAACGCCTGCCCGTACCAGAACCAAGAAAAAGAAGTTTAACTGGCTCATCTATATTGCAGGTGTGCTGGCCAGCTCCTTCCTGCTGGCAGGTCTTGCCTGGCTCTTTGTCAACGATGTCTGTGCCTTCAATAAGGATCCCCACATCGCTGTGGTGGAGATCGCAGAGGAGGATGGCCTGGGTGATGTGGCCACGAAGCTGAAGAAGGCCGGCCTCATTGAGTTTAAGTGGCTGTTCTCCCTCTACGGTATGGTCTCCGGTGCCATGGACGATATCGATCCCGGCAGCTATGAGCTGAATACCGACATGGACTACCGCGCCCTGGTGGCCAAAATGTACGATGACGGGGAACCGGAGCTGGATACGGAGAACACGGTCAATGTGACTATCCCCGAGGGCTACACCGTGCTGCAGATCATCGATCTGCTGGCCGAGAAGGGTGTGGGCACCAAGGAGGATCTGCGGGAGGCCGCTGCCAACTACGAGTTCAAGGACTATGACTTCATCGATAAGGACCGTTTGGGTGAGATCAACCGTCTGGAGGGCTTCCTGTTCCCGGATACCTATCAGTTCTTCACCAATCGCTCTGCCGTTCTGGCCTTTGATACCATGCTGCTGGCCTTCAAGAACCAGATCACCGATGAGATGATGTCGGATATCAAGGATTCCGGCTATACCCTGGCTCAGATCGTCAACATGGCATCCCTTATCGAGAAGGAAGCCATCGGCGATCAGGAGGAGCGCCGCAACATCGGTTCCGTGCTGTATAACCGTCTGTCCAATCCCTCCGGTGAGACCGGCGGCTACCTGCAGCTGGACTCCACCGTCTACTATGCTCTGGAGCTGGAGGGCCGTCCCAAGACTGACTTCTCCACCTCTCTGGACAGCAAGCACAATACCTATAAGTACCGCGGCCTGCCCAAGGGTCCCATCTGCAACCCCAGTCTGGAATCCATCATGGCTGCCATCTATCCCACCGATACCAGCTACTATTTCTTTGCCTACGGCAAGGACGGCGTCAGCCACTTCTTCAAGACCTACCGTGAGCATCTGAATTTCGTCAACAGTTCGATGTATGCGCCTACCGTGTTCTGAGATCCTGTCCCCGGCGGGGGACATGGAAAAACTGAAGATGGCCGTTCTGTACGGCGCTGATGCGGTGTATCTGGCAGGTACCTCCTTCGGTATGCGCTCTTTCGCCGGCAACTTTACCGATGAGGAGCTGCCCCGGGCGGTGCAGTTTGCCCACGCACACGGCGTGAAGGTCCATGCCACGGTGAACACCATGCCCCGCAAGGGGGAGGTGGACCGTCTGCCCCAGCATCTGGAGATGCTGCAGGAGGCGGGGGTGGATGCCCTGATCCTGGCGGATCTGGGTGCCTTCACCATGGCGGGGAAGTATGCGCCCCGCTGCCAGCGGCATATCAGCACCCAGCAGTCCATCGCCAACTATGCCTGCGCCCAGGCCTGGTACGATTTAGGTGCCCAGCGTGTGGTGCTGGCCCGGGAACTGAGTCTGGAGGAGATCGCAGAGATCCGCCGGAGAGTGTCCCCGGAGCTGGAACTGGAGGTGTTTTGCCACGGCGCCATGTGCGTCTCCTATTCCGGCAGATGTTTGCTGTCCAACTACATGACAGGCCGGGACTCCAACCGGGGTGCCTGCGCCCAGCCCTGCCGCTATGAGTACGCCCTCATGGAGGAGAAGCGGCCCGGGGAGTATTTCCCCGTGTTCGAGGATGAGACGGGCACCTACATCATGAACTCCCGGGATATGTGCATGATCGACCATCTGCAGGATCTGCTGGATGTGGGGGTGGATTGCCTGAAGATCGAGGGCCGCGCCAAGTCCGCCTACTATGCGGCCATCGTCACCGGCGCCTACCGCCACTGTCTGGATGATATCCGGGCCGGTCGTCCGGTGGATCCCATCTGGCGGGATGAGGTGGAGCATGTCAGCCACCGCCACTATGCCACCGGTTTCTTCTACGGTCAGCCGGGCCAGTATTATGAGTCCTCCCGCTATATCCGGGATTGGCAGATCTGCGCCGTGGTCACCGACTGTGATGCCGAGGGCAACGCCACCCTGAGCCTGCGCAATAAGTTTGCTGCCGGGGATGTGGTGGAGATCGTTGGCCCGGATATGAAACCCTTCTCTCTGACGGTCCCCATGATGACCGATGGGGAGGGCCAGCCTCTGACGGAGCCTAAGACACCGCAGATGGTGTTCCACATGAAGCTGCCCAAGGCAGTGCCGTCCATGAGCTTTGTCCGCCACGCGGTGGAACTGAGCGGGAAATGATTTGCAGAAAAAGAGCCTGTGCCCTCTGTGGTACGGGCTCTTTTGCAATGTACCGAAAAAAGGAGAAAATCTGTTGACAACGGCAGGATTTATGATAAAATACTCCTGTTGAAATGCGTTGAGGAAACCAGCTGAAAGAGCGGCCCAGAGCGAGACGGGGATGGTGCAAGCCCGTCGGGACCCGGTCTGTCAGCAGCCACTTCCGAGCGGCCTGCGAGGAGCAGGACGGTTCATCCCCGTTACCGGATGGCTGAGATGGCGGACTCTGTCCGTCAAATTAGGGTGGTACCGTGAAGAGATCCTTCGCCCCTATGTGTGGGCGGGGGTTTTTATTTTTGTACTGAAAAAATGTGATATAAAGGAGAAAACCAACATGAGTCATCCCTACTACGGTCTCAATGAGCTGCGGGAAATGTTCCTGAAGTTCTTCGAGACGAAAGAGCACCTGCGTTTGCCCAGCTTTTCCCTGATCCCCCAGAACGATGCATCCCTGCTGCTGATCAACTCCGGTATGGCCCCCATGAAGCCCTATTTCACCGGTGAGCAGGAGCCTCCCCGCCGCCGCGTCTGCACCTGCCAGAAGTGCATCCGTACCGGCGATATCGAGAACATCGGTAAGACCGCCCGCCACGGCACCTATTTTGAGATGCTGGGCAACTTCTCCTTCGGCGACTACTTCAAGCGCGAGGCCATTCACTGGTCCTGGGAATTCCTGACCTCTCCCCAGTGGGTTGGTCTGGAGCCCGACCGTCTGTATCCCTCCGTCTTTGAGGGCAATGAGACTACGCCCGCCGATGACGAAGCCTTCGACATCTGGAACAAGGAGATCGGTGTCCCTGCGGATCACATCTTCCGCTTCGGCAAGGCCGATAACTTCTGGGAGCATGGCTCCGGTCCCTGCGGCCCCTGCTCCGAGATCTACTATGACCGCGGTGTGGAGTATGGCTGCGGCAAGCCCGACTGCACGGTGGGCTGCGACTGCGACCGTTACATCGAGGTGTGGAACAATGTGTTCTCCCAGTTCAACAACGACGGTGAGGGCAACTACACCGAGCTGAGCCAGAAGAACATCGATACCGGTATGGGTCTGGAGCGTCTGGCCTGCGTGTGCCAGAACGTCAACTCCCTGTTTGATGTGGACACCGTCATGAACATCACCAACAAGGTCTCCGAGATCACCCGTGCCCACTACGGGGAGAGCAAGGCCAAGGATGTGTCCCTGCGCGTCATCACCGACCACATCCGCTCCTCCACCTTCATGATCTGCGACGGCGTGCTGCCCTCCAACGAGGGCCGCGGCTATGTGCTGCGCCGCCTGCTGCGCCGCGCTGCCCGTCACGGTAAGCTGCTGGGTGTCAACGATCCCTTCCTGTTTGAGGTGGTGGAGACTGTTATCCATGAGAACGAGGGCCACTATCCCGAGCTGCGTGAGCGCCGCGACTATATCATCAAGGTCATCCGCGTGGAGGAGGAAAACTTCGCCAAGACCATCGACGGCGGCCTGAAGATCTTCAACGAGATGCTGGCTGAGCACAAGGCCCGGGAGGAGAAGACCTTCTCCGGCGCCGATGCCTTCAAGCTGTACGATACCTACGGTTTCCCCATCGACCTGACCATCGAGATGGTGCAGGAGCAGGGCATGGAGGTGGACGAGGCTGAGTTCCACAAGCAGATGGATGAGCAGCGTACCCGTGCCCGTAAGGCCCGCGAGGCTCTGGGCGATCTGGGCTGGGCCGGCGTGGAGTTCGGCAAGGAAGTGCCCGAGACCCAGTTTGTGGGCTACGATTCCACCGCCTGTTTGGATTGCAAGGTGGTAGCCATTGTTGTGGAAAATGAACTGGCAGACGAGCTGATGCCCGGCGTGGAGGGCATCGTGGTGCTGGACAAGACCCCCTTCTATGCAGAGATGGGCGGTCAGGTGGCTGACCGTGGCTTCCTTGCCAATTCCGATGAGGGTGTAGCCTTCACGGTGACCGATGTGCAGAAGAACAAGGGCGGTAAGTTTATGCATTACGGTAAGGTCACCGAGGGTTGCCTGAAAGTAGGCGGAACGGTTCGTGCCCATATCGATCCGGAGCGTCGCCGTGCCATTGGCCGCGCTCACAGCGCCACGCATCTGCTGCACGCTGCCCTGCGTGCCCAGCTGGGCGATCATGTCCATCAGGCGGGTTCTTTGGTGGAACCCGATTTCCTGCGCTTTGACTTCACCCATTTCTCTGCTATGACGGCTGAGGAACTGCGGCAGGTGGAACAGGCTGTCAATGAGATGGCCCTGACCGGCTACAGCATCACCACCGAGGAAATGCCCATTGAGCAGGCCAGAGAGAAGGGCGCTACCGCTCTGTTCGGTGAGAAGTACGGGGATACGGTCCGCGTGGTCTCCATGGGTGAGGGTTACTCTGTGGAGCTGTGCGGCGGTACCCATTTGGACAATACCGCAAAGGTGGGTATTTTCCACATCCAGAGCGAGTTCTCTGTGGCCTCCGGTGTACGCCGTATCGAGGCCATCACCGGCAGAAAGACGCTGGAGTGCATGACCGGTCATTGCTGCACCATCAGCGAACTGGCCGACTGCCTGAAAACCAAGCCTGTCGATCTGAAGGAGAAGGCCGAAACGGTGATGACTGAGATCAAGCGCCTGCAGCAGCAGGTAGAAAAGTATAAGGCCAAGGAAGCTGCCGGCGGTGCCGACGATCTGCTGAAGAATGCTGCGCAGGTGGGTGACCTTCATGTGATTACCACCACCGTTACCACCGGCGATGTCAACAGTCTGCGCCAGTTGGGCGACCTGCTGCGGGACAAGGACAGCACCGTGGTGGCCGTTATTGCTCTGGTGGGCGAGAAAGTGTCCCTGCTGGCCGTATGCGGTAAGGATGCCGTGGCCAAGGGCATCAAGGCCGGCGACATCATCAAGGCCATTGCGCCCGTGGTGGGCGGCAAGGGCGGCGGCAAGCCCGACAGCGCCATGGGCGGCGGTTCCGATGTGGAGAAGGTGGCCGATGCTCTGGCTATGGTGGAGCAGCTGGTGTCCGACAAGCTGAACTGAGAGAGGAGTTTAACCATGCATCGCGACGAGAATTGCCTGTTCTGTAAGATCATTGCAGGGGAGATCCCCTCCAACAAGGTCTATGAGGACGATCTTTGCTACGCTTTTTATGACATTGAGCCTCAGGCACCTGTCCATTTCCTGGTGGTGCCCAAGGAGCACATCTGCTGCGCTGCCGCCATCAACGGGGAGAACAGTGGTCTGGTGGCCCACTGCTTTGAGGCCATCGCCAAGATCTGCCGGCAGCTGGATGTGGATAGCTACCGTGTGGTCAACAACTGCGGCGATCAGGCGGGTCAGACCGTCAAGCACCTGCACTTCCATGTGCTGGCCGGCCGTGATATGACCTGGCCTCCGGGCTAAGCGACAACAAAAAACCGGAAGACGAATTCGTCTTCCGGTTTTCTTTTTTTGCTCAGAACTTGTACTCCACATACAGCTCCCGGACGGCATCAGGATCGGCCGCCTTGGGGACGGGAGCCTCCTGCACGGCAGGTGCGGGATTGTCCCGCTGCTGCAGGAACTTGGGGGCCACCTGCGGAAACAGGGCCAGACTCAACACATCCTCCTCGCACTTGGCGATGTCCCGGTATTCCTCCGTGTACTTCTCCAGCTCCGGCTCCAGCAGATCGGCGGGACGGCAGGTGATCACATCCTCCGGGGCGATACCGGCCTTGGCGCGGATCTCCTCGTTGACCTGACCGGGCAGCTGACCGTATTCGCCGCGCAGCATGGCGCGGGACTCCTTGGGGAAGGTCTTGTACCGCTCGCCCATGATCACATTCATCACCGCCTGGGTGCCCACGATCTGGGAGGAGGGGGTCACCAGGGGAGGATAGCCGAAGTCGGCCCGGACCCGGGGGATCTCGGCCAGCACCTCATAGTACTGGTCCTCCTTACCGGCCTGCTTCAACTGGGAGATCAGGTTGGACAGCATACCGCCCGGCACCTGATAGAGCAGGGTATTGGTATCCACATTCAGCACCTTGGGATCCAGCGATCCGGCGCCCTTCAGCCGCTGGGCCACCTTGCGGAAGTGGACGGCGGCATCGGACATCTTGTTCAGGTCCAGCCCGGTGTCGCGGACCGTGCCCTGCAGGGTCGCTACCAGCGCCTCGGTAGCCGGCTGGGCCGTACCATTGGCCAGGGGGGAGAGGGCGGTGTCCACAATGTCCACTCCGGCGTAGGCGGCCATCAGATAGGTCATATCGCCGGTGCCGGTGGTGTTGTGGGTGTGCAGATGGATGGGAACAGACACCGTCTCCTTCAGTGCCTTCACCAGGGAGTAGGCATCCATGGGCAGCAGCAGGTTGGCCATGTCCTTGATGCAGATGGTGTCTGCGCCCATCTGCTCCAGCTCCCGGGCCAGCTTCACAAAGTAGGCCTCGTTGTGGATGGGGGAGATGGTGTAGGAGAGGGTAGCCTCCACCTGTCCGCCATACTTCTTGGTGGACTTGATGGCCTGCTCCAGATTGCGCACATCGTTGAGTGCGTCGAAGATACGGATGATATCGATGCCGTTTTCGATGGACTTGCGGCAGAAGGCGTCCACCACATCGTCAGCATAGTGCTTGTAGCCCAGAATGTTTTGGCCGCGGAAGAGCATCTGCAGCTTGGTGTGCTTCACATGCTTGCGGATGGTCCGCAGGCGCTCCCACGGATCCTCATTGAGGAACCGCATGCAGGAGTCGAAGGTGGCGCCGCCCCAGCACTCCAGAGAGTAGTAGCCGATGGCGTCCAGCTGCTCCAGGGCGGGCAGCATATCCTCCATGGTCATGCGGGTGGCCGCCTGGGACTGATGGGCATCGCGGAGAATGGTGTCGGTGATCAGCAGGGGCTTTTGAGACAGAAATTCCATAGCTTAACCTCCAAACAGCGAGATCAGCACACCGGCTGCAATGGCAGAGCCGATGACGCCGGCCACATTGGGACCCATGGCATGCATCAGCAGGAAGTTGCCGGGATTGGCCTCCTGACCCACCTTCTGGCTGACACGGGCAGCCATGGGGACGGCAGACACACCGGCAGAGCCGATGAGGGGATTGATCTTTTCCTTCAGGAACAGGTTCATAAACTTGGCCAGCAGCACACCGCCCGCCGTACCAAAGCTGAATGCCACCACACCCATGCCCAGAATGGCCAGCGTCTTGAGACTGAGGAAAGTGCCGCCGGTGGCGGTGGCACCCACGGACAGGCCCAGGAAGATGGTGACGATGTTCATCAGCTCATTCTGCATGGTCTTGCTGAGACGGTCCAGCACACCGCACTCCTTGGCCAGATTGCCGAACATCAGGCAGGCGATGAGGGGGGCGGCGGAGGGCACCAGCAGTGCCACGAAGATGGTCACCACAATGGGGAAAAGGATCTTCTCTCGGCGGGATACCTCACGCAGCGGCTTCATCGTGATCTGCCGCTCCTTCTCGGTGGTCAGCGCCTTCATAATGGGGGGCTGGATCACAGGCACCAGCGCCATATAGGAGTAGGCCGATACGGCGATGGGACCCAGCAGAGCGGGGGCCAGCATGGCGGTAACGAAGATGGCGGTGGGGCCGTCTGCGCCGCCGATGATGCCGATGGAACCGGCCTCGGCTCCTGTGAAGCCCAGCAGGCGGCAGCCCACATAGGTCATGAAGATACCCAGCTGCGCGGCAGCGCCCAGCAGCAGGCTCTTGGGGTTGGCGATGAGAGGACCGAAGTCGGTCATGGAGCCCACACCCATGAAGATCAGGCAGGGATAGATACCCAGCTTAATGCCCAGATACAGCACGTCCACCAGACCGGCGGATATGGTGTCACCCACCGCGACGGTGGCCAAAAGGGATTCCGATACGCCCAGAGCTTCCATCTCCGCCAAAAACTCCGCGGTGACGGGTTGGCCGCCGAACAGATCCCAGTGGACATGGCCGCCGGCGAAGAGGATCTCATGGAACATCTCCGCGCCGGGCAGATTGGTCACCAGCATGCCCACGGCGATGGGCACCAGCAGCAGCGGCTCAAACTTTCTGACGATACCCAGATACAGCAGCAGACAGGAAATGGCGATCATGATGAGGCATTTCCAGTTGCCCTCCTGGGTGAACATGTAAAAGCCGGTACTGGTGAGGAAATTGGTAATAGCTTCCATAGCAGACCCTCCGGCTTAGCCGATGGTGCACAGCAGGGTGCCGGACTCCACAGTGGCGCCCTTCTGCACGCTGACAGAGGAGACGGTGCCGTCGCAGGGGCACATGATCTCATTCTCCATCTTCATGGCCTCCAGGATCATCAGCACCTGACCCTTCTTCACGGCATCCCCGGTCTGTACGTTGACGGCCAGAATGTTGCCGGGCATGGGGGAGGTGATCTTCTCACCGCCGGCGGGGGCGGCAACAGGTGCCGGAGCGGCAGCGACGGGTGCGGCAGCAACAGGTGCGGCGGGAGCGCCGGTGATCTCTTCCAGCTCCACCTCATAGACGGTGCCGTTGACATTGACTCTATACTTTTTCATGACAGAAACAACCTCCCTGAATCAGATTTTACGGATGGAATGAATGCGGATAGCGGAGACATCCGTCCCCATATCCTCAGCGATGGCGGCAGAGATGGCAGCCACCAGCTCCGGACCTATGACGGGTGCGGAGACAGGTGCAGCAGGCACTGCGGCAGTGGGTGCAGGCGCAGTCTTGCGCTCTGTGGCCTGACAGATGCGACCCATCAGCGAAACCAGCAGGATCAGACAGATCAGACCAAAGAAGACGGTGCCCATGCCCATCAGACAGACAAACAGATGGGAATAGTCCATGGATCATTCTCCCTTCATTAGGTTGTCTGTATGATACCAAAACGATAGGGGAAACGCAAGGTAATTCCGCGGTTCCGCAAAAAAGTTTAACGGCTTGAATACGCCCCTTTGCAGGTATGTTTCCCTGTGGTATAATGCAGGAAAAGGGAGGTGTCAGCCATGCGATACGGACAGGTGATCCCGGGACGATTTCTGTCCCGTCCCAACCGCTTCATAGCCCATGTGGAGGTGGCAGGGGAGGAGATCGTCTGCCATGTGAAGAATACGGGCCGCTGCCGGGAGCTGCTGGTTCCGGGGGCGACGGTGTATCTGGAGCGGGGCACCAATCCCAAGCGCAAGACCGGCTACGATCTCATCGCAGTGGAGAAGCAGGGCCGTCTCATCAATATGGATTCCCAGGCCCCCAACCGGGTGTTCGGGGAGTGGGCACAGCAATGGATCCCGGATCTGCTGACCCTGCGGCCGGAGTATCGCTATGGAGATGCCCGGTTGGACTTCTGTCTGCAGCGGGAGGGCGGCCTCCATCTGGTGGAGGTGAAGGGCGTCACGCTGGAGGAGGACGGGCACTGTCGGTTTCCCGATGCCCCCACAGAGCGGGGCATCAAACATCTGGAGCATCTGTGCCGGGCGGTGGCGGAGGGACACAGGGCCACCGTGTTTTTCGTGATCCAAATGGCCGATGTGCGGGACTTTTCCCCCAACGATGTGACCCATCCGGCCTTTGGCGAGGCGCTGCGCCGCGCCGCAGCCGATGGGGTGGAGGTGCTGGCCTACTGCTGCCGGGTGACTCCGGAGACGCTGGAGCTGGATGCTCCTGTGCCCGTACTGCTGTGAGGGAGGACAGATCCACTAACTTCATCGAACAAAAAACAGGGATCACCCATCGGGTGATCCCTGCTTTTTTAGGACAGTTGGCAGTGCAGCTATCCCACGCAGATCAATCCTCGTAAACGGTCGTCCAGATCTGACCGTCCGCCACATCGAAAGTGACGGCATCCGTGTAGGCATAGTTGCCGGCGGCATCCCACATCTCGATGACCATGGAGTAGCTGCCGTCAAACAGTGCCGTCTCACCGAAGGAGGTGTTGGCGGTGACCGTCAGCTGATCGGAGGCGTACATCTCGAAGTCATCATCGCCGCTGTAGGAGGCCATCTTCCAGATGGTGGTGATCACATCGCCCTCTGCCAGCAGACGCATCTCCTTGCTGGCCATACCGGAGGCATCCAGCCCCTGAGTGGCGCCCAGAATGCTCCACTCCTCGTCGGTGAAGTCGTAGACCACCTGCAGGTTGTAGGCCTCGTCATTGAGCAGGATGGGAACGGAGTAGAGGTTGT
>SVLV01000003.1 GCA_015067765.1 Oscillospiraceae bacterium | reverse complement strand
TACTGGTTCAGTTCAAAACTACACGCTTTTTTCACATTGTGAATTTGGCTCGGTATTTCCCATCAGAAAACGATTAGTTTACCACCACATAACAAGAATTATGTATTCTTTTTCCGAATAATGAGGTATTTTCCTATGAAAATATGCTTTGCCTGCTCTTCCGGCGGGCACTTGGCACATCTGCATATGCTGCAGCCCTTTTGGCAGGACAAGGAGCGGTTCTGGGTCACCTTCGACAAAGAGGACGCCCGGAGCATTCTGGAGAATGAGCGGCTGATTCCCTGCTACTTCCCCACCAACCGCAGCCTGAAGGCCCTGCTGATCAACAGTGTGCTGGCCTGGAAGGTCCTGCGGAAGGAACGGCCCGATGTGATCATCTCCTCCGGCGCCGCTGTATCCGTCCCCTTCTTCTATATCGGCAAGCTTTTCGGCATCAAGACCGTGTACATCGAGATCTTCGACCGCATCGACAAGCCCACCCTCTCCGGCCGCCTGGTCTACCCGGTAGCGGACCGTTTCATCGTCCAGTGGGAAGAGATGAAGAAGGTCTACCCCAAGGCAATCAACCTGGGAAGCATTTTTTAACAGAGGTAACCCCTATGATTTATGTGACAGTGGGAACCCACGAGCAGTCCTTTGACCGTCTGGTCCGGGCCGTGGATGCCCTGAAGGCAGACGGGACCATAACGGAAGAGGTTATTATCCAGATCGGATACAGCACCTATGTCCCTCAGCACTGCACCTGGCAGAAGCTGTTCCCCTATCAGGACATGGTCCGTTATATGGATGAGGCCCGTATCGTCATCACCCACGGCGGCCCCTCCAGCTTTCTGGCTCCCCTGCGCAGCGGCAAGGTGCCGGTGGTGGTGCCCCGCCAGCTGCGGTACGGCGAACATGTCAACGACCACCAGCTGGAGTTCTGCCGGGAGGTCTCTCAGCGAAGCCGCAACATCCTGCTGGTAGAGGATGTCGCCCAACTGCGCGATGTGCTCACCCGGTATGATGAACTGGCCGCCGCCTGCTCCGTGGGCACCGCCAGCAACAACGCCGCCTTCAATGATCACTTCTGCCGGATCGTGGCAGACCTTCTGGAGGCGTAACAACACAAGGAGGCCCTATGGGCATTGCAGCACTGACCAAATCGGCGGAGCTCCTGTCGCCGGATCTGCATATTGTGACCGATGAGGAACTGCAGCAGCTTCATGATCTTCTTTTGAATATGATGGACGATATCGCTGCGCTCTGTCAGGAGCAGGACATCCCTTGGACTCTCACCGGTGGCAGTGCACTGGGTGCCGTCCGTCACGGGGGATTCGTCCCCTGGGATGATGACATGGACCTCTCCATGTTCCGGGCAGATTTTGAGCGGTTCAAGGCAGTCTTTCCAGGCCGCTTTTCTGATCGCTATGAGCTGAAACTTCCGGGTGATCCGGGCTACCTGTATCAGTTCCCCAAGATTTACCGTAAGCACACCACCGCACAGAACATCCAATCCGCTCCCGACACACAGGAATGTGTCTCCATCGATATTTTCATTATGGAGAATATCAGCAATTCCCGCCTGTTCCGCACCGGCCACGGGCTTTTGTGTACATTGCTGCTGGCCATCACTTCTGTGATGCGGATGGACCGCTGCAAAGAAAACCTTCTCCGGTATGGCAGCAATAGCCAAAAGCTTTGCTCTGCCGTGAAGTTGCGGGCCATTTTCGCTGTACTCTTTCGTTTCTTCTCTCTGGAAAAGTGGCTGCTTATCACCGATCGAACCTTTGCACTCTGCCGGGATACATCTTCCCGGGAAATCGGGATCCCCAGCGGCAACAATCACTTTTTCGGAGAGGTGTTTCTTCGGGAGAAAATGTGCAGGGGCAGCATCGCCCCATTCTCCGGCCATCAGTATCCTCTGCCGGAAGACCCCCACTATTATCTGCGCATCCGTTATGGAGCGGATTATATGACTCCCCCCACCGAATCGGATCGCGAAAAGCACGCGTTTCTTCGGTTTGACCTGAATACATAATGAAAGAAGGCGCGCACATGCTGCACAAAATCATCAAGGCACTTGTGGAAGGCCACCTGATCAAATCCATCTGTAAGTGGATTCTGAGTCTCCCCACCAAGACGAGAAAGAAGTTGACCAAGTTGAGGACAAAGGTGGATAAACTTCTGTCCATCCCCGCCATCCGGATGCTGTCCAAGCGTACCCCGGTGGAGGAGAACAAGATCATCTTCATTACCTTCCGCGGTGAATACGACTGCAACGCCAAGTGGATCGCCGAGGAAATCAAAAAACGGGGTCTGCCCTATACGGTGGTGTGGACCATCCGCAAGAAGGTTCCTGTAGAAGACATTCCCAAGGAGTTTATCAAAACCTACCGCAGCTCCTATGATTTCTATAAGCATCTTGCCAGCGCCAAGATCATTGTGGATAACGGTGTCAGCACCTCTGTTCTGCTGTATAAAAAGAAACCGGACCAGATTCTGATTGAGACCTGGCACGGCTCCATCGGCATCAAGCGCTTTGGCAAGGACACCAACAAGGACAAGAACTGGTGCCGCCGTGCCGAGCAGGAGGGGCGGATGACCGATTACTGTCTCTCCAACAGCAGCTTTGAGGACGATATCTATAACGATACCTTCTGGTCCAAGTCCCGCATTCTGCAGCTGGGCCACGCCCGTAACGACATTCTCTGCGAGCGGGATACAGAGCGCCTGCAGGCCATCCGCAAGAAGGTTTATGACTATTTTGAGCTGCCGGAGGATACCCGCATCTGCCTCTACGCTCCCACCTTCCGGGACGATGGCGATATGCGCCCCTATGAGATCGACTATCAGAATCTGCGCCATGCGCTGCAGACCCGTTTCGGCGGCCAGTGGGCCATCCTGACCCGCTACCACTTCCGCCTGCTGAAAAAGCTGAAGAACTACCAGTACGGTGAGGGCGTCCTCAACGCCAGTAATTACTCTGACATTCAGGAACTGCTCACCTGTGTGGATGTGGGCATCACCGACTACTCCAGTTGGATCTGCGACTATATGCTGACCCGCCGGCCCGGCTTCCTCTTCGCCACCGATATGGCGGAGTATGAGCAGAAAAACCGCGACTTCTTCTATCCGCTGGATACCATGCCCTTCCCTCTGGCGTTGGACAACGACCAGCTGATCGAAAATATTCTGCAGTTTGACAGTGAGAGCTTCCCCGAAGCTTGTGACCGCTTTTTGGCGGATAAAGGCTGCATGGATGACGGACACTCCGCTGAGCGGATCGTGGATGCCATCCAGCGCATGATGAAAGGAGAAACCCTATGACCGTAGCATTGCTTACCGCCTCCGGCACCGGCAGCCGGATGGGGCAGGATATCCCCAAGCAGTTTCTGCATGTAAAGGACAAGCCGGTGATCATCTACACGCTGGAGCGGTTCCAGAACAATCCTCAGATCGATGCCATCGTGCTGGTGACTCTGCCCAACTGGTTCGGTTTCGTGGAGGCCTATGCCGCTCAGTTTGGCATCTCCAAGCTGAAGTGGATCGTGGCCGGCGGTGAGACCGGTCAGGAATCCATCCGCAACGGTCTGGAGGCCATTGCCAAGGACTGCCCCGAGGACACCACCGTCATGATCCATGATGGCAACCGCCCTATGGTGGACAATAACATCATCTCCGACTCTTTGGCTGTTTTCCGTCAGTACGGCTCCGCCGTGGCGGTGATTCCCTGCACGGAGGCCATCTTCCGCAGTGAAGACGGCAAAACCTCCACGGTTTCCATCCCCCGGGAAGCTCTGCTGCGCACCCAGACGCCCCACACCTACACCCTGAAAAAGCTGCTGTGGGCCCATGAACAGGCCAAACTGCGCGGCATTACCAATCAGGCCGCCAGCTGTACCCTCATGCACGAGCTGGGGGAGACGGTCTATTTCTCCCGCGGCAGTGAAAAGAATTTCAAGCTGACCACCCTGGACGATCTGGAGATCTTCAACGCATTTTTGGATGCCGAGAAGAAAAACTGGCTGAAGTAACGGAGTTGCTATGAATATGTATCTCAGCGCCGCTTACCGCGACGATCTTACCCGCGCCCTGTCCGTTTTGGACCTGCAGGCGCTGCAAAGCAAACGCATTCTTATCACCGGCGCTTCGGGCCTCATTGGCTCGGCGCTGGTGGATTTGCTGCTGCAGGCCAACCTGATGCAGGAGGCGAACATCACCGTCTATGCCGCCGGCCGCAGCCGGGAAAAGCTGGAAGATCGCTTTTCTCACGGGCTTGGCCATGGCCTCGTGCCCGTGGTGTACGATGCCACCCAGCCGCTGGCTTTTGATTTTGCGACAGACTATGTGATCCACGGCGCCAGCAATGCCAGCCCTGACAAGTATGTCAGCGAGCCGGTGGATACCATGCTGGCCAACATTCTGGGCATGCGGGAGTTGCTGGAGTACGCCCGGCGCTGCGGTGCCCAAAAGACGGTATACATCTCCTCCAGCGAGGTCTATGGCGTTTTAGGGCACGGCAAACCTTTCCGGGAGGATGAGTATGGCACGGTGAATATCCTTGGTGACCGGGCTTCCTATCCTATGGGCAAGCGTGCCGCCGAAACCCTGTGCGTCAGCTACGCCAACCAGTATGGCATGGATGTGTCCATCGTCCGGCCCGGCCACATCTACGGGCCCACCGCCCAGCGCAGCGATAAGCGGATCTCCTCCGCCTTTGCCTTTGATGCAGCGGAGGGCCGGGAACTGGTGATGAAGAGTGCCGGCACCCAGCTGCGCTCCTACTGCCACTGTCTGGACTGCGCCACCGCCACCCTGACGGTGCTGCTGCAGGGCGCAAGCAAGCAGGCCTACAACATCTCCAATCCGGATTCCATTATCACCATCCGCCAGATGGCGGAGATCATCGCCCGATCTGCCGGAGTGGTGCTGCGGGTAGATGCTCCCACCGCTGCGGAGAAGGCCGCCTTCAACCCCATGGACAACTCCAGTCTGGACAGTGAAAAGCTGCTGGCACTGGGCTGGCGAGGTATTTTCGATCACGAAACCGGCCTCGCCCATACGGTACAGGTGCTCAAGGAATTGCTGTAAGCGAAGGAGGTTTCCAACTATGTCTCATCAGGGCACGGCATCACGCGACGCTTATTTTGACAATCTGCGCCTGTTTCTTATGTTCATTGTGGTACTCTGCCATGGTCTGGAGACCATGCGCAATGCACCCCTGATCATCCAGACCCATACCACCGTTACCGATTGGGCCCAATACTATAAAACCTGGCTGCAGATGGGTGGAGAGGGCCCCATCTCCTTCACAGAGGAGGACTATTTCGCCCTCTTCGATTTTGCGCGCATCGAGCAGGTCCGAAAGCTCAAACGGAAACTGAAGGATGCCGATCCCGCTCCTTATCAGGAAAAAATCGCCCGGCTGGAACAGGCATTGAAAGATGCTGATCCCACTCCTTATCAGGAAAAAATTGCCCGGCTGGAACAGGCATTGAAAGATGCCGATCCCACTCCTTATCAGGAAAAAATCGCCCGGCTGGAACAGGCATTGAAAGATGCTGACCCCGCCCCCTATCAGGAGCAGATCCGCCGTATGGAACAGAAGTATAACGCCATCCGTCATTCCACCTCCTGGCGCCTGACCGCTCCTCTGCGCAAGGCGGCCGCCATACTGAAACGAAAAAAGAAGAAGTAACTGTATGCTGCAAACATTAAAAAAGCACCAGTTCCTCTTTGAGGAACTGGTGAAACGCGATTTCAAACAAAAATACAAGCGCACCGTGCTGGGCATGGGCTGGAGCATTCTCTCCCCCCTGCTGACCCTGCTGGTGATGGCGCTGGTGTTCACCAATCTGCTGGGCAGAGATACCCCCCATTTTATCATCTATCTCTTTGCCGGCAACATTGTCATGTCCTTTTTTAAGGAGTCCACCAAGGGCGGCATGAATGCCCTCATGGCCAACGCCAGGATCTTCACCAAGGTCAATGTGCCCAAGTACCTGTTCCTGCTGTCCAAGAACGTGTCCACGCTGGTGAACTTCGGGCTGATTTTGGGGATCTACTTCCTCTTCGTCGTTTGGGACGGTCTCCCCATCGGCCCCCACCTGCTGATGCTGTTGTACCCCATCTTCTGCCTGCTGCTGTTTAACATCGGCGTGGGCATGATCCTGTCCGCCCTGTATGTGTTCTTCCGGGATACCCAGTATCTGTACGATGTCTTTCTGGTGCTGCTGACCTATCTGTCCGCCATCTTCTACAATGTCAACCGCTTCCCCGCACTCATTCAGCGGCTGTTCCTGCTGAATCCGGTCTACTGCTATATCCGCTATTTCCGTTTGGTGACCATTGACGGCATCATCCCTTCCCTCCCGTACCACGGGCTGTGCCTGCTGTATGCCGCTCTGGCATTGCTGGCAGGCATCTGGGTCTACCGCAGGAACAACCACAAGTTCCTGTACTACGTGTAAGGAGGGAAGCATATGTCAATCATTCGAGCAGAAGATGTTTCCATCCGCTACCTGACGGGAGATTTCAAGAGCATCGGTCTGAAGGAGTATGTGCTGCGCCGCCTCAAGGGCAACTATAAAGTCACCGAGTTTTGGGCGGACCGCCATGTCTCCTTCACGCTGGAGAAGGGAGATATGCTGGGTATCATCGGCACCAACGGCGCCGGTAAGTCCACCCTGCTGAAAGCCATCTCCGGCATCATGGTCCCCACCGAGGGCACTATGGAGGTCCAAGGCAGCATTGCTGCCCTGCTGGAGCTGTCCAGTGGTTTCGACGGAGATTTGACCGTCCGGGAGAACACCTATCTCCGGGGCGCCATGTTGGGCTATACCCGCAAATTCATGGATGAGATGTATGATCCCATCATTGCCTTTGCCGAGCTGCAGGAATTTCAGGACCGCCCTTTCAAGCAGCTCTCCAGCGGCATGAAGAGCCGTCTGGCCTTCTCCATCGCCTGCCTGGTGGATCCGGACATTCTGATTTTGGACGAGGTCCTCAGCGTGGGTGACGGCGCCTTCCGCAAAAAGAGCGGGGACAAGATGAAGGAGATCCTCAGCCGCGGCATTACCGGCATTCTGGTGTCCCACTCGGTGGGACAGGTGCGGGAGATGTGCAACAAGATCCTTTGGCTGGATCACGGCCGGCAAATCCTCTTCACCGATCAGGTGGACCTGGCGCTGGATGCCTACGAGGAATTTTTGGCCACCAAGCATCTGCCGGGCAGCATGGAGGATATCCGCCAGTATGCCGCTGCCTTTGCCCTTCGCCGCAAGAAGGAGCAGGAAAAGAAAGAGAAAAAGAAGGTTCGGGAGCTGGAAAAGGTGCTGGAGTCCAAGGAGGACGAGGCCGCCGTGCAGGCAGCCGTGGCCATTCTTCGCCGCAGCCGCCCCGACCTGCTGGCAGAATCTCCGGAGGGCACCCAGCCCTGATCTCGCTCCCCAAAAACAGCAAAAAAAGAACTCCGGCCCTTTCGGGTCGGAGTTCTCTTATTTGAGTTTGATTACTCGGCGGGGTAAACAGAAACCTGCTTACGATCCTTGCCCAGACGCTCAAAACGCACCACGCCGTCGGCCTTGGCGAACAGGGTGTCATCGGTGCCGATGCCCACGTTCTTACCGGGGTGGATGTGCGTACCGCGCTGACGCACCAGGATGTTGCCGGCCAGAACGAACTGACCGTCAGCACGCTTGGGACCCAGACGCTTGGACTCGGAATCACGGCCGTTCTTGGTGGAGCCCATACCTTTTTTGTGGGCGAAGAACTGCAGACCAATGTTCAGCATTTTCAGTACCATCCTTTCTGTAAGATGATTTCAAGGGAACAGGAGGAATTATTCCTCCATCACTTCGATGTTTTTCGGATACTCGTTGTTAAGTTCGGTCATATACACCATCAGGCCCGTCAGCAGATTCTGACAGGTGGACTCATTCACTTGGGACAAGCCACCGGGGAGCCGGAAGGCGATGGAACCGGTCTTCTCATTCACTTTCGCCGAGGCACACAGACCCATCACGTCATTGATGGTGGATTCCACCAAACGGACGGCGCTGGTGATGGCCGCGCACACAATGTCGCTGCCCTCTTCATCCCAGCCGCTGTGGCCTTTTGCATCAAAACCAATGATGCGGGAGCCTTCAGTAAAAAATGTGACAGTCGTCATACTTCCTTAGAAGGAGATCTTGCCGATCTGCACCTTGGTATAGGGCTGACGATGACCCTGTCTCTTGCGGTAACCCTTCTTGGGGGTATACTTGAAGATACGGATCTTCTTACCCTTACCGTTCTTGACGACAGTAGCGTCCACCTTGGCGCCCTCCACCACGGGAGTGCCGAACTTGGTGTTCTCGCCATCCACGATGGCCAGCACCTGCTCGAAGACCACGCTGTCGCCGGCGTTGACGTCCAGCTTCTCGATGAACAGAGTGTCACCCTCAGAAACGCTGTACTGCTTGCCACCGGTCACGATAATTGCCTGCATTACTTGTTGCACCTACCTTTCCTTTATTACGGACTCGCTGTCGGGGGCGTCCGATCCGTGGGATCGGATCTTGTAACCCATTCAAAGCGGCTTTTCTATTATAACGATGAATGTGGGCGTTGTCAATAAATTTCCGGAACTTTTTTCGGAAAAAACAACAAATTTTCCGCTTATTTTCCGGTGGGATACGTCAGCTGCTCCACCGTCCAGTTCTCAATGACCGTGGCAAAAAAACGGCAGCAGTTGCGGGCCATGGCCACATTCAAATTGATAAAATTGCCGCACTCCTTCGGGGAACAGCCGGGCATGGGACCCTGATACTCCGCCGCCTGACGGAACACCTGCTGCAGCAGACGGATGGCCTCCGCCTCCGGCAGCTTCTCCCCGTCACAGAGGAAATAAAATCCCGTCTGGCAGCCCATGGGGCCGAAGTAGATGACGGCATCCTTGTGTTCACTGTTGCGGAGCATGGTGGCGATCAGGTGCTCCACCGAGTGAAGGCGGTCGTTGCTCAGAATGTCCCCGCTATTGGGCACGCAGAAGCGCAGATCATAGGTGGTGACATTCCCGTCCTTCCGGCTCAGATACAGGCCGGGTACCAGAACGGTATGATCCACAGTAAAACTGGCAATTCTCTCCATTTCTTCACTCCTCCAAAGCGTCCACAAAGGCCATAACCACCGTGTTCAGATCCCGCATGGCCTCCGGGAAATTAAAATTAAAATCGTGGTGCTCCATAATGCAGTCGGACACCGACTTGATGGCCATAAAAGGCACCTCATTGCGCAGACACACCTGTGCCACGGCGCAGCCCTCCATCTCGCAGGCCAGGGGTGCAAAGTCGGCGTAGATCTTTCTGGCACGGTCGCTCTCGATGGCAAACCAGTCGCCGGTGGCCACCCGGCCCACCCGGTAGGGATAACCGGTCTTGTCCATGGCTGCCCTGGCCCGCCCCAGGTCGCTGGTGGGGAAGGTGATGCGGTTGACGGTGCTCACCAAACCCAGCGGATCTCCCACGCCGGTGGTATCCACATCGTGCTGGATGAAGTCCTCCGCCAGGATCAGCGTACCGATGGGCACATTCTCAAAGCAGCCGGCCACACCGGCATTGAGCACCAGATCCGGCTGATAGAGGCTGATCAGCAGCTGGGTGGCCATGGCGGCATTCACCTTACTGACACCGCCGGTACAGGCGATCACATCCGGACGGATCTGATAGAAGGAGACCCCTGCCACCGTCTGCAGCGGCTGGGCATTCTGGGCCGTCAGCAAACTTTCGATCTCACCGGGC
Source organism: Oscillospiraceae bacterium (assembly GCA_015067765.1). Lineage (GTDB taxonomy): Bacteria > Bacillota > Clostridia > Oscillospirales > Oscillospiraceae > Vescimonas. Next base: position 90,946 of record SVLV01000003.1, on the reverse strand, counting down.
ATGGCATAGTACAATCCGATTTTCATGGAGCAATTCCTCCCAACATGGCTTATTGGTGGAAATTATACACCATCTGCCGATAAAATGGAAGAAAAGTCTTTTCTTTTTCTCCCTTTTCCTGTAGAATACCGTTAAGACTTTATAAATGTACCAAAAAGGAGAGCTTTGCGCATGACAAACAACAAGGAATCCCGTTTCCAGCAGTGGAAAAACAAAATTGAAAACCGCGAACACCGCTCCGTTTTCATCTATCATCGAATCCTGTATGTGTTTGAGCGCGTCATCGCCGGTATCACACTGGCAATCATCATCCTCTCTCTGGGATATGAATTATTCCATATCTTTACCGGCAATGGCCTGCAGGTAGACCTCAATGATTTCCTGCATTACATTCTGACCGTGGTAGTGGGTCTGGAATTTGTCCGAATGCTCATTGACACCACCCCTGCCAGCGTGCTGGAGGTTCTGACGGTGGCCATCACCCGTCACGTCATTCTCAGTCAGGGCAGTCCCATTGAGAGTCTGGCCTCCATTGCCTGCATCGCCGGTCTGTTCGCCGTACGGCACTTCCTGATCCGCAGAGAGGAGCTGAACGAGGAGATGGTGGATCTGGAGTGATCCGCCCCGAAAATGTATACCCTTCGTGTGGCTTTTCCGCAGACCTGTCGGGAAAGCCACATTTTAATCCACCGGGAGTTTGGAATTATGAATGCCATTGGTATCATCAGTGAATATAACCCCTTCCATCTGGGCCACGGCTGGATGCTGCAGCAGCTGAAAGCGCGCCAGCAGCCCATCCTCTGCCTCATGAGCGGCAACTTCGTCCAGCGGGGCCAACCGGCCCTGTGCCCCAAAGCGGCGCGGGCGGAGATGGCACTGGCCGCAGGCGCCGATCTGGTGCTGGAGCTGCCCACCCCCTGGGCCATGGCCCCGGCGGAGACCTTCGCCTCCGGCGCCGTCCAATTGCTGGCCCGGACCGGCGTGGTATCCCATCTGGCCTTCGGGGCCGAGTGTCCCGACACCGGCCGTCTGCAGACCCTGGCCGACTGTCTGGACAGTGCTGCCTGCGAGGAGATCCTGCGCCGCCTCCTGCCCGGCGGCGCCCCCTATGCCGCCTGCCGTCAGCAGGCGGTGGCGCAGCTGCTGGGTCCGGAGGAGGCCTCCCTGCTGGAGCGGCCCAACAACATTCTGGCCATCGCCTATCTGCGTGCCGCCCGCCACACCCACCTGCAGCCCCTGGCTCTGCCCCGCATGGGGGCGGACCATGACGGTGCACCTGCTGCGGGCATCGCCTCCGCCTCCCATATCCGTCAACTGCTGGCGGAGGGGGACATCCTGCAGGCCATGGGCTACCTGCCCGAACCCTCTCAGGCCATCCTGCAGCGGGAGCTGGAGGCCGGCCGTGCCCCGGCGGACCTGTCCTATGCCCAGCGGGCTATTCTCAGCCACCTGCGGCAGATGACGCCCCAGCAGCTGCAGCCCTATGACGGCGGCAGCGAGGGTCTGTACCGCCGCCTGTGGGACGCGGTGCAGCGGAGCACCTCTCTGGAGCAGGTGCTGGAGCAGGCCAAAACCAAGCGCTACCCCATGGCCCGTTTGCGGCGGATGGTAGTCTCTGCGTGGCTGGACATGGATGCTCCGGAGGGAGAGATCCCCTATCTGCGGGTGCTGGCAGCCAATGCCGCAGGCCGCACACTCCTGCGGCAGATGCAGGATGCCGGCCTCCCGGTCCTCACCAAGGCGGCGGACGTAGAGGCACTGGGTCCTGCCGCGGCGGAGCTGTTCCGCCGGGAGGCACTGTGGACAGACCAGTACGGTCTCTGCTGCCCCACTGTCCAACCCTGCGGGACAGATTGGCGGCTGACTCCCACCATGCAATAACCACAAAAAAACACCTGCGGAAGAAATTCCTTCCGCAGGTGTTCTTTTGTTTGCTCAGATCTCGTTGCCGGGGAACTGGGGAATGGAGGCAAAGCCTGCCTGCAGCTCCTCATCGGTAGGGATGTAGTCGCCCATGACACCGTCGTTGAACTTGCCGTAGGACATCATGTCGAAATAGCCGGTGCCGGTGAGGCCGAAGACGATGGTCTTCTCCTCCCCTGTCTCGCGGCAGCGGATGGCCTCATCCATGGCCACACGGATGGCGTGGCTGGACTCGGGGGCCGGCAGAATGCCCTCGCAGCGGGCAAACTCCTCGGCGGCGGCGAACACACTGGTCTGCTCCACGGAGCGGGCCTCCAGCAGGCCATCCTCATACAGCTGGCTCACCACGCCGCTCATGCCATGGTAGCGCAGGCCGCCGGAGTGGCTGGCAGCAGGAATGAAGCCGTTGCCCAGGGTGTACATCTTCTGCAGGGGGCAGATGGCGCCGGTGTCGCAGTAGTCATAGCGGTAGACGCCGCGGGTCAGGCTGGGGCAGCTCTTGGGCTCCACGGCGATCAGCTGATAGTTGGCCTCGCCGCGCAGGATCTCGCCGGCAAAGGGGGCGATGAGACCGCCCAGGTTGGAGCCGCCGCCGGCGCAGCCGATGATCATATCGGGCTTGATATTGTACTTTTTCAGGGCGGCCTGAGTCTCCAGACCGATCACCGTCTGATGCAGCAGCACCTGATTGAGGACGCTGCCCAGCACATAGCGGTAACCCTCCTGACTGGTGGCGGCCTCCACTGCCTCACTGATGGCGCAGCCCAGAGAGCCGGAGGTTCCGGGGAACTGCTCCAGGATCTTGCGGCCCACAGAGGTGGTCTCAGAGGGGCTGGGGGTCACATTGGCGCCGTAGGTGCGCATCACCTCGCGGCGGAAGGGCTTCTGCTCATAGGAGCACTTGACCATGTAGACCTGGCAGTCCAGCCCGAAGAAGGAGCAGGCCATGGCCAGCGCCGTACCCCACTGACCGGCACCGGTCTCGGTGGTGACGCCCTTCAGACCCTGCTGCTTGGCATAGTAGGCCTGGGCGATGGCGGAGTTCAGCTTGTGGCTGCCGGAGGTGTTGTTGCCCTCGAACTTATAGTAGATCTTGGCGGGGGTGTTCAGCTTCTCCTCCAGGCAGTAGGCCCGGATCAGAGGAGCGGGACGGTACATCTTATAGAAGTTGCGGATCTCCTCGGGGATCTCAAAGTAGGCGGTGGTGTCATCCAGCTCCTGGCGCACCAGTTCCTCGCAGAACACCGTGCCCAGCTTCTCGGCGGTGATGGGCTGCATGGTCTCGGCATCCAGCAGGGGGGCCGGCTTGTTCTTCATATCGGCCCGCACATTGTACCATGCCCGGGGCAGTTCCTCCTCGGTCAGGTAGATTTTGTAAGGGATACTCTTATTCTCCAGAGATTTCATGATGCATTCTCCTTTTCCTGCAATATATGGTCAAACGGTGTGGATTGTTTCTCTTTTCAACCCCTACCATCGGTGATCCAGATAAAATTTCATGACGGCTTCCTCCCAATAAAAAACTGTCCCACGGCCACAAGGCCGTGGGACAGGAGAAGATGTTTCCTGCGGTACCACCCACATTGGCGCCAACGCGCCCACTCATGTGTACGATCATACACTCCGCCGGATAACGGCTGCGGCCGCCGTCGGGTATTACTGACATCACCGGATGCGTTCTTCCCGCCCTCGTCAGTCCATTCCCTGTCCGTTCCCCTGCCGCCATCCCACCACCGGCGACTCTCTGAAAGCTTTGCGAACAGCTACTCTTCTGACTCAACAGTTTTTAAAATATAGTGTTATGGTAACATCAAACTGCCCCTCTGTCAAGGGCTTTTCTCACAGGTCCAGCAGGCCGGCCGCCCGCAGCACAGCCGTCACCGTCTTGCCGTCGATGACCGTACCCTCCAGGCAGGCCTGCTTCAAGATCTCAAAGGGAACCCACTCCAGCTGCAGGAACTCGTCCTCATCCAGCTGCTGGCCCACCGGCGTCAGCCCCCGGGCCAGATACAGATGCAGCATCTCCCCGTAGCAGCCGGGGGACGGGATCATGCGGCCGAGACTTGCCCACTGGGCCGCCTCCACGCCGACTTCCTCCCGCAGCTCACGGCGGGCGGTGACCTCCGGTTCCTCACCCGGTTCCATCTTGCCGGCGGGAATCTCCCGCAGGCAGCGGGTAAAGGCATAGCGGTACTGCTTCACCAACGCCGCCCGGTTCTGCCCGTCCAGCACCAGAATGCCCACGCCGCCGGGATGCTCCACGATCTCCCGCCGGGCCTCCTTGCCATTGGGCAGGATCACCACATCCTCCTTCACCCGGATGATGCGGCCCCGGAATTTCTCGTGGGTTTCCACCATCTGTTCCATCATATCGATCATTTAATACAACCTCACTTTTTTCGCAATCATCTGGCCGTCCACCTCGATGGTCTGCAGAGTCCCCGCCAGGCGGGTGGCAAACTCATGGCCGTTCAGCCGGGCGCAGATCACATAGAAGGACTCCACTGCGCCCTCCTTGACACCGTAGAGCCGGCCGTTGATCACCAGCTCCGTCAGACCGCGGCTGCGGCGGGCCTCAATGTGGTAACCGTTCCAATCCGCCTGCACCAGTACCCGGTATTTGTTTTCCTGCTGCGGATCTCCCAGACAGGGACTGTTGGGACTGCCCATGGAGGCATCATAGAACTCCGTATCCCCTGCGGGAACGGTGTAGCCGCAGACGGGCTCCTCTGCCGCCTCAAAGGCCCGACGGCTGCACAGAACGCCGCGGATCAGCATCACCAGCACCCACACATGGAAGGCCAGATCCATCAGATAGCCCACCTCGCCGCCGGTGATCAGATCCACCAGTACCAGCACCGTGTCCACCACGAACACCACCGCTGCCACCGTGAGCCACACCCGGTGTTTCTTGCTCAGCAGCCAGCACACCAGATACACCGCCAGGATCAGCACCGCCAGCAGACCGCCCGTCACCAGTGCAGAGGGCTCCCGGGTGATCTCCCAGAACTGCCTGCCGTACATGGCAAACAGATAGGCCGGATAGCTGGAAAACAGGAAATAGGTGTAGCTGCCCACCAGGGCCAGCAGCGTGTTCACGGCGGTAAAGATCACCACCAGCAGCAGATCCGCCCGACCGCTCTGATAGCGGCGCCGGGCCTCCTGAACAGACAAGACTTTCTTCTTTCCCATAGCGACCTCTCTTTCTCTGCCGATCGTCCACTTTCTTTCCTGCCGTCTGTTACAGCAGACGCAGGTATTCCTCCTTCAGATCACCGCTCTCCAGACCCCAGCGGACCTGCTCCAGCAGCGCCTCCCGGTCCTGATTCAGCGTGCCCTTCAGGGTCAGATAGTTGGAGGCATGGTTCATGCGGAAAACGCTGCCCTCGCTGTCAATATGCTGCAGGAAGATCTCCGTCTCCCGCAGCACATCCTCGGCACCCAGCACCTCAAAGCTGCCCTCCCGGACCCACTGCTCCAGCGGCGTACCCTTCTCCACCATCAGGGTCAGCAGGCCGATATATTCCGGCTTCATCTGGCTGAAGGCCCGTGCCGTCTCAATGGCGTGCTGCTCCATCAGTTCCCGGCTGCCCAGTCCGGAGATGGCCGTCACCGACAGAGCCAGCCCGCAGCGGCGGGCCTTCTGACCGGCCGCCACAATGTCGGCAGCAGTGTGACCCTTGCACATCTTCTCCAACACCGCGTCACAGCCGGATTCCAGACCCATATACACCATGGCAAGACCTCTCTGGCGCAGCAGACGCAGGTCCTCCTCGCTCTTTACCTGCAGGCTCCGGGGGGAGGCATAGCAGGTGACCCGCTCGCACTCGGGAAACAGACCCGCGATCAGGCCCAGGATCTCCACCAGATCCGCCGTGCGGCGCATCATGGCATCGCCATCGGCCAAAAACACGCGGCGCACCCGCTTATAAACCCGGCGGGCCATCTCAAAATCCTCACGGATCTCCTCCATGGGCCGCATGGAGAAGTTTTTATCGTCATACATGCTGCAGAAGGCGCAGCGGTTGTGGCTGCAGCCATAGGTGACCTGCACGATCAGGCTGGTCGCCTCACTGGGCGGACGGTAGACCTTTCCCTTATAACGCATGGATATTGCTCCTTTTCTCATGTTCTTTGCCCCATTTTATCATAGTCTGTTCCCTTTGAAAAGAGCATATTCCGCCGCCGGGACACATACACTGGTCCATCGCTCTACGGAAAGGACGTGTCCTATGGACCAGAATTTGAACCGACTCACCCTCTGCGGACAGGTGGCAGAGGCGCCGCAGCTGTCCCACTGCAGCCACACCCAGCGGTTTTACCGCTTCACCCTGTCGGTCCCCCGCCTCTCCGGGCAGGTGGACCTGCTGCCGGTGCTGGCGGCGGAACCCCTGCTGCAGCAGGCGGATCTCTCCCCCGGCTGCACCGTCACCGTCACCGGGCAGCTGCGCTCCTTCAACAACCGCAGCGGCGAAGGGCCACGGCTGGTGCTGTCCACCTTCGCCCGCACCCTCACCCCCGGTGGGGAGAGCTGCAACTGCATCCAGTTCTCCGGGGTTCTCTGCAAGCCCCCCTCCTATCGCCGCACGCCGCTGGGCCGGGAGATCTGCGATCTGATCCTGGCCGTCAACCGCCGCTACGGTCGGGCCGACTATCTGCCCGCCATCACATGGGGTGCCATCGCCCAACAGACCGCCGCCCTGTCGGTGGGGGATCGCTTCACCGCCGAGGGCCGCCTGCAGAGCCGGGTCTACCGCAAGAAGCTGCCGGAGGGGGAGCTGACCCGCACCGCATACGAGATCTCGGTGATGCGGCCGGCGGAACTGTGGGAGTTTACCGATTGACAGGAAATTCGCCGCCTCCTATAATAGAACCATAGCAAACGGAAGGAGGCTGCGGAAATGTCCACCAAGTGTGAGCAGTGCCATTACTACATCTACGACGAAATCTATGACGACTATGTCTGTGACATGGATCTGGATGAGGACGAGATGGTCCGTTTCCTCTCCTCCCGCACCAACGACTGTCCCTATTGGCGGCCGGGGGATGACTATGCCCTGGCCCGCAAGCAGTAACCCACCTGTGCACAAAGGAGGACCCCCGATGCATCTGGACTATCTGTACAAAGACCCCATCCCCGCTCCCGGGGATGCCCCCACCAACGCCAAATCCCTGAAGATCATGGGCCGGCGCGGCAAGATTCCCTGTCTGCTGCTGCAGCCCTTCGGCGAAGGTCCCCACCCCACGGTGCTGATCTGCCACGGCTATCCCGGCTTTGAGCAGCATCTGGATCTGGCTCAGGCCCTGCGCCGCGTGGGCTTCTGCACCGCCACCTTCCATTACAGCGGCAGCTGGGGTGCCGACGGTGACTTCTCCTTCTCCAACTGTCTGGAGGATGCCTCCACCGTGCTGCACGCACTGGCGGAGCTGGGCCCGGAGTATCGCATCGACCCCAATCAGCTGTACATCATGGGCCACAGCATGGGCGGTTTTGTGGCCACCCACCTGCTGGCCAAGGAGGACCTGCTGCGGGGCGGCGCTATTGTGACCCCCTTCGATGTGGGCCGCCTGTGGGTCAACCGCAGCGCCGACGATGTGTCCGGCGAGAATCTCACCTACATCCTCAATTTCGGTTTCGACTGGCTGCGGGGCACCTCCGCCAAGAGCTTTGCCCAGGAGTTGGCAGAGCAGGGCGAGGCCTTCTGTCTGGAGCCGCTGGCCCCTCTGCTGGCCAAAAAGCCCACGCTGCTGGTGGGCGCCACCTACGACGTGGACCTGCCCCCCGACCTGCACCGGGAGCCCCTGCGCAGCGCCATCACTGCCTGCGGCGGCGATCTTTTCCGCTACGGAGAGCTCCCCTGTGACCACGATTTTACCAGCCACCGCATCGCTCTGTCGGAGATGATCGCCCGGTTCCTGGTGGAACTGGTGGAGGGCTGAGATCTCTTTCCCCAACAACAAAGCACCCCGGCTGACTCAGGTCAGCCGGGGTGCTCTTCTTTTGTATGGATTCGGTTACTGAGCGCAGCTTCCGCAGGCAGTGCAGCCGGTGCTGCAGCCGCTGGCCTTGGCCGCGTTGCCCATCTCCTTGCCGTAGCAGACGCCCAAATCGTTGATGCCGCAGGACTTCAGCTTGTGGCCCACGCGCAGCATGGCCTCCACCATCTCGTCCAGACTGGTGAGGGTCTCCACACCGCCCAGGGCGGCATTGGCGCAGACGATGGCAGTGGGAACGGCGGTGATGTTGCGCAGGAAGCAGGGCACCTGACCGGCGCCGTCAATGGGATCGCAGACCTGACCCAGAATGCTCTGGCCGCCCAGTACGGCAGCCCGCTCGATGACATCCAGATCATCGGTCATCAGGGAGGCCAGTGCGCCGGCGGTGATGGAGATGGAGATGCCCACCTCAGCCTGGCAGCCCCACGCACCGTGGTAATGGGTGGGATAGTAGATGATGCCCAGAATACCGGCGGTGATGAGGGCACGGACGCCGTCGATCTTCTCCAGACCCATGGCCTTGATGGCGTGGTTCAGGGTGGAGATGGGCACACCGGCGGAACCGCCTGCGGGCATACCGGCGATAATGCCGTGGACAGCGCCGTACTCCTTCACGGCGAAGGCATCCAGCACAGCCCAGTCTGCCACACCCAGGGACAGGGTGCGCCCCTCCTCGTGGACCTTGCGGAAGCTGGCGGCATGGGGCTTGACGATGGCGCCATCCAGCTCGGTGACCTTGTAGCCCTGCTCTGCGGCATAGACTGTCAGATCCCACAGATCCTCGGCAAAGGCATAGAGGGCATCCTCCTCCAGACCGGACAGAGCCTTCTCATAGTCCAGTGCAGCCTGCCACAGGGGAATCTTCTTCTCAGCGGCGTAGGCAAACATCTCCGCGCCGTTGGTAAAGGGCATATCGGGCTCTTCAAAGGGCACGATGTTAAACACCGGGGCCATGGAGCGGGCATAGACCACGCCGTCAGCGGCGCGCAGAGCTGCCATAAACTCCTCCGGATAGGCCTCGCGGGCATGGGCAGTGATGAGGCTGAAGCCCTCTCCGCCGTCCTCCGTGGTGAAACCGTAGGGGATCATAGCCTCCACGGCGGACACCTTGTCGGTGGCCACCCGCACCAGCAGGTAGTAATACTTGCCGTCGATAAAGGTTTTGATGCCGTCCACATCGTCGATGGTGACCTCGCCGCCGCCCAGAGAGGCGGTCTTCATGAAGATCTTGTCGCCGGTGTCGGAGGTGAGGGTCAGCCAGGCACCCTCAGAGGGCATGGCAGGCACCTCATCGGTGAAGGCGAACTCATAAGTCAGGCCGGCAGCCTCGGCGTCGGCATAGGACTGGTCATAGTCATAGGTGCGCATATCCTTGCGCATGGTGCCCACCAGGAAACCCTTGTCGGTGTGCAGGCCATAGAAGGTGGCGAAATAGCCGCCGGATTTGCTCATCTCGGCATAGAGGTGGACAGGCTTGCCGTCCAGCAGATCTGTGGCCATAATGCCCAGACGATGGGGGGCGGCGGTATTGGAACTGGAGGGGCCGGGATAGATGGGAGACAGACAGTCGTTAAAAATACTGGGATAAAATTTCATGGTCTCTTCCTCCTGTTTTTGCCTTTCTTTGCAGAAAGTTCATCTTGTTTGTATCATATCGGGTGGCAGGGGGTTTGTCAACAAAAAACGATCACCGACGGCCATTTGCCGCGCAAATTTTACCAGTGTCGATTTTCACATAATCACCGTTTGCCCGGACAAGATATGTGTGCGGCATCCAAAACCGGATACGCCGCACAGTATTCGAAGAAAGGAGATCAATCATGTCTAACAAGAACAGCAACAAGCTGAACGTGCCCGAGGCCCGCTCCGCTATGGACAAGTTCAAGATGGAGGCTGCCTCTGAAGTGGGCGTCAACCTGAAGGAAGGCTACAACGGCGACCTGACCAGCCGTGAGGCCGGCTCCGTGGGCGGCCAGATGGTCAAGAAGATGATCGAGTCCTACGAGAAGAACCTGTAAACCGGGTTTCTCACAGGAAATGAAAAGAAGCGCCCCGGAAAGATCCGGGGCGCTTTTCCAACGCTGCCTTCCATTACATAGCGTAAGTCGGGTCGATATTCTTCAGTTCCTGGAAGGTGTCGATCTCCACCACATCCTCCAGCGTACATTCGCGGATGGACACCTTGTAGTCGTTGGCATGGTACACCAGCGGCACCTGACCCCATAGGCGCTCTTTTCCGCCGGGGGCCTGATAGACCTCCTTCACATGGTCCACCAGGGTGGTGCCGTCCTCCTCTGTCCAGTAGGAGATGCCCACCGTCTGATAGCAGTTGACACCGCCCACAGCCACCTGACTGATGAAGCCGTTTTCCAGGTGGAAGCAGTAGTCGTCCGTCCGCTCCACGGGGATGGCCAGATAGTTGGAGCGATACTGATACTTCTGGATCAGCCTGGGATTGCTCAGCAGCAGATCCGCCTCCATGATGTAGGCATTGCGGATCCGGTCCCCGGCACAGACGATGGAGGCGATGTTGTTGGCCTCATTGTACAGGGGATTGTCAATAAACTGGACCATGGGGTACTTGTACAGCAGCTGGTCAAACTGCTCCTTCAGATAGCCGCGGACGATATAGATCTCGGGGATCTCCGCCGCCACCAGAGCATCCAGCAGGGTATCGATGATTCGCACCCCCTTGACCCGCACCAGCGGTTTGGGGGTATTGAGGGTAATGGGCACCAGCCGGGAGCCGAAACCGGCCGCCATCAGCACGGCGCGGCGCACCCGGTGGGGCTCCAGCGCCTCCAGGCCCTGGGTCGTGATGCGTCCGTCACACACCAGCCCCTGCTGGGTCAATTCCTTCACCACCCGGTTCACACTGCCCACCGACAGATGCAACCCCTCCGCCATGGCTCTCTGGGACTGGCTGCCGGTCTGTTCCGTCAGGTAGACCAGCAGGTCAAATTGTTTCTTGGTCAGCATATTCTTCTCCTCGTCACCGGGCCGGATTGACAGGCGGCCGCTTGGACACATGTTGATTGATCAGGTATACCATCCCCTTGATGCACACATTCACCAGCAGGATACACAGGGACACCACCGCAGCGCACTCCATCAGCATCTGCGCCTCAAACTGGTTGATCATCAGAGACAGAGGCTTGGTGCGCACATTGGCCAGGAAGGACACAGCGGAGATGGTCATCATGGAGTTGACGAAGAAGTAGGAGAACATCTCCAGCAGCGTGGACTTGCTCTGGGGAATGATCACGTGCAGCACGATCCGCAGACGGCTGATGCCCAGCGTGGCGCCCACACTCTCCAGATTCTCATTCATCTTGCTGAGGGAATTGTACATCATCAGATAGGGGGATGCGAAAAAGTGCATCAGGTTGGCCATAATGAGGATGGCCATGGTACCGTAGATAAAGCTGCGGCTGAAGGTCAGGGCATAGGAAAGGCCCAGCACGATACCGGGGATGGCCAGGGAGGTAATGGAGCACAGGTGCAGGAAATGGGACATCCGGGAGGGCACACGGGTGGTCATGTAGGCCGTGACAAAGGCCGTCACAATGCCGATCACCGACACGAACAGAGCAATGATCACCGAGTTGGTCACATACCGGTCGCCGCCCAGATCCAGCATCTTCTGCACATGGGCCAGGGTAAAGGTCAGGTCGCTGGGATAGCGGGTGGTGAAGGCCAGCATACAGAAGGAGCCGATCAGCACCACCACAAACAGCAGCACCGCACCGCAGAACACATAGGCGGCACCGTCCCGCAGGGAGTTGCGTTTCATCTCAAAGGGGCGGGTCACATAGCCCATCTTGGCCCGGTTTTTGGACAGGGTATTGAACACAAAGGTAATGATGGCGGGGATCAGCAGGAACAGACCCACTACGCTGCCCTTGCCGAAGTCCACCTGCCCCAGCACCTCCTGATACATCATCACCGCCAGGGTGGTATTCTTGCCGCCGATCATCAGCGGAATACCGTAGTCGGTGATGACCATGGTGAACACGGCGAACACGGCAGACACCAGAGGCCGGGCCAGATAGGGCAGGGTGATGGCGGTCATGCGGCGCAGCGGCGGGATGCCCAGCACGGCTGCCGCCTCATAGGGGGAGCTGTCCTGATACTTCAGCACATCATTGAGCATCAGGAAGGCCACCGGGTAGGAGTAGAGCACAGAGCCCAGCACCATACCGCCAAAGCCGTAGATGGTTCCCTCCAGCCCCAGCAGGTTGGTGAGGATTCCGTTGGTGCCGAAGACCACGATCAACCCCATGCCGTGGGAGATGGAGGGGATCAGCATGGGCAGGATCAGCACCACAGAGAGCACCGCCTTCCCGCGGATATTGGTTCGCTGCAGACAGGCTGCCAGCGCCATACCAAGGCTGACGGAGATGGCGGTGGTGGTAACGGCAGCCCGCAGGGAGTTGGCCACCGCCTCCGGGAAATTGGAGGCAGTCACCACCCGGCCGAAGTCCTCCGGCTGGATCATAATCACCATCTGCAGGAAGGGATAAAACACCAGCACGATGAATACCGCCGAAAGCAGCAGCTTGGTGGCATCCAACTGTTTATCTTTCAAGAACTTCCCCATCGGCTTACCTCACATTGATATACTTGGCCAGGGAATCGATCTTGATCTGCAGATTGTCCAGCACGAAGCGCTGCACATAGGCATCGGCGGGATGCTGAATGATCTCCATAGGGGTCGCCAGCTGCACCAGCCGGGACTCCTCCATCACCATGATGCGGTCGGCCATGGCGAAGGCCTCCTCCTGGTCGTGGGTGATGTAGATCATGGTGGTGCCGAACTCTGCCTGGATCTGCTTGATCTCCTTGCGCAGGGTCAGACGGGTCTCCACATCCAGGGCGGACATGGGCTCGTCAAAGAGGATCACCCGGGGATGGAGCACCAGCGTCCGGGCGATGGCCACCCGCTGCTGCTGGCCGCCGGAGAGCTCATTGGGCCGCTTGTGCATATGCTCCGCCAACCCCATCCGCTGCAGCATCTCCTCGGCCACACGGCGGGATTCCGCCCGGGTCTCCTTACGGATCTTCATGGCATACTGCACATTCTGCAGCACGGTCATATTCTCAAACAAGGCATAGTTCTGAAACACGATGCCCATGTTGCGCTCCGCCGGAGAGACATGGGTAATGTCCCGGCCGGCCATGGTGACCGTGCCCTCTGTGGGCTGCAGCAGGCCGATGAGGATCCGGAGAATGGTGGTCTTTCCGCAGCCGGAGGGGCCCAGAATGGCCAGAAACTCCCCGTCGTTCACATCGAAGCTTACATTGGAGAGGGCCGTTTTCTCATCAAAACGGTGGGTCAGGTTGCGAATCTGTAAAATCGGTTCCATGGGTGAGGCTCCTTACTTGAAAATCACGGTTTCTCTAAACGCACTGTGTGGGCAGACCGGAAACCCGGCCTGCCCACCCGTATGATTCTGATCAGACGTCCCACTTGGCCAGCAGGCGTTCCTTCTCCTCCAGCGTATCGTTGGACATATCGGCATACTTCACTTCCTTGGGGAAGTTCTCCAGCTCAAAGTCCACATCCTTGTAGATCTTCTCGGGGGCATACAGTCTGCAGCTCTCTGCGGTGTAGGTGTTGATCAGATAGTCAAACACTTCCTTCACGCACTTGCGCTGCTCCTTGCCCTTGATGATGGACTGGCCATACATGGAATAAGGAGAACCCTCCTCGAAGAACAGCACCTGCAGGGGCACGCCCTCATTGATCTGCACCACGGCGTTGGCCGTCATACCCAGACCGATGGCCACTTCCTCCTGGATCAGGGCATTGACAGGGCCGTTGCCGGAGGAGGTGAACTGCAGCACATTTTCAGACAGCTTCTTGAAGTAATCAAAGGCCTTCTCCTCACCCCAGGCGTTCACCAGGGACTTGAGGAACATATAACCGGTACCGGAGGACTTGGGATCCGGCATGGAGATCAGGCCCTTGTACTCGGGCTTGAGCAGATCCTCATAGCAGGTGGGGGTGGGCAGATTCTTTTCCTGCATCACCTTGGTGTTGAGGATGATGGCGCCGCCGGTACGCAGCTCCACCAGATAGTTGGGGCTGACCACGCAATCGTCCGTATAGACGGAGGTATCGTAGCTGCTCAGGTCAGCCAAAATCCCCTTGCCATCCAGCTGAGCCAGGCTCAGATAGGCCAGGTCATGGATGATGTCGCACTCGGTGGCAGTGCCCTCAGCCGCCAGCTTGGCCGTCACCTTGCTGGTGGACTGATACTCCACAATAAACTCATAGTCGGGGAACTTCTCTTCCAGCATGCCGGTCATATGGGCAATGCGGGAGTCGTTGGCGCTGGTGTAGATGACGATCTGCTCCTTACCGCCGGAGCAGGCCATCAGCGACAGTGCACAGGCCAGAGCCAGAACAAATGCAAAAAATTTCTTCATAACACGATTCCTTCCTCACGGGCTTGCCGAACAAGCCAATTGTTCCTGTTTCCTCGTTTCCCCGTTCCGTTTTGTCCACGCAGCAAGCTGTAATGAACAGCCTGATTGTTCATCATTTTATGCATTTTGCATTTTTTTGAACATAAAGGGGAACAAAAAACTTGCGCCGTCGGTGCAAGTTTTTTGTGGTTTCATTATAGCACATCCTCATAGGATGTAAAGCATTTTTCTGTCGTTTCCGAAAAGTTCACATTTTCCCGGGGAGCCAACTGTTCAGTTTTTTCGAAAACAGGAAGGACATGGAATCTCTTCCCTGTTCCATATCCCCGAAAAAACAGGATTTCTGGAACAGTTTCTCTCAGCAGTAGCTGTGGTCCACCTGCTTCAGTTCCGCAAAGGAATCGATCTCAATGATGTCCTCGAAGCCGCACTCCCGGACGGCCACCTTGTAATTCTCCTTCTTGTACAGCAGCGCCGTCTGCTCCCAGTAGCGCTCCTTACCGCCGGGGGAACGGAACACCTCGTCCAGATCACTGGCCAGCTTGGCACCGTCCTCGGCGCTCCAATAGGAAACGCCCACCATCTGATGGCAGTTGGTGCCGCCCACCGCCTGCCGGGTAATGATACCGTTGTGATCGGTATAGAAGCACCAGTCGTCGGTGACCTCCACGGGGATACCCAGGAAGTTGGTCTGATACTCATACTTGCGGATCAGGTGGGGGCTGCTGAGGATCAGGTCCGCCTCCAGCACATAGGCGTTCTGCATCAGATAGCGCACACACATGGCCGAGGAGATGTTGTTGCTCTCATTGTACATGGGGTTTTCCACGAAGCGGATGTTGGGGTACTTGTAGAGCAGCTGGTCAAACTGCTCCCCCAGATAGCCCCGCACAATGACAATCTCCGGGATCCCGGCGGCCGTCACTGCATCCAGCAGGGTGTCGATCATCCGCTGACCGTTGACCCGCACCAGGGGCTTGGGGGTGTTGAAGGTAATGGGCACCAGCCGGGAGCCGAAGCCTGCCGCCAGAAAGATGGCGCGGCGCACCCGGTAGGGCTCCAGCGCCTGCAGACCGTCGTCGGTGATCACACCGTCCCGGCAGTAGCCATGTTCCTTCAGATCCCGCAGCGTCTTATTGACCGTGCCTACTGACACCTGCAGCTGCTCCGCCAGCTCCCGCTGGGTCAGTGACTGCCGCTGGGTCAGCAGCACAAGAATATCAAATTCGCGTTTGGAAAGCATTGTCTTTTCCTCTCTGTCTTTTGTTTCTTATGATTACACTGCAAAATTCTTCTTGCTGCGGGTAAAGTAGAAGATCACACCGAACAGGATCCAAACCCCCAGCATGATGAAACCCTCTACCGTCAGTGCCGCCGGCAGACCCGGCAGGAACATGACGATAAACAGCAGGGAGATGCAGCCGCCCACCAGCGCCAGCACAGCGGTGCGTTTCCAGTGGGGCACATCCCTGCGCTCCTTCACCGTCACCCGGGCGGCGAAGCAGGTATAGGCAAATCCGATGGCGGCACCGATAGCGCTCATGTCCACAAACCAGCCCAGAGCCACGCGGCCGAACAACGGACCCACCAGAGAGACCGCCATGCAGAACAACAGCGCCTTCACAGGGGTCTGGGTCTTGGGATTCAGATGACCGAAAAAGGCGGGCAGGTAGCCGCTGTTGGCCATGGAATACATCAGACGGCTGGTGGCTGTCAAAAAGCCCAGCAGGCCCGTCAGGATGGCACAGGAGAGGGCGATGCCCAGAATCACCAGACCGGGCCAGCCCAGCATGTTCTTCACCGCATAGCCCAGCAGCCAGCTGATCTCGGGGTTGGCAATGGCCTCCGTATAGTTTTCAGTGAGAGCCGTAGCTGCCACCAGCGTATTGGAGATATAGACAAATGCGCCGAAAGCGATGGCCACCAGCATGATCCGGAACACCTTCTTCTGGGAGAAGTTGAACTCCTCGCAGGACTGCGGGATGGTGTCAAAGCCCACATAAGCCCAGGGTGCCAGCGCCAGAATGGCCACCACACCGCTGACCGCCTCGCCGGTGGACTGGGCGGTGGGCTTGAAGAGGGGCAGCAGGTCCTCCCAGTGGGTGTAGGGGCTGCAAAGAGCCGCAATGGCAACGACCACCACAGACACCGCCAAAGAGATGGCAAAAATGGACTGGACCACACCGGCCACCTTCACACCCCGGATGGAGAATACCGTCAGCAGCAGAATCGCCGCCACGGACAGCAGCACCTCACCCAGATACACATCAAAGCCTGCAACCGTCCACAGGTGCTGACCCTGCAGCCACCCCTCAAAGAGGAAGCGGGTCATGTAGCCCAGCGTGGTGGCGTTCATGGGCACATTGGTCAGATAGGCCAGCACCAGAAACCAGCCGCAGATGAAGGCATGCTTGGGCCCGAAAATGGCCATGGTGTAGGCGAACTCACCGCCGGCCACAGGATACCGGGGGATCAGGTAGTTATAGGAGCAGGCGATGATCACCATGATGCCGGCACCCAGCAGCATGGCAATAGCCGTACCCAGCGGACCTGCGGTGGGCAGAAATTTCAGACCGGGGTTGAAAAAGGATCCCCATCCAATGATGCAGCCGAAGGCCAGCGCCCAGACCGCAAAGGGATTCAGACTTCTTTTCAGTTTCACCTGTCCATTATTGTTCGTACTCATATCCCATATCCTTTCCCGGGAGTCATTGCTCCCCTTCCGCACCGAAAGCCCCTTGTTCTGCCTCTTTGAGGCAGAACACCGCAGGCCTGCGGTGAGCGAATTTATATATTGTGCGCCGGATCCGGCATGGAGGTTCTCTCGCTGGAATGAGCAAAACAGCCCCGCAAGGCGTTTTGCTCATTTTCATCCGCTATTGTATCCTATTTTGAACGCGGTTGCAAGGGGAATTCCCCTCTTTTTCGCCATTTTCGTTCAATTTCTTTCATTGATCTTATTAAAAATAAAAAACAGACGCTCTTGCGAGCGTCTGTTCGTTATTCAGTCTTCTTACAGGATCACAACACCCAGTACCTTTGCACCGGAGCGGGCCAGCGTATCCAGCAGATTCTGCACCTGCCGGAAGGATGCCTTCTCCGCCTCCTCCACCAGCAGGATCTGCCGATCCTTCACCTGCAGCAGCGCCTCGGGGCTGGACAGAGGATTGCCGGTTACTTCCAGTGCCGGACCCTTACCGTCCATCACCGGAACCATCTTCTCCCGCAGCTGCTCCATTGCTGCCTGATCCGCCGTACCCACCAGGAGAACAGCGCCCTCCTGTGCACAGTTGCGGATACCGGCTGCCGTCATAGCCAGCTGCAGCGGCTCATCTGCCGGCTTCTCGCCGGCCATACGGTCGATCCATCGATCCACGGCGTTCTTCTTCAGGGGGCAGCCGTGAAGATCACCCAGCACCGGCACCGTCCACTCCAGCTGCCACCGGGCAGCAGAGCGCACCTTCCGGTCCGCCAGATATCGTACCACATCCACCACCAGCGCCAACAGCAGGCCCAACACAGCACCTACCACCGTCTTGCCGGCCACGTCCTTGGGATTCAAGCCCACCGCCTGCAGCGCTGCGATCTGCGCCTTCAGTGTATTATTGGTAGTGTTCACCTTTTTACTGGCCGCCCGGATATCCATGATGGCATCGGGAATGGTGGACTTCTCCTTCTGTAGTGCCAGGATCATCTTGTCACACTGGGTCAGACGGGCGTCCACATCGGCGATCTGCTGGTCCAGCCGGATCACCAGTTCCGCCAGATCCTCCGACCGCTCTCCACCGGCCTGACGGGCCTTGCAGGCCTCCAGCTGCTGCACCAGCAGCTGACGGGTACTCTTCAGTTCCGTGATCTTCTGTTCCTCCGCTGCGATCAAGTCTGCATTGGCAGCCAGACGGGCTTCCTGGTCGGCAATATAGGCGTTGTTGCCGTTGATCACCGCCTGATTGACGGCGATCTCTTTCTTCAGAGAGGCGATACTCTTCTCGTTGACCGTTGCGCCCCACTGACTCCACGCGGTATAACCGCCCATCAGCACAGCTACCGCCAGCATCGTCACCAGGATGCCCCGCCACTTGCGCAGCAGATAGAATACGGTATCCTTCAGATCGATCTCATATTCCGCTTTTCTTCTGTAATACATGTCTTTGCTCCTTTGCCTGCCACCGCTCTCCCTTTGGAAGGAGATTTCGCTGTTTATCCGTTATCCTTTTCTGCCGCCGGCATCCTGTACCAGCACATCGGCAATGCGTGAGGCACTGCCTGCCACACCGCCGAACAGTTCCTCAATCAGCTGCTGACGCCGCTGATACAGAGGATCCTCTCCTCTCGCCAACTGCTCCACAGCTTGTACCAGTTCCGTCTCGTTATGCACGATATAGCAGCCCTCCAGCATC
Organism: Oscillospiraceae bacterium; assembly: GCA_015067765.1. GTDB lineage: Bacteria > Bacillota > Clostridia > Oscillospirales > Oscillospiraceae > Vescimonas. The sequence goes on along the minus strand of SVLV01000003.1, from coordinate 72,194 downwards.
CGATCCACCCAGGGCAGATTGGGGAAGGGCTGGGCCGGCGGACAGTAGATCACCGGCTTACCGGTGGTGAAGTATTCCACCACCAAAAAAGAGATGTCGCTGATCAGCGCCGTGGTCTGCCACAGCATCTTCGTGTATTCCTTCGCTTCATCCAGCCGGGCATTGGGCAATTGCTGCAGCTGCTGCCGGTAATCATCTGCCTCCTGCTGGGTCATGTCGCCCTTTTCCACCAGTGTCCGGAACATCAGCGGATGGGGCCGCACGATCAGTTCCGTGTCCGGATGCCCTGCCGCATAACGATTGAGCACCTGTCGGTAGGTGAAAAAGTTGGTGCCGCCGGCTGCCGGGTCCGTGGTCCACCGAGGGGACCACAGAAAGGTGGGCCGCTGAACGTCTTCCCCGCCGCGGCAGGCCGCCAGCTCCTCAAAGACCGGGTTGCCGATGGCATAGGCCTTCTGCAGTCCCTGCCGCACGCCGCCGGAAAACCGGTCATTCCAGTAATCCGCCTCCACCGTGGTGGTGGCAAAATACTTGCACAGGTCCTTGTGATAGTCCCGGTTCAGCGTAGTTTTCAGCCCGTTGTAGGTAAGCGCCGGGCCGTACATGATGTTGCACAGCTTTGCATATTTCCGGACTTGGCTGCTCTGATACACCGGAGGCATGAAATCGTTGTAGGGCCGTGGGTGAAACACATAGTCCGGCTGCAGACTCTGCAGGTCGAACCACTGATTCTTCCCCACCAGCGCATTGATGGCCTCATACCCCTGGCCGATAAAGTAGTCATAGGTGTCGTTGGACAAGTCCCCCTCATCCAGGAGCCGGCCGCCCCGGATCCCCGAGGGCACACACAGGATGTATGCCTCCGTGTTCTCCCTGCGCCGCAGCTCCTCGTACAGGCCCTTCACCTTGTTCCAGGCCGGCACATACTGGGTGATAAATACCACACGAACCGGTCCGTCAGCCCGCACTTTTTCCGCCAGTGCACGCATATCCCGCCGGGCAGCCCGGTATTCCCAAAACTCTCTGCACTTATAAGATACCCGCACCGCCAGTTTTTTTACTGCATTCATGGTCTCCTCACTCCTCATCCGGTATACCGATACCAGATCAACTCCGGCAGCAAACCGGCATCATAGGGCTCGGTCCATTGCCGGGGCACAGACACGACCCGCTCATAGTTGTTCTTGTCGTAAAAACGCACCGCCCGGGTATTGCGCCGGTCCACACACCAGAAAATCTCCCGCAACTCCAGTTCCCGGATGCCACGCCGCAGGATCTCCGCCATGGCCTGACGGGATGCCCCTGTCCCCATAGCGCAGCGACGCACGGTGATGGCAAACTCCGCCGTACCGGCCGTCCGGTTTATATGCTTGAGGCTGACCGTGCCCAGATATTCGTCCGCTTCATTCACTGCCGCCAGATGCAGATCCTCCGCCGGATCCTGTGCCGCGGCGATAAACCGTTCACAGTCCGCCAGCGTTTTGGCGGCAAAATTGGCCTGCAGGTCCTTCACCACATCAGGGTCGTGCATCCATTCCAGCATCAGGGGCGCATCTTTCGCCTCCAGTTTTCTCAAATCCATAGGTTCCTCCCGAAGGGATTACTTCTTGATGGTTTTCAGTGTCTGCAGCATGGGCTTATGGAACACCAGCAGAAGACCCAACACCAGCAGGGTGATGATGATCCGCGGCAGGATCCACGGATACAGTGCCATTCCCAAAAAGCCGGAGGCCATAAACAGCACCATGATCAGCAGCAGAAGCTTCATATTATAGCCGGCCTCCGGGATCTCGCGGCGGCGCAGCAGTTTTTTCATAGCGATATAGTTGCAGCCGGCAAAGACCACATAGCTGGCCAGTGTGGTATAAGCCGCAGCCACAAAGCCCACCAGCGGGATCAGCCAGGCATTGAGCACGATGTTCAGCACCGCCGCACCAATGGAGGCCCACACCAGAGAGCGTTTTTCCTCGAAATAAAACTCCACATTGATAAAGAACTGGGCGTAGAACAGCAGCAGCACACTCATAGCCACCGGTGCCACCACCGGGATGGCCGCCTCGTATGCTTCCCCGGCCATGAGCCGGATGATCTCCGGAGCATACCAGATCACGCACAGCAGCATCAAGCCCATCAGAATGGCCAGTGAGGCCGAAACCGCGCGATTTTCCTCCTGCTTACCCTCCTTCAGCTTTCCGTAATACCAGGGCACATAGGAGCCGTTGATGGCATTGAGCACAAAGTTCAGCAGCATTGCCAGATTGTAGGCCACACCGTACATGGCGGCAGCAGCCGTTCCGCAGATGTGATCGATCATGATACGGTCGCTCTGATTGAAGACCACCTGGGACAGGTAATAGGCCAGCAGCGGCACATTGAACCGCAGGGCATACTGCCAGAAGCTCTTGTCGTACAGCGTTTTCCCCTTGACCGTGTTCCACACAAAGATCACACAGCCTACCGCAATGGACACCAATGTATAGCCCAAAATCCGGGCCGTACCCTTATCCTCCGTTGCACACACCAGAAGATAAGCCAAAGTGGGGGAGCAGATCGCCGTGGTCAGCGTCACCGCCACCACACTCTTATATTTATACTCAAACCGCTGCTTTCCGCTCCACAGGAGTGTGGCATTGGAGGTGGTCACCTCTGCCACCAATAGCAGCACCAGCAGGGTGGGCATGCCCAGCAGCCCATTGATGGGCCCCTGCAGGGGCAGGTAGATCACCAGAAATCCCACCGACAGCAGCAGGCACAGGCCCTGGATGGAGGAAATATACCGCTCTCTCTGCCGCTCAAACTTCACCATTGCCGTGGAGAAGGAGCCGTAGGCCAGATTCAAAGTCAGAAGGATGGAGAAGATGCCAATCCAGGAGTTGTACACCGTAAACTGACCGTACTGATCCGGGGTCAGCAGACGGGTGAACAGGGGCATGGTGATAAAGGCCAGCGACCGCTGCAGGATGCTGCAGACGGTATAGGCCACCGATGCCTTCACCGTCAGCGGAATACCGCTCCATTTCCCCTTTAGCTTGTTACAACGACCCATGGTCTACTCCTTCTGTCTCTTTCGAACGGATCCACTCTCTGGTCAATCCGGGAATTTTCTTGCTCAAAGCGCCCCAAAGGCGCACTTCCGCGGCAGCATATACCGCGCCCACCGCCCAGCAGATCAGATAGATCCCCGCAGCCGACACCAGCTGATGTCCCAGCAGAACCGGAACGCTCTGGGTGACCGCCCAGGGGATGTGAATATAGTCCAAACATACCGTATGCAGCAAAAACACCGAAAAGCTGCCCTTGGCCAGTCGGTTGACCCACCGGCTCTGCCAGTCTTTCCCGGCGAAGAACACAAACAGGCTCACCGCCAGCAGGATCACCAGCGGATTGCAGTAGTGCCATACCGCCAGAGAGCTTTTCAGCAGATATTTTCCCACAGCACACCAAGCCGTCAGCAGCACCGTGCCGCCTACGATGGCTCCTGCCGCCCATTTTCTGTGGCGGTCGGTCAGTTCCTTTTCTCTCAACCACGCGCCGATCAGATACATCAGCGCAAAATTAACGATGGTATAGCCGCTCTGACTGCCGTGCATTCCAATGGAACTGATCCCCGGGAAGGTTCTTCCCGCAGCTTCCTGCAGCATGTCCATCAGTGTGGGATACACCGAAAAGACCAACAGGCCGATTCCCACAAGGCGGTTTTCCACCCCGTTCTCCCGCGCCTTCTGCAGCATCATGTTAAGGAAGGGAGAGACCCAATACAGGGCGATGTACAGAATCACAAAATAGTTGATCGGAAGCATATATTCCAACAAAAGTTTGGGGTGGAAGGGAAGCGTCCCCATCAGCACATGAAACCCATATCGCAGTGCACCGAAGAGCACCACCTGCGCCACCATCATCAGCGGCTTGAGCAGATTACGTTCATTCGAGGTGCACAGAAAGTAGCCGGAGATCAGCACATACAGATTCACCGCCGCGATGCACAGGCTCTCCGTCGCATACAGCAGCAGCAACTGCCCTCCCTGGGCGTGGGCAAATCCACCGCCTATATCGGAATGGTTGTAGTGCAGCACGATCACACCCAGCATAGCCAGGATCCGGAGCACCTCAATATTGGATTTTCGCTCGCGCGTTCCACCCATATGATTCTCTCTTTCTCTCTTAAAACTTGTTGACGCAGTCGATCACATACTGAATCTCTTCATCTGTCATCCCGTAATACATCGGCAAACTCAGCTGCGTGGCGGCGATCTCCTCAGCGATGGGCAGATCCCCCTTCTGCAGGCCCAAATTCTGATAGCACTCCTGCAGATGGATGGCGATGGGATAGTGGCGGTTGGTACCGATCCCCTTCTCCTCCAGATAGGCTGCCAGTTCCTCCCGACGCTCACACCGGACGGCAAAGATGTGCCACACCGGCTCCGCCCACTCCGGCACGAAGGGCAGTGCAACGGCGGGATTCCGGATCCCCGCCAGATACTTCTTTGCCGTGGCACGGCGGTCTGCATTGACCTCCTCCATCATGGGCAGTTTGGCAGACAGGAACGCTGCCTGCAGCTCATCCAGGCGGGAGTTCACGCCCTGATAGATGTGGTGATACTTATAGTCCGAGCCGTAGTTGCCCAGCGCCCGCACCTTCCCGGCCAATTCCTCACAATTGGTCACCATGGCGCCGGCATCACCCAGCGCACCCAGGTTCTTCCCGGGATAGAAGCTGAAGCCTGCCGCGTCACCGAAGGAGCCGATCACCTTGCCCTTGTACCGGGCGCCGTGGGCCTGCGCACAGTCCTCGATCACAAACAGACCATGCTTTTTCGCGATGGCCAGAATGGGATCCATGTCACAGCTCTGGCCGTACAGATGCACCGGCATAATGGCCTTGGTGCTGGCGGTGATCTTCTCCTCGATCCGGGCCGGATCCATATTGTAGGTGCGGATATCCGGCTCCACCAGCACCGGGGTCGCCCCCACATAGGTGACCGCCAGCGCTGTGGCGATGAAGGTGTTGGAGGGGACCAGCACCTCATCTCCGGGCCCTACCCCCAGTGCGCGCAGGGGCAGCATCAGGGCATCCAGCCCGTTGCCGCAGCCCACGCAGTATTTGCTGTCACAGTAGGCGGCGAAGGTCTTCTCAAAGACCTCATCCTCCCGGCCGCCGATATACCAGCTGCTGGCATAGACCCGCTCAAAGGCGGCCCGCAGCTGACTGTCCAGCCGCTGCTCCAGCGGCCGGAAACTGACAAACGGAACTCTCATTACTGACTCTCCTTTTCGCGGATCATCTGAAGAAATGCATCATAATTGCGGATGTAATCTGCCTCGTCGTAGTATTCCGAGGCCAGCACCAGCAGCACCGCACCTTCAGAAAAATCATACATCTCCCGCCACATATCGTTGGCAATGTAGAGACCCTCCGTGGGCTTGTCCAGCAGCACCTCAGCCGTTTCGTGACCATCATCCAGATGGATTCTGCAGCTGCCGCTGACACATACCAGAATCTGCTGCAGATTCCGATGGGCGTGGAAGCCGCGGCGCACCCCCGCCAGCGTATCATAGATGTAGTAGACCCGCTTCACCTCAAAGGGCAGATCCTTCCCCGCCTCGATAGCCACCAGCTGACCCCGGTCATCCCCGTGGGGCGGAAAGGTATATTTGATTACTTCCATATCTGTTTCCTCGACCCGTCTTTCTATCTCTTCGTACTTCTCAAATCCCAATAGATACCCATGTTCTTTTCCCTGTGGCCCTTCAACCGGTAAAGAAGCTGCAGCACTCCGATATCCGGATACCGCACATAGGCTGCCAGTTTCCGCACGGTAGCAGGCGCCTCACGCAATGCCTGCTTCAGCTGCAGATAGCGTCTGCACCGGGGATCGGACACCTGCTGAAGGGCCGGTTTCAGATACTTTTCCTGCAGGATCTCATAGTCCCTTGCCAGCATCCGTCCCACAGGAGTATCCCGTTTGGCCGGATCTCCGTTGGACACACCATCTTCACCGTAGAGAATAGTCACCCGATCATAAAACCAGATCCGTTCCCCTGCCAACAGTGTCTTAATGACAAAGGGATAATCCTCCAGCAGACGCATATCGGTATCGTAGCCGCCCGCGGATTCATAGTAATCTCGGCGCATATACAGTGCCGCTCCGCTGACAAAGTTGCCCACCAGACAGCAATCCAGTGCAGCTTTGGGATCCTTCAACAGGTCACCGCTGCGCTCATCCGGAGTAACTCGACCACTGCTTGCTCCCTGTCGTTGTGCCGTGCAGATCCGGCAGCCGGTTTCCTGAAAGAAATGAACCAGTTCCGACACCACCTGTCCATGGGCAAATCGGTCATCGCAGGACAGGGGAAAGATGTACTCCCCTCGACTGGCCTCGATAGCGCTGCGGTAGTTGCGAACCGTACCCACATTCTGCGGCTGGGTGTAAATCACCGTATTTCGGACATTCTCCCCAGCCGGATGGAGCAGCTTTTCCACCTGAGCAGGGTCAAAGTCAGGACTCCCGTCATCAAAAACGAGAATCTCCATATTCTCATAGTCCTGTTCCAGGATCGACGCAATGGCCGGTCCCAGCAGACTCTGATTGCGATATGTCATAACAACAATGCTGACCAGCGGTTTCATAGGGTTGCTCTCCTGTATCAAAAACGGTCTTTGTCTGCCCCTGTGCAGGCTTGGCAGAACCAAAAAAATCGATATCCAGCAAAATGGTAAACAATAGGATGATCTCAATCAGCACCACATATTCCCACTGGATATTATAGCCGAATCCCTGCAGGAAAAAGGACAGGATCACCACAAAGTACTTGTAATTGATCTTCAGTCCCCGGATGGCTGTATAGAACAGAAAGAAATAGTAGCTGATAAAACCCACCACGCCTCGGGAAAGTGCGATATTGACAATATCGCACTCCACCGCCCAGTTGGCCAGATCAGTATAACGATCCCGCATCTCCGTGATGGGCCAGCCGGAACAGCCGATGCCATAGCCAAAAACCAACTGCATCAGTGGCATGTCTTTGGCTACTGTGAAATAGTCGGCATAGTATCCCAGATGGGCCCTGGTGCTGGCATCCTTATTCTCTGTGAACAGTCTCGTCCAAACTTTGGTGAAGGCAGTCCACAGGGTATCCAGCATCCCAAGCCCGACCAGGGCGGTCACGCCCACTACCGCCAAAACCAGCAGGCTGATCACCGTGCTGCGGCGCACCACATGACGGTGCCAATTGCGTCCCACCCAGGCCAAAGCCAGCAGTGCGGCACAGAACACCGTGCCGATCAGCGCCGTGGAGTTGCCGCAGATCATGGCGTCAAAGAGGATCAGTGCCCGGATCCATACATTGTCATACAGGGCAAAGGCCAGCACAAACATGGGGGCCAGCAGTGCCGAGTGCCAGGTAAAGCCGGAGGGATAGTACACATTGGCACGGATAAAGGAGGCCTCCTCCATCAGGTGCAGAGTATCCACAAAGATCAGCTGATTCAGATCCAGGTCCATGTAGTGATAGGTCACATACTGCAGGGGCACCCACACCAACTGCAGGATACAGCCCGCCAGGAAAGCCCGGCGGATCACCCGCAGGATCTTCTCCCGATCCACCTTCAGCAGATCAAACAGATAAGCCGCCGCGAAATACAGGATCAGGTCGTAAATGGCCATCACCACCGCCGCCTTCTGGTAAGACGCCGGCACATCGCTGAAGCAGGAAGACACCGCGCTGAACACACTGCTTAAAAACAGGAAATTCACCAAAATGGAGGGGCAAAACCGGATCTTTCTCCGGGAAAACACCATCACCAGACAGAATCCCAGCATTACAAATAAAAACAGTGATCTGCCTTCAAACTGGATCGTGGCCAGGGTGCAGGAGAAAAACATCAAAAAGATGATTCCATTCAATTTTCGCGTACTATGCTGCTGCAACACGTTTTGGTCTCCTTTTGCGGGATATACCCGCATCTGCGGCAACGATGCCGCCCTTGTGTTATAGTTTGCTTCTCAGTTTCCAGTAGGTCCGGCACAAAAACAGGTCCGGATTCCGGGCCATCAGCCGCAGCTTTCCTGCCGTACCCACTTCCGACCACTGCTGATCCATGGTTCTGGAGCGGCAGAGATCTGCCACTGTCTTTTCCGAAACACCCGGGATCTTCGCCAGGTATTCGGCGATCTCCAGCGAGGATCGGTTCATCTTGCTGACCTCCGCCGACAGATTCACCCCGGTGTACTTGTGGGTATACAGTGCCTCCCGGCAGAGGGCGAATTTCGCTCCACGGGACAGCAGGATCACCCACAAAAGCAGGTCATCCGAGCCGTTTTGCCGGGTGATAAACTGCGTCCACTCCTCCGGGATCGCCGCCTTACGGATCAGACACTGACCCGGCGAGACGATCTGGTTGTAGGACTTGGTATAGGCACGGAGATTGGTCACCTTCTTCAGGGTGAACTCATTGGGATAGCGCAGGACACGGGAGCCATCCGCCTGCTCCAGCCAGGCATTGGCCACCACCACATCACCATCCCCGATCCCCTGCAGCTGCCGGCACAGAAAGTCATCGGTTACCACATCATCCTGATCCAGAAACAGGATATAGTCCCCCTGCGCCTGCAGCAGACCGGTGACCCGGGCGCCGTGGATGCCGCGGTTCTCCTCATGGTGCAAAAGCCGCACCGGGAAGTCATAATCCCCTTCCGGCAGCGTCAGTTCGTCTCCCGGCAGGTCATTGACCAGGATCAGTTCTACCGCCGCCTCCACACCGCTTGCCTGCAGGCGGGCCACATTTCGCTCCACTACCCCGATCAGCTGCTGCAGATAGGGCTGACCCCGATAGAGGGGGGAGATTACAGAGATACGTTGCATGGAAACTCCTTTCAAAACCACGCCTGTATGGCTCAGTTTCGCTCCACACAGGTGTATGTATCACTCTCATCGCCGAACTTCACCTCAACGATGGAGTGACGGTCCTCCCGCTCCGACTCCGGAGGCGGGGTCATGTAGTCCCCATAGGCACAGGTCAGATAGCCGTCGTAATCCGCCGGAACGGAGAACCGTTCCCCCTCAAAGGGCAGCTGGGTCAATTCGGTGAAATACCGCAGCGGCATCCGCCACTCCGGATAGTCAAACACACCCTGAGGTGTGCAGTACGCAAACTCTGTGCCGTTGTAGCGGCAGGACAGCCGGTCGGACCGCTCCCGCAGAGCTCTTCTGCCGAAAAACAGGCTCAGGAAACGGAAGGGCAGATTCTTCAACCAGCGCTTCACATAGAACTTTCCGTTGACCGTCCAGGTCCTGTGGCCGCACTTGGCCCGGATCATGGCCCGGTAGGCCATCAGACGAAAGCCCACCCACCGAATCTCTCCCGGCTCATCCGGCATCTGGTCATAGGGGAACACATCCACAAAGATGCCATCGAAGGAACTGCCATAGTGGGCTTCCTCCCGGTATACCGTCCCCCGCTTCATCACCTTGGCAAACTGATGGGGATACTGCGGATCCAGCTGCCAGCACAGCAGCACATACTCCTCTTTCAGCTTCCCCGGGGCGATCTGCAGGAACTTCTCATAGTCCTCCCGCAGCATGCCCAGATCCAGGTCATCATCCCAGGGGATGAATCCCTTGTGGCGCACGGCGCCCAGCAGGGTGCCGGAATCCAGCCAGTAGGAGATCCCGTTCTCCTCGCAGACCCGTTTGACCTCTTTGGCGATCTCCAGCTGCACCAGCTGCACTTTCCGCAATGTTTCCCGATCCATAGTCTATCCTCCGGAACCCGCAGCGCTTTTACTGCGTTTCTCTGCTGCGGATCCTTTTTTCTCTTTTATCTGTCACAATACTGCCGGCCGGCACATCCTTTGTCACCAGGGTACCCGCCCCGATCACAGAGCCCTTTCCAATGGTCACCCCGTCCAGAATGGTCACATTGCTGCCGATCCAGCAGTCGTCCTCGATGGTGATGCCCCGCTGGGCCACACCCTGACTCTTGATGCTGCTCTCTGTATCCGAAAACACATGGTTCTCGGCAAAGAGGCTGCACTTGGGACCGAACATCACATTTTTCCCGATGGTGATCTTCCCCGAGCAGCCCACATAACCGTAGGGCCCGATGGAGGAGTGCTCCCCCATCACCAAACCCGCGCCCAGATCCCCCCCATAGTAGCTGGAGGGCCGGATCATCACGCCACGGCTGATGGTTACATAGTCTCCAAAAACCAGCCCCTCACTGCACAGGCCGTGAATCTCCGCATAATCTTCAAACTTCACATTCTTCCCGCAGCGGATATGCCGTCCGTGGGACAGGGTCACATGCCGGCCCACCAGCAGCAGGCCGTGTGCCTCCTTCAAAAACAGGCGACGGACACAGCCTCGAAGAAACTTTACCCCGGTTCGCAGCAGGATATTCAGCCGGTCCGTCCCGGCAATTCTCTCATTCATCTTACTCACTCCCCCCGAAGGGTCTTTTCATAGATCTCCATCAGCTGACGGTAGTTGTCCTCCGGGAGATATTTCTCCTCATATTCCCGGCGGGCCGCCTCGCCCATGGTGCGGCACTTCTCCGGATCGGCCCACAGCTGGCGGATCCGGGACACGAAACCGGATACATCCCCCAGAGCCACCTTATAACCATTGATGCCGTCGGTGATGGCCTCCTGCGAAAAGCCCAGATCCGTGGCCACAATGGCCCGGCCCAAACTCTCCGCTTCGATCTCCACCATGGAGCAGCCCTCATACCAGATGGAGGGAAACACCACAAATTCTCCACCCTTGACGATGGCGAGGCACTTGTCATGCTGGGTGTAACCCAGAAAATGTACCTGCTCCCGCTCCTGTGCCCAGGCCCGGAACTCCTCCTCCAGAGGACCGCCGCCCATGACCACCAGCGGGATCTCCGGCAGCTGCTCCCAGATCTGCTGCAGGACACGGATGCCCTTCTCCTCACCGATGCGGCCGTAGAACACGGCGTACCGCTCCGGCAGACCCTCCGGCACTGCAGCTGCGATGTTGGCCTGTGCATCCGGCACAAAATTGTATTTCTTGACGATCTTCTTCTCCTCAAACCCGATCTGCTTCAGCAGGCGGATCTGATTGTCATTGAGGCAGATATACCGGTCGATCTGCCGGTAAAAGCTGCGGCGCAGCCGGTGATAGGTGAAAATCAGCGCCACCGGCAGACTCTGCAGCCGGGAGCCCTTGAAGCACCCGTACCGGCACATACGCAGGTACTTGCCGTCCCCGCACCGGTTGCACAGCTCCGTGCCCCGCAGAGAGGTGGCACAGGGACAGATGAAGCGGGTGTCGTGGAGCGTGGCCACCACCTTGCAGCCCTCCCGGCGTGCGGCGTACAGGATGGAGGGGGAGAGCATGGGAAAGAAGGTGTGCACATGGACAATATCCGGCCGCTCCTTCCGGATGATTTCCCTGACGGCCCGGCTATTGCGGAAGGACCACAGCATGCCGCCGATGGCCGCCAGCTTTCCCAAGGGGCCCAATCGGTCAAAGCGATCGTTGTTGTCGGTATAGCGCACCACCTGATGGCCGTGCTGCTCCAACAGGGCCGTTTCACTTTTGAACACCTGGTCATCCCCGCTGGCAGAACCCTTGCGGTGCAGGTTGTGGATCACTAAGACCTTCATGGCCCCTCCTTCCGGTTCTCTCTTACTTACCCAAAAACAGTTTTTCGTACTCGTCGGCAATAAACTGCCAGCTGTAGGCCGTGCCGATGCGCTCCTTGGCCTTCCGGCCCATTGCGGCCCGCTCCTCTGCCGGCATACGGTCTGCCCGCTCGATGAGCGCCGCCAGATCGCCCTCCGCCTTACTCCAGTACAGGGCGGACTCCTCCGCCACCTCCCGGTTGAAGCCCACATCCAGCAGCAGGTTCAGCTCCGTGCTGCCCAGGGCCTCCAGCAGGCTTGGGTTGGTACCGCCCACCTCGTGGCCGTGGAAATAGCCGTAGGCATCCTGTCGGATCTTCATCAGCAGTTCCTGATCATATACCGTGCCCACAAAACGGATCCGGGGATCGGCACGGAAATGCAGCTTCTGCTCCAGATCCTCCAAAAACTTCTCATTCACATTGGTGATGATGGCAAAGGCCTTCTCCGTTTTGCTCTTCATGAACTCGCGGATCATGGTCTCATAGTTGTTCTCCGGCACGAAACGGCCCACCACCAAATAGTACGCTCCGGCCTGCAGACCCTTCTCGCCATACCATGCCAGCAGCTTCTCATCATCGTCCGCCAGCTTGCTTCTGCGGGTCTCCGCGCCATAGGCGATATAGGTGGTCTCAGGGGCATACCGGCGGTAGCTCTCCCGGATATACTTCTCGATGTTCTTGCTGTCGCAGATCATCCGGTCGGCATGCTTGGTCATCATCCCCTCGGAGATCTTCCAGTATTTGCGCACCGGGGCCGGCCACTTGGCACGCATCCACTCGTGTCCGTCCGGATTCACAAACACCTGCCCGCCCAGTTTCCGGATCTTCCGGGCAAGGTATCCCATGAAGGGTCCGATCCGGCAGGCCAGCACATACACGATGGGGTGCGGAATGTTGTGCGCCCGGATGTAGTCACAGCAGGCCTGCAGCGAGGCCACATCGTACCAGATGGCCTGTGCCGGCCCGATTTTGGGCACAGAAACCTTGAAGCACCGGGCATTATGATACCGGAACTCCGTCTCCGAGATCCGCTCCAGGCCCACCAGTACGCTCTCATCCATAGCAGCATCCCCATTGGCCTTGCAGGCAATGTGGTACTGGATCTGCTGGTTATACTGATGGTACTCCGTCAGCTTATATAGAAATGTCTCATAGCCGCCGTAGGCGCCTAAGGACTTGGCTCCCACGATGAACACATGCTGCATATCGTTTCTCCTCTAAAAATGAAAGGTATCTGCCAGGCAGGACCACTTCTGATCCTTCTCCGACAGGTTCAGGGGCGTACCATCCGAGAGGGTGTATCCCTCCGCAGCGGCACTGCCGTGGTAAGTGCCCGTCACATCCGGCCACAGGATGCCGATGGCCGGGTCGTTCCACGCCAGGCCACCCTCGTCGTTGGGGTGGTAGAAATCGTCACACTTGTAGCAGAACTCCGCCGTGTCGCTGAGGACCAGAAAGCCGTGGGCGAAACCGCGGGGGATCAGAAACTGCTCCTTGTTCTCCTCCGTCAGCAGGATGCCGTACCACTTGCCGTAGGTGGCAGAGCCCTCACGCAGGTCCACCGCCACATCAAAGACCTTGCCCTTGATCACCCGCACCAGCTTCGTCTGGGGATACTGTTTCTGGAAATGCAGGCCCCGCAGCACACCCTTCACGGACATGGACTGGTTGTCCTGCACGAAGGGGATATCGATGCCGTGCTCCGCCAGATCCCGCTGGCTGTAGGTCTCCATAAAATAGCCGCGGCTGTCCCCATGGACGGTCGGTGTAATCACGCACAGGCCCTCAATGCCCGCTACGTTCTTTTCTACTGTGATCTGTCCCATATCACTCAATCTCCTTCAGGTATCTGCTCAGAGCATCCTGCCAGTGGGGCAGGGGCGCAAAGCCCATCTCCTGCAGCTTGCTTTTGTCCAGCCGGCTGTTGAAGGGGCGGGCCGCCTTGGACAGGCCATACTCCGCCGTGGTGACGGGGAGCACTTTTGTCCCCTTCCCTGCCTGCCGGAAAATCTCGCAGGCGAATTCGTACCAGCTGATGTAGCCCCCCTCATTGGTGGCGTGGTAGGTACCGTACCGCTCCGTCTCGATCATGTCCGCCAGCAGGCGGGCCAGATCCCGGGTATAGGTAGGGGTGCCGATCTGATCGCACACCACCCGCAAACTCTCATATTTCTCCGACAGGGCCAGCATGGTCTTTACAAAGTTCTTTCCGCTGGCGCCGAAGACCCATGCGATGCGCACGATAAAATACTTCTCCAGCGTCTTTCGCACCAGCTGCTCCCCCTCCAGTTTGCTGCGTCCGTAGACGCTGAGGGGACCAAAGTCACAGCTGTCCGCCTGCCAGGGCTCCGTGCCCTGTCCGTCAAACACATAGTCGGTGGACAGGTACACCATGGGACAGTCCAGCTCCCGGCAGCCCTCTGCCAGATAGCCGGTACCTGCAGCGTTCACTGCCATCACCTGCTGCCGGTTCTCCTCGTCCTCCGCCGCATCCACCGCCGTCCAGGCGGCGCAATGGATCACCGCATCGGGCTGCTCCTCCCGCAGCACCTGCCGGACGGCAGAGGCGCAGGTGATATCCAGCTGGCGATAGGGCGCACTTTGGGCAGCCGAACCGTCCTGCAGGCCGCTATAGGCGGGAGACGAGCCGGCACCCACCGCCCCATGGCCGCGGCGAATCAGTTCATTCACCACATCGTGGCCCACCTGGCCGCTGATGCCTGTGACCAATACTTTCATAGAAAATCTTCCTTTACCGATTGCCGTACATCTTCTCGTAGTAGTTCTGGTATTCGCCGGAGATGATCTCCTGCCACCACTCCTTGTTGTCCAGATACCACTGGATGGTCTTCTGAATGCCGTCTTCAAACTTGGTCTCCGGCAGCCAGCCCAGCTCCTTGTGGATCTTGGTGGGATCGATGGCATAGCGCATATCGTGGCCCTTCCGGTCCGTCACATGGGTGATCAGGCTCTCGGGCTTGCCCAGCGCCTTGCAGATGATCTTCACGATATCGATATTCTTCATCTCGTTGTGGCCGCCGATGTTGTACACCTCGCCCACACGACCCTTGTGGAGGATCAGGTCGATGGCCTTGCAGTGGTCCTCCACATACAGCCAGTCGCGGACATTGAGGCCCTCACCGTAGACGGGCAGGGGCTTATCGGCCAGCGCATTGGCGATCATCAGCGGGATCAGCTTCTCCGGGAAGTGATAAGGGCCGTAGTTATTGGAGCAGCGGCTGATGGTAACCGGCAGGCCGTAGGTCCGGTGATAGGCCATCACCAGCAGATCTGCGCCGGCCTTGGAGCTGGAGTAGGGGGAGCTGGTGTGGATGGGGGTCTCCTCCGTGAAGAACAGGTCCGGGCGATCCAGAGGCAGGTCGCCGTACACCTCGTCGGTGGACACCTGATGGTAGCGCTCAATGCCGTACTTGCGGCAGGCATCCATCAGCACCTGAGTGCCCAGAATGTTGGTCTGCAGGAACACCTCGGGATTCTCAATGGACCGGTCCACATGGCTCTCGGCGGCGAAGTTCACCACCATGTTGGGCTTCTCCTCCTCAAACAGCCGGTACACGCCCTCCCGGTCGCAGATATCCAGCTTCACAAAGCGGAAGTTGGGCTTGTCCATCACACCCTTCAGGGTGGAGAGATTGCCTGCATAGGTCAGCTTATCCAGACACACGATCCGGTACTCCGGATACTTGTCCAGCATATGGAACACGAAGTTGCTGCCGATAAAGCCGGCGCCGCCGGTTACGATGATGGTCATTTTCTTGTTCTCCTTTATCTTCCAGTTCAAATTATTTTTCGCAAATTACAGGGCGCAGCCGGTTTCCGCACGGCGCATGTGCGGATTGTCGGAATTGTGCGGCGGCAAAGCCGACCAACCGTTCTCCGGCAGGCATTTTTTCGCACACCGCAAAGGGCTCTTTGCGAAAAAATAGCCATACTCCCCCAAGATACATAATCATAACAATTCTATATTATTCTCCGGTCAATTGCAAGTCTATTTGGTCAAAGGCGGCAAGGTTTGCTTTCCCTCCCACCCTGTCCATATTTTCTGAAAAATATGCTCCCATTTTCCTGTCGAGTGTGCTATACTGGCTAAAATACTTTGAGAGGGGGGCAGCCCATGCAGCTTCGGGCACATCTGCGCACAGTCAACCGGCACCGCCGGCTGGTGCGGCAATACTGTTTCCGTCTGGGCCTGTACTGGCAGGGTCTGACCCACGACCTGAGCAAGTACTCCCCCACGGAATTTCTGCGCAGCATCCGCTACTATCAGGGCTTCCGCAGCCCCAACGACGCCGAGCGCCAGGCCACCGGTGTCAGCCGGTCGTGGCTGCACCACAAGGGCCGCAACCGCCACCACTTCGAGTATTGGATCGACTACTGCCTTCAGCCGGATGGATCGGTTCAGATGGGCGGCTGCAAGATGCCTAAGAAATATGTGGCGGAGATGCTCTGCGACCGCATCGCCGCCTGCCGGGTCTATCAGGGGGAGAAGTACACTCCCGCCTCCGCCTATGACTACTATCAGCGCAGCAAGGATCACATCCTGATCCATGCCGAAACCTCCGATCTGCTGGACCGTTGGCTGCTGCTGGTGAAGGAGCAGGGGGAGGAGGCCGCTCTGGCCTCCATCCGCAGGGAACTGCAGCAAGATCCCCAATACTGATCTACTATCCCCTCCGCCCGATGCGGAGGGGATATTTTGTTTTCCCTCCACCCCCAAGAAATTCCGCCATTTTTCCCGGAAACACCTTGCAATTTTCACCATTTGGTTATACAATAGTCGCTGAATTAACTTTAGGCTGGGAGCATATGGGCTTCCCATGCCCGATATAATATGGAGGATCGCCATGAATCCCTATAAGACCAGAGCCGGAGGCGCCACTGTTACCGTGTTTGTGCCTTACGACTGCAACAATAACTGCCCCTTCTGCATCAACAAGCAGGAGTATGCCGATTGCAGCGGGTTTAGTCTGGATGCCATTCTGGAGAGCATCCGCACCATGGACAGCATCACCCCCTACTGCGATTTCGTTTTCACCGGTGGTGAGCCCCTGGCGGATCTGGAATCTCTGCAGACCATGCTGGATGCCATCCCCACCACCCACAAGATCTATATCAATACCACCTTCCCCGTGCAGAAGAAGTACTCTGCCGAGGAGATGATCGCCTTCACCGAGCGCAACAAGAACAAGATCACCTGCATGAACATCTCCCGCCATCTGGTGAAGTACGTGGAGGAGAGCCCCGATGAGGTGATTGGCCGCATCGCCTGCCCCACGCGCATCAACTGCGTGCTGTACAAGAAGTACCCGGCAGACAAGCTGCCCGCCTATGTGGAGCGCTTTTTGCCCTACAACATCCCCATCCAGTTCCGCTACGACTATACGGAGACCACGCCGGAGAACCTGTACGAGGAGGACAACGATCCCATCCTGCAGGATCTGCGCCGCCTGTTCACCTACCGTGGTCTGGACGGCTGCCGGATGCGCAACGGTTTCCACTTCGAGTACAAGGGTCTGCACATGACCTACCACAAGACCCTGCCCTACTCCACCATCGTGGAGACCGGGGAGGACGGTGTCACCTATGACATCCTCTATGACATCCTCATCAAGCAGAACGGCGAGATCCATTCCGACTGGACCGGCGTGAAGATGGATGTGGATGCCTACCGCAAGGTGGTCTTTGAGCCCTACGATCTGAAGGTTCTCAACGGCACCATTGATTACTAAGCCAAAAAGGAGACAGGGCCCCCTGTCTCCTTTTTTCACCTCAAATCCCATGCAACGGAGCTGATGCCTATGAAACGAGCCGTTCTCTTCGATATGTTCGAGACCCTCATCACCCATTACCGCACCCCTCTGTATTTCAGCGGCGCCATGGCCGCTGATGCCGGCATGGAGGAGGAGACCTTCCGCGCCCTGTGGCGCGCCACCGAGTCAGACCGCACCCTGGGCCGCCTGACTCTCCGGCAGACCTTGACGGATATTCTCGCCCAAAGAGGTATGGATGACCCGCAGCGGGTGGCCGCTATGGTACAAAAGCGCACAGAGATCAAGGAGCAGCTGTTCGCCCACCTGCACCCCGGCATCCTGCCCCTGCTGCAGCAGCTGCAGCAGCGGGGTATCCAAATCGGACTGGTCAGCAACTGCTTTGACGAGGAGGCGGCCGTCATCCGCCGCAGCTGCCTCATGCCGTATTTTGGCAGTCTCTGCCTCTCCTGTGAGCTGGGGGTGGCCAAGCCGGACCGGGCCATCTTCACCCGCTGTCTGGAGCAGCTGCAGGTCTCCCCGGAGGATTGCCTCTATGTGGGCGACGGCGGCAGCCGGGAACTGGAGACGGCGCAGGCCCTGGGCATGCAGCCTCTGCAGGCCCTGTGGTATCTGCCGGACGGTGCCCCCATCTCCCCCAACCGGGCCTTCCCGGGACTCCATGACCCCCTTCAGGTGCTGAACCATCTGTGATCCCAATCAAAAGCGCAGGGCGAGAGCCCTGCGCTTTTTCTGTTTCAGTTCTGCCGGAGGATATCCTGCTCCGTCCGCAGGGGATAGGAAACCACCCCGTCTCCCTCCAGCTCCTCCCCATGGAGATCCACCGCCGTGATGCGGCGGTTTTCGTAGGTGGTGTAGTAGTAGATCCCCCGGTCCTGATTGCAGCAGGAGGAGTAGACCGTGATGTCCTGCCGCCCTCCCTCCAGCTGCACGCAGCCCCGGGGACGCTCCACCGTGCCCAGCAGGTGGAAAAATTGTCCCACGCTCTCCGCCTCCCCCGCCGCGGATACGGCATTGAGCCGCGCGAAGGCCGCCCGCACAAACCGGGAGGGGGAGGACCAGTCCCCCGGCAGCCCCACCGCTGCCAAACCGTGGCAGAACACCGGCAGGTCCATTCGGTCCGTCAGACGGTTCACGGACAGTGCCGGGGACAGATCCCGGAACATGGTTAGATACTGCTGCATAAAGGGGAAGTCCGGCTGGTTGGTCATCACCCCAACCGGGTTGTCGTGAATCCGGAGACCCTCCGCCATGGGCTCCACCACAATGCATTCCTCCCGATCCGCCACCATCCAGTGGAGGGGTGCCGGCGGCAGCTGCGCAGAGAAGGCCTCCTCCCACAGGCTGAGCTGTCCCAGCAGAAGACCCGCCTCCTCCACCGTGGCACACTGTCCCAGCAGCCACGGGATCAGTTCAAAGGCGGCCACATTGTCCCGCTCCGCCCTTTGCTGCTCATACACCGCCCCCGGAAACTCCAGCCCGGCCATGGCCAGCCCACACTCATTGACGGCATCGTAGTACAGCGGATACCCCTCCCGTACACAGGCCATGCCGATCATGGCGTGGTGATGATTCAGCTGCATCCCGCCGCGAAACCGGAAGGGATAGTTGCGGGGCGTGACGGTCACCGTCTCCCCGTAAGAATAGGACAGATCCAGATTGCGGCCGAAATAGTGGTCTTTGGTGTGATAGGTCAGCGCCGTGCACACAGACAATTCCCCCTTGCAGTGTTTTGCCTTAGTATGCCCCGCTCACCCACAAATAAGCAGCCGCCCGGAATTTTCTCCCGGACGGCTGCTCCGTCAATCAATACTTTCTTCTCAGCACCAGGTAACAGCCCCAATACAGCACCACCATCAGGCACACCGCGTAGCCGGCCGCCGTGGACAGCAGATCCTGCCCCATCAGCCGCAGCACGATGATGGCAACGGCGCTGATCAGCACGAACAGATACCCCGCCCATGCCCACGCCTTGTTGCGAAGGAACTGGTTGCGCTCATCGGAAACCTCCGTCTCCCACTTCTCCCGGTAGGCATCGTTCTTCCGATAGCGGAAAAACTGCACCAGCCGCACAACACCCACGCCGATCAGTCCGCCGCCCATGCCGCTCCAGAACTCATCCAGTTCCCCGACAAGCCCCAGGCCAAACAGCACTGCGCCCAAAATCAGCCAAATAACGCTGAGCCAAATCCGTCTGTCATGTTTCATGCCTCTTCCTCCTCGAACACGAAAACCTCTTCGATGGTCATCTCAAAATACTTTGCAATCCGGTAAGCCAGCAGAATGGACGGATTGTACTTTCCGTTCTCCAGGGAGCTGATGGTCTGCCGGGACACGCCTAACGCCTTGGCAAACTCCTCCTGCCGGATGCCCCGCTCCTTCCGGATCTCCTCAATTCTGTTTTTCATCCGATCCCTCCTGTTCGCGGCAGGTACCTGCGCCGCATTTTGTAAAGTTCGCTTTACAATTGTAAGATAACACACCCTCCGAAAAATGTCAAGTGTACTTTACAATTTTTCCAAAAAAAAGACAGAGCCCATCAGGCCTCTGTCTTTTTGTTCCGTCAGTTCTCCACCGTGTCCAGCGCCTTCCATCCGTAGCGGAGGATAGAAACCAGCGCGGAGACCTCCGTAATCAGCTCGTCGATCACACCGGCCCAGGAGCCCACTGCAATATCGTACACGATCCACAGAGGAGAATTTACCAGCATCGCCACCAGCCGGATGGTCCGGCCATTGTGGGTATAGCCGCCCACCGTGGCAACAATGTTGGCCGCCACCGGCAGGACAGACAGCCAACCCTCCCAGGTAAGCACCAGCGTCGCCACCTGCAGCAGGCAGATAACGGTGCACATTCCCTTCCCCCTCAAAACGGCATGGTTGCTGCCCAGGCAGAAGGAGCGGATGGCATTGAGAATGTAACTGATCCCCCCGGTGATAGCACCCAGCAGCAAAAAATGCACCGTGTAGCACAGGTAGGATACAAACTGGATCCGAAACAGCGTCTGATTCTTTTTAAACTGGTAGGACAGGAAGAATAGACCCGTTCCCAGAAAGCCAATTGCCTGGATAAACACAAATTTCATTGCCGCAGTCACTCCTTTTCGATTCCTGCCGATTTCCCCCATTATACCACAGAAAACCAAAAAGGACAGGGGCAAAACGCCCCTGTCCTTTTTCGTCCCTCTTCTTATCCCGCCGCCTCCATCATATTCTCCAGAAAGATGCCGTAGCCCCGGGTGGGATCGTTCACCAGCACATGGGTCACCGCGCCCACCAGCTTGCCGTCCTGTATAATCGGTGAGCCGCTCATTCCCTGAACGATACCGCCGGTGGCATCCAGCAGCCGCTGGTCGGTGACCTGCAGCAGCAGATCCCGCCCGTCCCGGCTGTCGGGATACTGGGAAACGATCTCCACCTCATACTCCCGTGTCTCGCTGCCAGAGACAGTGGAGAGGATGGTGGCCTTGCCGCAAACCACCTGATCCTCCTCCGCCACCGGGAGCGCCTGTCCGGTGGGCACAAAGTCAGGATCCTCCATTCTGCCGAAGATGCCGCTGCTGCTGTTGACCGTCACGGTACCCACATCCCGCTGCTGGGAGAAATCTCCCCGCAGCTGACCGGGATCGCCCCGCTGGCCCTTCTTCACCGCCAGCACCTCCGTCTCCAGAATGGACCCGGAGGCCAGCGGCATCAGCCGGGCCGTGTCCACATCGGTGATGCCGTGGCCCAGCGCGCCGTATACACCGGTGGCCGGGTCATAATAGGTGATGGTACCGATGCCCGCCATACTGTCCCGGATCCACGCACCCAGGCGGTAGGTGCCATCGTCACAGAGGACGGGATGGACGGTCTTGTGCAGCGTGCTGCTGCCCCGCTGCACCGTCAGTTCCAGCGCAGCTGCGCCGTTTTGCTGCAACAGCTGCTGCAGATGTTCTGTGGACCGGATCTTCTCTCCGCCGGCCTGCAGCAGGATGTCCCCCTCCTTCAGGCCACAGGCCTGTGCCGGGGAGGAGCGTCCGCCACCGGCGGACAGTTGGGAACTGTCCACCACCAGCACACCATCGGCAAAAAGCTTGATGCCCACCGCCTTGCCCAGCGGGATCACCTGTCTCTGCCCCGCATCTGCCCATGCCCACGGACAACACAGGGCCAGCGATGCCAATACCGCCAGCACAAAGGCGGCAGACCGCTGTATGCTCCGGTGCGTTTCATACATTGGATCACCCCTTCGCAATTTTTGTCGTCGACGACAGCAATACTTTGCGCAAAAACAGGACGCATCAATCTGTTAAAAACCGGTTATTCCGGAAAAAACGGCAGAAAAAACAGCCGCCGCAGAGATCTCTGCGGCGGCTGGCAACCATTTCCAGAATTGTCAATTAAAACTTGTCCCGATTGAAGATCTTCAGGATCTCATCGAAGGAGCGATCCACCTCAGCGGTCTCCTGCACGGCCTCCTCCACGGTCTCATCGATGGGCTGAGGCTGCTGTACACCCTCGGCAGCGGGAACAGCCTTGACCTCCTCCACAGCAGCGGGCTGAGCAGAGCCGTTGCCCTCCTCAAAGCCGGTGGCAATGACGATCACGCGGATCTCATCATCCAAAGACTCATCGAAGGTGGCACCGAAGATGGTAAGTGCATCGGGATGTACGGCCTGCTGTACCAGCATGGCGGCCTGCTCCACTTCCTCCAGACCGATATCCATAGAGCCGGTCACATTGATCAGCACGCCCTTAGCGCCATTGATGGAGGTCTCCAGCAGGGGGCTGGAGATGGCCATGCGGGCAGCCTCCTCGGCCTTGCCCTTGCCGGCTGCACGGCCCACGCCCATGTGGGCAAGACCGGCATCCTTCATGATAGCGGTGACATCCGCAAAGTCCAGATTGATAAAGCCGGTATCGCGGATCAGGTCGGAGATGGACTGCACGGCCTGACGCAGCACATCGTCTGCAATCTCAAAGGCATTGGCGAAGGTGATCTTCTGATCGGTGGCATACTTCAGGCGCTCGTTGGGGATGATGACCAAAGAGTCCACCTTGCCGTTGAGCTCCTCAATGCCCTGCTCTGCCTGAGTCATACGGCGGCGGCCCTCAAAGCCGAAGGGCTTGGTGACCACGCCCACCGTCAGAATGCCCATCTCACGGGCGATCTCCGCCACAACGGGAGCTGCACCGGTACCGGTGCCGCCGCCCATACCGGCGGTGATAAATACCATATCCGTGGACTCCAGCGCCTTGGCGATCTGATTGCGGCTCTCCTCAGCGGACTTGCGGCCCACCTCGGGATTGGAGCCGGCGCCCTGACCGTGGGTCAGCTTTTCGCCGATCTGGATCTTATAGTTTGCGCTGGAAGAGTTCAGCGCCTGCTTATCGGTATTCACTGCGATGAATTCCACGCCCTTGGCGCCAGTCTTCACCATGCGATTGACCACATTGTTTCCGCCGCCGCCCACACCGATCACACGAATGTTGACAACGTTCTCCACTCCGGTTTCCAATCCAAAAGCCATGTTGGTTCCTCCTGCCACAATTTGTATTAAAACGACAGATTATCTTCCGTATACCACAAGATAAAGTATTTGACCATTTTTTATATTGTATTACGGAAATCCCGTCGGGTCAAGTATCCCGGCGGGATTTCCGTGAATTTCTTTGTGAATTATGCGGGAATGAAACGGGCCTTCCCCACCGGGGTCAGGTCGATGGTGCCCTTCTCTCCCACTTCCAGCTTTTCCAGCACAGCCAGCAGGTAATTCAGTTCATAATTCAGGTCCGACCCCCACAGAAGCTCCACCCGGAAATGCTCCCGAAAACGCAGGGTGATGAGGTCGGGGTCCTCCAGATGGATCTCCTGACAATCGGCCAGCATCCCTTTTTCCTCCAACCGCTGCAGCAGCGTCAACAGTTCGCCGCGCCCCTTCTCCTGCTCCGGGGAGACCTGCAGCATGCGGCCGGCGGCGGGATTCTCCAGCGTCAATCCTGTGATCACCGCGCCCTCCTGCAGGCTTATGGCCGTATCCACGATCTTTCCGCTGTGACACAGCTGCCACACCGTTCCGCTTTGCTGGATCTGCACCTGCTGGGTGCACTCAGTCACCTCGAAGCACAGGGTATTGGGCAGCTTGCGGCTGATGCGCACCGACTCCACATAGGGCAGGGCATCGGCGATATTGGCCGCAATCTCATACTTATCCAGCAGATACAGATTCTGCCCCAACTGGATGCCGCTGGCCTCCACCACCTGCTGAGCGCTGTAGCGCTCTGCACCGGTAACCTCTGTCTGATCGATCTTGAAAAACAGGGAGAGGGCCGCCACCAGAACGCCGCAGATGACAAAAAAGGTCAGCAGCTTATAGAGAAATGCAAAGTGTCCGCCGCCGCGCCGGCGGCGATTGCGATTTCTTTTGGCCATGACGCCCTCCTCCTTTCTGTTGATGTTATGTAACAATGCGCCGGACACAGGCCCCCAGTTGGACCAGGTCTCCCGGCAGATCCTCGTATCCCCGTTCAATGTGGTGGATGGCCTCCACCTGTGTGGTGCCCTCCGCCTGCAGACCGGCCAGCACCAGCGCCGCGCCGCCCCGCAGATCCGTGGCCCGGACCCGGGCCCCCTGCAGACGGCTCACGCCGCACACCACTGCCACACGGCCCTCAATGCGCACATCCGCACCCAGCCGCAGCAGCTCCGCCACATGGCGGTAGCGGTTTTCAAACATATTCTCCACGAACACCGTGGTCCCCCGGCTGCGCAGCAGCGCCGCCATCAGCACCGCCTGTGCGTCGGTGGGAAATCCCGGATAGGGGGAGGTGCGCACCGGATGGATACCCCGCAGGGGCTCCCGGCACTGTAACCGGATCCCGCCGTCTCCGCTTTGGATCCGGCAGCCTGCCGCACCCAGTGCATTGGTCACTGTGGACAGATGTCGCCAGTCCACGCCCTCCAGCCGGATGTCCCCTCCTGCCGCAGCGGCCGCTGCCAGATAGGTAGCTGCCACGATCCGGTCGGAAATGACCCGGTGCTCGCAGCCGTGGAGAGGCTGCTTGCCCTCCACCACCACGGTGGAGGTACCTGCGCCCTGTACCCGGGCGCCCAGTTTGTTCAGAAAATCCTGCAAGTCCACGATCTCCGGTTCCCTCGCCGCGTTGGACACGGTGGTGACCCCCTCCGCGCCGCAGGCCGCCAGAATGGCATTCTCCGTGGCACCTACGCTGGGCAGGTTCAATACCACCTCAGTCCCCTGCAGACTGCTGCCGCGGCAATGGATGTTGCCGCCCTCCTCCCGGACCTCCGCACCCAGAGTGCGCAGGGCGGCAAGGTGCAGGTCAATGGGCCTTGGACCCAGTTCGCAGCCGCCGGGATAGGACATATCCGCCCGGCCGCACCGGGCCAGGATCGCCCCCAGAAACATCACGGAGGAGCGCATTTTCCGCATCAGTTCCTCCGGGATCTCGCTGGAGGTCAACTGGGTGGTGTCCACCACCAGATCTCCGCCCGCCCAATGGGCGCGGCAGCCCAGATGCTGCAGGATCTCCACCGCCGTATCCACATCCCGAAGACGGGGACATCCGCAGATGCGGCACACATCCCCGCTGAGAATCGTGGCCGCCAAAATGGGCAGCACACTGTTTTTCGCCCCCTGAACCGTCAGTTGGCCGGACAGGCTCCGCCCGCCCTCTACCGAGATCAACTCCATATCGGCCCCACCTTTCATCGGATGTAAGCCATCCTATGCAGGGCGGGGGGACGGAGGTGACAGGGTTTATTTGACCAGCTGCATCACCGTGTCGTAAATGCGCTCCGTGGCATCCAGAATGCCCAGCTGCGCCATACCGCGGCTCATGCTCTCCCAGTGGGTGGGACTGGAGAGGATACTGCGGGCCGTCTCATACAGTTTCTCGCCGGTGCTCTCGCTCTCCAGCAGCAGGTGTGCTCCGCCGTGGTGGGCCAGGATCCGGGCGTTCTTCTCCTGATGGTTGTTGGTCACATAGGGGCTGGGCACCATGATGGCCGGCACGGCCAGCGCCGTGATCTCGCTGATGGTGGATGCACCGGCACGGCAGATCACCAGATCCGCTGCCCGCATCACCACGGCCATATCGTGGATGTACTGGCGCACATCCAGTCCCGGCGTACCCCACAGACCCTCCTGCTGCAGCTGCTGCTCCATGGACTCCCAGCTGCCGCTGCCGGCGGCGTGGATGTGGGCAAAGGGCATACCGTCCGCCACCTCGCGGCGGAAGAAATCCATCATCTGGGCATTCATGCCGCTGGCACCCAGGCTGCCCCAGAAGGACACCACCAGCTTTCTGCCCTCCTCCAGACCCAGCTGCTCCCGGGCCTGCTGGCGGGTCAGTTCAAAGAAATCACCCCGCACCGGTGTGCCGGTGACCACGATCTTCTCCGGATGCTTATACAGCTGCCGGCACTCCTCAAAGCCCACCATGACGCGGTCGGCAAACTCCTCCAGCACCTTGGTGGTCAGACCCGGTACCATGTTGGACTCATGGACCGCCGTGGGGATCCCAGCCTTGGCCGCATACTTCACCATGGGGTAGCTGGCATAGCCGCCGGTGCCCACCACCAGATCCGGCTGGAATTCCCGGAGGATGGCGCGGGCACGGGCAGGCGCCGTCATCAGATTCTTCACACTGCCCACATTATGGCGGATATTCTCCAGATTGATGCGGCGATTGAAGCCGGACACCGGAATACCCCGGAATTCGTAGCCGGCCTTGGCCACCAGATCCTTCTCCATGCCGGTGGGCGTGCCCACAAACAGCACCTGCAGATCCGGATGCTTCTTCTCCATATAACCGGCCAGTGCCAGGGCGGGATTCACATGGCCCGCCGTGCCGCCGCAGGTAAAAATCACTTTCATAGGATCCTCTCCTTCTATCCGGCCCGAGGTGCCGGGATCTGTCGGGATACACTCAGTACAATGCCCATTTCCGCCAGCAGCAAAAACAGCGACGTGCCGCCGTAGCTGAAGAAGGGCAGCGAGATGCCGGTGGCCGGTACAAGGCCCGTAACCACCGCGATGTTCAAAAAGGTCTGCAGACTCACCTGGGTCATCACACCCACCGCCAGCAGGGATCCGAACCGATCCCGGGCATGGAGGGCGATCCAGAAGCCCCGCAGGATCAGCAGCATAAAAATCAGAATGATTACGCAGGCGCCGATGAGGCCCAGTTCCTCACAGACCACCGCAAAGATAAAGTCGTTGTGCTCCTCCGGCAGATACAGGAACTTCTGCCGGCTCTTGCCCAGGCCCACACCCAGCAGACCGCCGGAGCCGATGGCAATCAGACTCTGACACATTTGGTAGCCGGCATCGCCCGGATCCAGCCAGGGGTCCTTCCACATCAGAATACGACCCGCGCCGTAGGAGATGATCCCGGCTTCCACCAACTTCACATACAGCACCGCCACAATACCTACACCGCCGATGCCGGCGCCTGCCAGATAGGGATGCATGCCGCCCACGATCATCAGAATAATGCCGGTGGCCACGATGATGATGGTGCCGGACAGATGAGGTTCCAACAGCATAAGAATAGACAGCAGGCCCAGCACCACCGCATAGGGGAGAACCCCCTCGCGCAAATTGCGCATCTTATCCTTCTTCTTGGAAATGCTGTCGGCAAAGTAGATGATCACCGCCATCTTGGCAAACTCCGACGGCTGGAAAGTCATACCACCGAAACCCAGCCAGCGGGTGGCGTTGTTGCGGGTGATACCCACACCGGGGATGATCACCAGGATCAGCAGGAAAAAGGCTGCTCCCAGCAGGATCTTGGCCCATCCCCGCCAGCGCTGGTAGTTCCACTTGGACAGCCACAGCATGGCGCCAAGACCCAGCACCGCAAAGATGCCCTGTCGCTTCAGGTAGAAGGTGGGATCTCCCTCATAGTAGGCGGAGGGGAAGCTGGCGGAAAACAGCATCACCAACCCGATACCGGTCAGCAGCAGAGTCAGCAGCAGAAAAGGCAGGTCCATGGGGCCTTTGGAGGCCTCGTAACTTTTGCGTTCGATCTGCCGGCGGCGCTCCCGCTCCGCTTTTTGGGCATGATATTCTTCCCGTGTCACAGTCTTCTCCTCCTCTCCTCAGAATTTCAGCAGTTATCTCAGATCGAGAACCGATCCATAACGCCCAGATAGGCCAGCAGGCAGAACAGGGCAGACACAGCGGTGAACACCGCCACCACCTTGGTCTCCTTCCAGCCGCACATCTCGAAATGATGGTGCAGGGGAGCCATCTTGAAGATGCGCTTACCGTGGGTCGCCTTAAAGTAGAGCACCTGAATGATGTCGGACATGGTCTCGCAGATGTAGACGATGCCCACCAACACCAGCACCAGCGGCATATCGTAGGCAAAAGCCAGAGCCGCCACGGCGCCGCCCAAAAACAGGGAGCCGGTATCGCCCATAAATACACGGGCGGGATAGTGGTTGTAGATCAAAAAGCCCAGAATGCCGCCCAGCATGGCGCCGGCAAAGATACCGATCTGCTCATAGCCGCTCCACACATAGCCCAGAATAGCAAAGAATGCTGCCACCGGCGCCGTCACAGAGGAGGCCAGGCCGTCCACACCGTCGGTGATGTTTACGGCATTCACCGTGCCCACGATAACAAAGGCGGCAAAGACCAGATAGACGATCCAGTTGAGGACGATGCTGGTTTGGAAGAAGGGCAGATACAGGTTGGGGCTCAGCATCCCCTCATAGCGCATCAGGCACAGGAAGGCAACGGCTGCCGCCACCTGCAGCAGGAACTTCTGCAGAGCCGTCAGGCCGGTGTTCTGATGGTGCTTCACCTTCTGATAATCATCCACATAGCCGATGACGCCGAACACCAGCGCAAACACATACACATACAGGTGGGTCAGATCCCCCAGCAGCATGCGCTTCCAGCCCAGCACCAGCACCGCCACGCCGATACCGATGATAAACATCAGACCGCCCATGGTGGGGGTGCCCTGCTTGGTCATATGCCACGTGGGGCCGATCTCCTTGATGCTCTGGCCGGCTTTCAGGCTCACCAGCAGTGGGATCAGCAGCTTACCTGCCACAGCCGTCACGATCAGGCTCAGCAGACAGGACAGTACAATCTCCATAATTCTTCTCCTCGTTCCCCTTTCGGGTATTCTCTCGCGTATCGCTCTTACTGCTTCAGGTGCTCCGCCACGATGACCCGCTCATCCATGGGGAAGTGCTGGTGGTGGATCTCCTGATAGTCCTCATGACCCTTGCCTGCCAGCACGATCACATCGCCGGGTTGGGCATGGTCCATGGCATAGTGGATGGCCAGAACACGGTCGGGCTCCACCACATAGTTGGCCTCCGGACCCATACCGGCCAGAATCTCATCGATAATGGCCATGGGATCCTCGGTGCGGGGGTTGTCGGAGGTGACGATGGCCAGATCGGCCAGCCGTCCTGCGATCTCCCCCATCACCGGACGCTTGGTGCGGTCCCGGTCGCCGCCGCAGCCAAAGAGAGCCACCACGCGGCCCGTAGCGAATTCCCTGGCAGCCGCCAGCACCTTCTCCAGTGCATCGGGCTTGTGGGCATAGTCATTGAGAATGGTGTAGTTCTTTCCGGGGGTGGGGATGATCTCCATGCGCCCCTTCACGCCGTGGTTGCGGGCCAGCGCATCGGCACAGTCTGCCAGGGAAACACCCAGATTCCAGCAGCAGGCCAGTGCATCCAGCGTATTATATACCGTAAACTCTGCGGGGATTCCTACCCGCACATGGTTCCACTCCGTATCGGCCTCGGCATCAAATTCCACGCTGCCGGGCAGCAGCTGCACATTCTTGGCCATCAGATCCGCCTTGCCGCGGACACTGTAGCCGAAGGTGCGGCAGGGGCAGCCCTCCAGCATCCGGGCACTCCACGGATCGTCGGCATTGTAGATGGCAATGTCACAGCGGCGGAAGAGGATGGCCTTGGCATCGCAGTACTCCTCCATGGTCTTGTGGAAATCCAGATGGTCGCGGCTCAGATTGGTATAAATGCCCACGGCGAAGCGGATACCGTAGACACGGTCCAGTGCCAGCGCGTGGGAGGATACCTCCATCACCACATGGCTGCAGCCGGCATCGGACATCTCCCGGAACAGTTTGTGCAGCTCGAAGGATTCCGGTGTGGTCCGCTCCGTGTGCAGGACCTTGTCGCCAATCATGTTCTGAATGGTGCCCACCAGACCCACCTTTGCACCGGCCTTCTGCTCCAGAATGCTCTTGATGAGGTAGGTGGAGGTGGTCTTTCCGCTGGTACCGGTGACGCCGATCATGGTCATCTCCCGGGCAGGGTGGTCAAACCAGTTGCCGCCGATGAGAGCCAGTGCCCGGCGGGAATTCTCCACCACCACATAGGGAATTCCCTCCACGGGCCGTTCCACCACGGCGCACACCGCGCCCTTCCCGGCGGCCATGGGCACAAACTTATGCCCATCCACCGCCTCGCCGGAGATGGCTACAAAGAGGTCACCCGGCTGGGTGGTACGGCTGTCATAGCTGACGCCGGTAATTTCCATTTCCAGGTCCGCCGTGTGCTCCAGCACCGTCAAACCCTGCAATACATCCTTCAGTTTCATATTGTTTCGTCTCCTTTTCGGGGTTATGTATGTCACATTCCCTTTATTGTAGCAGGTTTTTCTCCTGCCTCCATAGGAGGTCTCTGCTGTAAATTTGTAAATTTTGCGTTTTTCTCCACAGGCTTAATCCGTCACGCCGGTGTCGCCCAGCTGCAGGGTGATCACTGTGCCTGCTTCCACCTGTCCGCCCGCCTCCACCGACTGGCTCAGCACGCGGATACTGCTGCTGCCGCTGTCGGTGGTACCGGTGAAGCGTACCAGCAGACCGGCATTGGTGATGGCCGTATTGGCCTCAGAGGGGGTCTTGCCCACCACAGAGGGAACGGTGCAGGGATCGGTGGGTTTCTCTTCCCCGGCATAGAGGATCACCACGGAGCGTCCGGGGATCACCGCGCTGCCGGCGGGAGTCTGATCGGTAACAGTATCGCCATCTCCCACGGTTCTATAACCAAACCCCTTCTCCTCCAGCTTGGCAGCGGCATCTGCCACAGTCATACCAATCACATTGGGAACGGTAGCATCGGCGCCCAGCATCTCCTCTGCGGAGTAGGAGGGCTCCATCTCCAGATAGGGCAGGATCTCTGCCATGATGCGGCTGGCGGTGGGCGCCACCATGTTGCCGCCGGAAGGATAGGTGCCGGTGGTACGGCTGGGGGTATCCATGGTCAGCAGCATGATGATCTCGGGATCGTCTGCCGGGGCAAAGCACAGGAAGGACACCACGATGTCGCCGGTCTGGCCCTTATCGGCCGTACCGGTCTTGCCGCCGATGCGGTAGCCGGTGACCTGACCGTTCTTGCCGGTACCGCTGGCCACCACATACTCCAGACACTCGCGTACCTGAGCGGAGGTCTCCTCGCTGATCACCTGGCGAATGGGGGTGGTGTCCTGCTGGAACACCACCTTGCCGTCGTCATCCAGCACCTGCTCCACCACGTAAGGCGTATGCAGGTAACCGCCGTTGACACAGGCCGCCTGCGCGGAGATCAGGGCGATGGGGGTCACATTGAAGTTCTGACCGAAGGCGTAGCAGGCCAGATCCAGCTGGGTGAAGTTCTTCTCTGCAATAAAGATGCCGGTGGCCTCGCCGTCCAGATCGATACCGGAGGTACCCATCAGGCCAAAGGCCTCCATGTAGTCGTAGAATTTCTCATTGCCCACGGACAGGCCGTAGGAGATGAAGGCGGGGTTGCAGGAGTTGCCAACCGACTCCTTCAGGGTCTGATGGCCGTGGCCGCGGTTGTTGCTGCATTTGATCCGGTAGCCGGAGATGGTCACCGAGCCGGTGCAGTTGGCGGTGGTGCTCATATCCACCACACCCTCCTCCAGCGCTGCCGCCAGCGTCAGGATCTTGAAGGTAGAGCCGGGTTCATAGGTGTCGTTGAGGGCCTTGTTGCGCCATTGGCGCAGCTGCATATCCCCCAGAGAGGCCGAGCCGTCGGCAATGGCCTCCTTCAGCTTCTCATCCGTCACCGTGGAGAAATTGTTCAGGTCATAGTTGGGATAGGATGCCATGCCCAACACAGCGCCGGTCTTGGCATTCATAACAATACCGGTAGCGCCGTTGGCGGCATCAAACTGATCCACCATGCTCTCGATGCCCTTCTCCAGATAGTACTGGATGGTGGTATCGATGGTCAGCACCAGATTCTGACCGTTCTGTGCATCCCGATACTGCTCGTAGCCGTAGAGCATGTCGTTGCCCAGGTTGTCCTTAGCGGTGACCACCAGACCCGTCTGCCCCTCCAGATCCTCCTCGTACCGGGCCTCCAGGCCATAAAGGCCCTGATTGTCCGTACCCACGAAGCCGATCACATGGGCGGCCAGCGTGCTGTAGGGATAATACCGCTTGGCATCGGTCACCAGATAGATGCCGCGGATCTCGTGCTCATTGATATACTCCCGCACCTGATTGGCCACAGCCTCCTCGGCACGCAGCTTCACCACCTCGTACTGGGAGTCGGTGCGGTCCATCTTCTGACGGATACTCTCGGCGTTGACCTCCAGGATCTTGGCCAAATCCTCTGCCAGAGAGTCCTTGGTCCAGCTGACGGGATCCTCCTCGTCCTCCAGCTCCTCATTGAGTTCCTTGGGACTGAGGAACACCGTCTCCGCCGTGGCAGAGATGGCCAGCACATTGCCGTTGCGGTCGTAGATGGTCCCCCGGGAGGCGGTAACCACCTCGCTGCGGGTCTGTTGATCCACCGCCTTCTCCTGCAGTTCCTCATGGCGCAGGATCTGCAGCTCAAAGAGCTTGCCGAACAGCAGCAGAAACAGGGCCACGCCCATCACCAGCATCAGCACGAAAGTGCGGTTCTGGATCACACGGTTGGCCCGGCGGATTTTTTCGGATTTTCTGGGGTTGGGCTGGTTCTGACTGGGCATGAAACTCCTCCTGAGGGTCGAAAAAAGGGGAAACGCAACGATTTCCAAATGCCAAGCAAGGAGCAAGAAGTCCACCTTCTTACTCCCTGCGCATCTTCACTATATGGCCTTGCTTACTTGAAATATTCCACCAGCGCACGGATGCCATCGGCCAGCTTCTGGCCCAGACGTTCCAGGGTATCCCCCGCATCCGCCTGATAGACAACGGCACTGTCTCCACCGGACAGATCCACATACTCGATCTGACCGCTGGTGGGCTTGCTCATTCCGGCAGCCTCTGCCATCTCCTTCACAGTGGACATGTCAAAGGTCTGCTCATACTGGGTCACCAGTGCCACGTGCTCCACCTCCAGGCGGTTGATCTCGCCCTTCAGCTCCGACACGGAGGCGGACACCTCCGTCAGCTGCACATAGCCCACCAGAAGGGCCATCACCATGACCACCAGCACAGCTATGCCGCCCATCACCAGAGGGGACACCTTCTGACGGGGACGGGCCTGTACTTTCTCCTGCGGACGAGAAACCTGCTTGGGGGCCTGTTGGGGACGGGGCCGCTCAATCCGACCGGCCTCCTCCAGTTCCCGCTCACGGACCAGAGTGTCCAGATCGTATGCCAGGCTTCCGTAAACAGGAGTCTGATATTTGTTCTTTCTCTGCTCTGCCATGAGTTGGCTCCTTCCAGAAATCGTCTCTTACAGTTTCTCCGCCACACGCAGCTTGGCGCTGCGGGCGCGGGGGTTTTCTTCCAGTTCCGCAGCCCCCGACACGATGGGCTTGCGGTGCACCAGCTTCATCCGGGGCGTCTTGCCGCAGACGCAGACCGGGAAGTTGGGCGGGCAGGTGCAGCCGGTGGCCAGCTCCTGCATGGTCTTTTTGATGATCCGATCCTCCAGCGAGTGGAAGGAGATCACCGCCAGCCGTCCGCCGGCACGGAGTCCGTCGGCTGCCGCCTCCAGCATGGGAGGCAGTTCGCCCAGCTCGTCATTGACGGCAATACGGATGGCCTGAAAACTGCGCTTGGCCGGGTGCTGCTTTTCCCGCAGCGCCGCCGGAGGCATAGCGCTTTTGATCAAATCGGTCAGCTGCCCGGTGGTCTCAATGGGCTGCTGCTCCCGAAAACGAACGATGTGCTTGGCGATCACCGGGGCATAGCGCTCCTCGCCATACTCAAAGAGGATGCGGCGCAGCTCCTCATAGCTCCATTCATTGACCACTTCCCGGGCCGTCAGCGCGGCGGTGCGGTCCATACGCATATCCAGCGGCGCATCCTGCATGTAGGAAAAACCCCGCTCCGCCTCATCCAGCTGGGGAGAGGACACACCCAAGTCGAAGAGCATGCCATCCACGCCCTCCAACCCCAGTTCCTCCAGCACCTCCCCCACACGGGAGAAATTGCTGTGCACCAGGGTCACCCGGTCCATGTAGTCCGCCAGGCGGATCTTCGCCGCCTCGATGGCCGTCTCATCCCGGTCCAGACAGATAAGTCTGCCGCCGGCGGTCAGCCGTTTGACGATCTCCAGCGAGTGTCCGGCCCGGCCCAGTGTGCCGTCCAGATAGATGCCGTCGGGCCGGATGGCCAGTGCCTCCAGGCACTCCTCCAGCAGCACCGGCTTATGTCCAAAATCCTGCGTGGGAGTCATCACTTACATCCCCATCTCTTCCAAAGCAGCTTCCAGAGCGCCGGAGGACAGGTCAGCCTCCTCCATCTGGGCCCAACGCTGGGCATTCCAGATCTCCACCCGGTCAAAGCTGCCGATGACCACAACTTCCTTCTCCAGTTGTGCGTACTGCCGCAGCTTGGCAGGGATCAGAATACGGCCCTGACCATCCGGCTCACAATCCGCCGCATTGGCAAACACCGTACGCAGCCGCTTCACCGTGCTGTAGGATAGGGTCCGCAGCTTCTCCTCGAAGGCGGCCCAGCTCTCATCGGAGTACACCGACAGGCATCCATCCTGACCCACGGTCACATGGAAGGTCTCACCCAGCGCCTCCCGCAGCTTGGCAGGAATAAACAGACGGCCCTTGGCGTCGATATTATGTGCATACTGTCCCGTCATACTCCTGCCACCTCCTTCTGCGGTCATTTGCCGGGTCATGGGGCAAAACCGTGGGATTATCCCCCACAAATAGGGGCACTACCCCCACTCTTCCCCACTTTGTAGGACAAGTATACAGGATTTTTTTCTCGATTGCAAGAATTAATTTCACTCGTTTTTGTTCCGATTTTTCCTGTTTTTCCCTTGTTTTCCATAGTTTTCCCGTTGCAGAAAAACAGCCGTTCGAAATCTTGCAAAACAAAAAAATCGCAGACACAATATCTTGTGTCTGCGATTTTTTCAAACCACAATATATCTTTGCCCGTCAGATTCCGGCTGGAAGTCGACTTTTTTCGTCATTTTGCACGAAAATCAGGCGGCAATTTCTGTGTTTTGCTTACTCCGCTTTCTCGTCCTTCTTCTCGCGGATCTGCTGCATCTTCTCAGCAGAGGCGGCACGGAAGCGGCCGCGGGACTCCTTCACCTCATCCAGTGCCATCTGGATGGCCTCCTCGGTGCGACGCAGGGCATCCTCCGTGTAGGTGTTGGCCACACGATACAGTTCCTTGGCCCGCTCCTCGGCACGACGGATGATCTCGCTGCTCTTCTGACGGGCCTGCTGCAGGGTCTCGCTCTCAGAGACGATCACCTTGGCATCCAGCTCCGCCTGACGCAGCATCTTCTCCACTTCCTTCTTGGCGGAAGCAACGTATTCCTCCCGGGCGCGGATCAGCTCCTGTGCCTTCTTCAGCTCCAGGGGCAGCTTTCCGCGGATCTCATCCAGCAGATCCAGGGCCTCATCCCGGCTGATGATGCACTTATCGGAACTGAATGCGGCACTCTTGGCCTCGTCGATCATGCCATAGAGCATGTCCAACAGTCGCTGCACATCTTTTTCTTCCATATTTCCAACCATCCTTTCAAATCTGTCTGGCTTTTCGCTGTTTCAGTGCCTCAGCCACCGGTGCAGGCACATACCGCTCCATGGGCTGATCGTAGTGGATCATATCCCGCACCATGGTGGAGCTGAAATGCTGGTATTCCAGGCGGGCCGGGAAGAAAATCGTCTCCAGTTCCGGCCAGATGCCCCGGTTGATGGCTGCCATCTGATACTCCATATCAAAGTCCGTGGCGTTGCGCAGACCCTTTACCAGTACGCAGGAGCCCTTCTCCCGGGCATAATCCGCCAAGAGACCGCCATAAGTCTCCACCTCTACATTTTCCAGTCCCTCCACCGAGCTGCGGATCAGCTCCACCCGCTCCTGATGGGTGAAGGTAGGCTTCTTGTCCCCGTTGGACAGGACGCAGACATAGACCTTATCAAAGCAGGCAGCTGCACGCCGGATAATATCCAGATGCCCCAACGTGATGGGGTCGAAGCTGCCGGGGTAAATTGCGATTTTCATAGAGATCAATCCTCTTTTCCGCCGCGATGATACACCGTCAGCTTGATCTTTCCGTAGCGATATTCCCGATAAATTTTGTAGGGGGCCGCCAGCGGAGGCAGGACCTTATCCGCCGCACTCTCTGCCAGTATCATACCATGCTCACGGCAAATGTCAAATGCCGCGATCTGTTCCAGCGATTTTTCCAGCAGATCGGAGTCGTAGGGGGGATCCAGGAAGATGATATCAAACTTCTCACCGGACTTGAGATAGGCCAGTCCGTCCCCACTCTTCACCGTGGCGCGGTCCTCCAGATCACAGGTCTTCAGATTCTCCCGGATCAGCCGCAGCGCATCGCTGCGTTTTTCCACAAACACCGCCGAGGCCGCTCCGCGGCTGAGGGCTTCAATGCCCAACTGGCCGGTACCGGCAAACAGATCCAGCACCCGCCGCCCCTCAATATCAAACTGGATGATGGAAAACAGGCTCTCCTTCACCTTTCCGGTGGTGGGACGGGTCTCCATTCCCTCCAGTTCCTTCAGCCGTCTGCCCCGGGCAGACCCAGTGATCACACGCATGATACTTCACTCCTCCGGATCGAACCGCTCGAAAATCACATGATTTCCCAGCCGCTCCATCTCCAACAGTTTTTCTTTTTCGGTAACCGTCCAGTTAAACTCCCGTACCCCATACAGCTTCCGGCATAGCCACAGGCTCAGTTTTCTGCGGTCCTCCACCCGGTAGGCGATGAAATCGGGGCAGGTCAGGCAATTGCTCAAAAGGTTCTGCAGCGCAAACATCAAAGGCCGCGGCAGGCGGATGCCTTCCGGATTCTTCAGGTACTCCGCACTCAGTTGACCCCGCAGGATCTCCGGGCGGTTCCGGTACAGCCAGCGGATGCAGCGGGGGTCAAAGGACTCCACCGCATAGATGCCGGGATACCGGTCCAGCACGCGGCAGGCAGCCTCCGCCAGGCGGTCGTGGTTGCCCCGCTCCGCCTTCAGCTCCACCACCATGGGCGGACCTCCGGCGAAGAGCTCCAGCACCTCCTCCAGCAGGGGGATCTGCTCCTGCGTCCCCTCCAGGCGGTACTGCTTCAGTTCCTCCACCGTCAGATCTTCGATGTATACATCTGCTCCCGCGGTGCGCAGCAGGCTGGCATCGTGGATCACAGCCAGCGCCCCGTCCCGGGTCAGATGGACATCCAGCTCCACCCCCCAGCCACGCTCCCGGGCGCGACGAAAGGCAGCCATGGAGTTTTCCGGGATCTGAGGCTTATCATGGTAGCCCCGGTGGGCAAAACGAACACCCTGCAGTTTCTCCCAGTGGGGATGATTTCTGCGGCAGCGCAGCATCCATACATACAGCAGCGCCAGCAGAATCAGCATAGTCACCAGATATCCCATGGCTTACTCCGCGTCTTCCAGCGCCTCCAGCCCCTTCTTGGCCTCAGGCTTACTGTCACCGTGGTGCACGAAGAGCATGGTCACAAAGGCCAGTGCCACAAATACCGTGGCATAGGGGAAGAGGACCCGCATGCCCAGATGGTCCATCAGGAAGCCGGACACCAGCGGGGTGGCCACCTGCGCCGCCATGGAGGCGGTATAGTAGTAACCGGTATATTTGCCCACATCGCCGCCGGAGCACATCTCCACCACCATGGGGAAGGAGTTGACATTGATGGTGGCCCACGCAATGCCGGCCAGAGCGAACAGACAGTTCATCACCAGCGTGGGACTGGTATCCGTGATGAAGCTGCCGCCCAGGAAAGCAACCGTCAGCATCACCACACCGGCCAGAATAGTCTTTTTCCGGCCCACCTTGCTGGCGATCATACCCACCGGCAGATAGGCCACGATGGCCGCAGCCTGGGCAATGATCAGCGTCAGATTATAATCCTTGTGAAGGATGTTGCTGGCATAGACAGAGTACTTGGAGGTAATGGCATTGTAGCCAAAGAACCACAGCACGATACTCAGCAGGATAAAGACCAGAGACTTCAGCTCCGCCATGGTCAGCTTCCGGGATGTTCCGGCCGCCTGTTCCTCGTTTTCCTCCAGACCCAGCGCAAGACTCTGCTCATGCATCTCGCGGGCCCACTCCACCTCATTGACATTGAGGATAAACACCACCAGCGCCGCCAGCATAATGGCCGCGATGACGCCAAAGTAACCCATGTAGCTCATCATACTGTTTTTCACCGCGCCGGTTGCAAACACGATGCCCAGCACCAGCACCAGAATACCGCCGCCCGTGCCCATCAGATTGATGATGGCATTGGCCTTGGAGCGCAAGGGCTTGAGGGTCACATCCGGCATCAGAGCCACCGCCGGGGAGCGGAAGGTGGCCATGGAGATCAGGATCATCAGCAGCACGATCACAAAAAACACCAGCGTGGCCGGACTCTGAGCCGTGACGGTCCAGGCATAGGCCTGCCGGGCAGGCACCACATAGGAGGTATACTCCGGATTGGTGACGGTCTTGCCGTCCCGTTCCACCTGGCTGCGGATAGCAGCGAACTCCTGAGCCGTGAACTTCTCACGGAGGACAAACTTCTCACCGTCGGGGGTCAGCAGTGCGGCATCGGCCTGCTGGTCATAGATCTCCTGCAGAGCAGCGGGATCATCGATGGCGGAGACCTTCTTCAGATTACCCAGCTGGGCATTGTCCACAAAGCTCAGGCACAGCAGCAACACGCAGGCCACCAGCGTACCCAGCACAATGAAGGGAGTGCGGCGGCCGCGCTTGTGGGTGCAGCGGTCGGAGATGGCGCCGAACAGAGGCAGCATGAACAGGGCCAGAATGTTATCCAGAGCCATAATACCGCCGGACCAGGTCTGGCTCATGCCGAACTTGTTGGTCAGGATCAGGGGGATGGTGTTGTCATAGGCCTGCCAGAAGGCGCAGATCAGGAAGAAGGCAAAGCCGACCAGCAATGTGCGCTTGTAATTGAGCTTCATAGATTATTCTCCTTCACATCGTTGTAGAATCTCTCGATATGGTCATAGATCCAGGTAGGATGAATATCGTATTGGTCGATGTCCTCCATGACGCCCTCACCGGACAGCAGGAACACCGTGTCTATCCCGGCATTGACGCCGCAGGCGATATCGGTGTAAAGCCGATCCCCCAGCATCACCGTCTGCTCCGCTGTAAAACCGGTGCGTTCCATAGCCAGCAGGGCCATCTCCGGCTGGGGCTTTCCGATGACCACAGGCCTGCGGCCTGTGGCGCGAAACAGCATCTCACAGACACTGCCGCAGTCCGGCACAGAGCCGTACCAGGTGGGGCACACCCAATCGGGATTGGTGGCCACAAAGTCCACCTCCCGGTTCAGCAGGATACAGGCATCCTCCAGTTTCTGAAAGGTCAGTTCCCGGTCAAAGCCGCACAGGAGCAGGTCGATGCCATCCTCCAACCGGTCGGTGACCCGGATGTCCGCCGCCGACAGCTGTCGCAGCAGGGATCGGGTCCCCATCACATAGCAGAGCTTACCGGGATGTTCCCGTCGAAGGTAGCGGATGGTAGCATCCACCGAGGTGAGGAAATCCTCCTCCGTGGCCGGCAGGCCCAACCGCTGCATTTTGGCCAGATACTCATCGATCCCCTTGGAGGAGTTGTTGGTGAGAAACAGATACCGCCCGCCGATCTCCTTCACATAGCGAAGAAACTCCGGCACTCCGGCAAACACTTCCTCATCCAGATAGATGGTGCCGTCCATATCCAAAAGAAACAGTCTCTTATCCGTCAGACGGCCCACGGGCATACCTCCCCAAGTTTGATGGGTCATTATACCACATTTTCTCCCACATCTCAACGATAATCTGCAAAAAGACAAGCGCTGTCCCCGAAAGAACAGCGCCCGTCATCAGGTATTATTCTTGTGGATGGGCCGCCGGTGCAGCAGCGCCCACAGTTTCTTTCCATCCCACGGGATCAGAGGATACAGATACCCCTTTCCCACCAGCGGACGGTTGGTGGCCAGCAGTACCACAACGCCCAGCACCCCCAGGCCGAAGCCCCACCAATCCAGCAGCCAGATCAGCACCAACAGCGCCATACGGCAGAGCTTGCAGGCATACCCCAGCTCAAAGCTGTGCTGGGTGAAGTTGGCAATGGCCACAAAGGCCATATATACCAGTACCTCCGGCACCAGCCACCGGGACTGCACCGCAAAATCCCCCAGGATCAGCGCCCCCAGCATGCTGAAGGAGTTGCCCAGTGTGTCCGGCGTGTTGAGGGAGGCCAGTTTCAGAATGTCCACGATCAGTTCCACCAGCAGCAGCTGCACGATCAGCGGCACAAAGTATTCATCCTGAATCAGCAGAAAATGCAGATCTGTATGCAGCCGCCCCGGATCCTTCACCAGCAGATACCACAGCGGCGTGATGAAAATGGTCAGCAGCAGCACCAGCACCCGCACCAGACGCAGATAGGATCCCACCAGGGGCGGAAAGTAATAATCATTGACCTCCTCGGCAAACTGAAACAGGGACACCGGCAGCACCATCACCGCGGGGCTATTGTCCACCATCAACAGGACGCTGCCCTCCATCACCGAGGCGGTGGCCATGTCCGGCCGCTCCGTATAGCGGACTTTGGGAAAGGGGTTGTACCACTGGCGGGGGACGATGGCCTCGGAGATACTCTCCTGACTCATGGCAACCGAGCCCACATCTATGGCCTGCAGCTTCTGCCGCAGGGTATCCACCACTGCGGGGTCCGCCTCCCCCTCCATGTAGCACAGAGCCACATCCGTCCGGGATCTGCCGCCCACCACCAGTCGCTCCAGTATCAGCGCCGGGTCCCGGATCCGCCGGCGCAGAAGTGCCGCATTGGTCATCAGACTCTCCACGAAGCCGTCATGGCTGCCCCGCAGCACCTTACTGGAATTGGGTTCCTCCACACCGCGGAGGGGAAACTGCTTGGCATCCAGCAGAATCCCCCCCGGCAGCCCTTCCAGCACCAGCAGTGACTTGCCGGAGAATACCGCCGTCACCGCCTTCTGCAGATCCTCCTCCACCGCCGCATCGCACACCGTCACATACCGGTCCAAAAAGGCCTGCAGGGTCAGTTCCTCCTCCAGCGGCCCTGTCTCCCGCCAGGCGGAGATAGCCCGTTCCAGCAGTCCATCCTCGGCATAACCGTTGATCACCCACAGCACTGCCCGCCGACCGCCGATACACAGACTCCGCCGGGTCATATCAAAGCTGCGGCCCACCCCCAAAAGGTGGTCCAGCATTGCTGTGCTCTCGTCAAATCTTCCCTTCATAGCCACCACTCCCCGGCACAATTTGGGTTAGTATGGGAGAAATCTCCTTTGGCTATGCATCCAAAGACGCAAAAACACCCCGGACATCGCATCCGGGGTGCTCTGTTACACCAGTTTTTCAAAATAGAAGAAGGTCTCGTCCTCACCGTTTCTGCGCATACAGGAGGACAGCATCTTGTAGGAGCTCTCATTCTCCCGATAGCACTTGGCCACCACCCGGTGCAGACCCAGCCGATACAGGGCCCAGTCCGCC
Organism: Oscillospiraceae bacterium; assembly: GCA_015067765.1. Taxonomy (GTDB): domain Bacteria; phylum Bacillota; class Clostridia; order Oscillospirales; family Oscillospiraceae; genus Vescimonas. Next base: position 30,820 of record SVLV01000003.1, on the reverse strand, counting down.
GCCGCAGCGAATGCCTCGGTACCATAGCCAAAGCCGGCATACTCCGGCGCGATCCGGCAGCCCAGCTCACCGCCGCCCCGGTAATCCATGTGATAGAGCACCACCTCGCCGATGCATTTGCCCTCCAGCCGCACTGCGAAGTTGACGCACATCCGGGCGGCAAAATCCGCCTCCGCCACCTGCAGGAAGTAGTCCTCCGTCCATTCTCCCACCAGATCCTTCCGCCAGTCATAGCCCCACCAGCGGTTGCGCGCATCGTCCAGGCACAGGGCATTGTAGGCCTCCCGATCCTCCGGGCGCAGACCATCCAGCACCAGCCGCTCCGTCTCGATTACGGGGATCTCCCGCAAACTGTCCAGTTCCGTGCCAACCTGGAAACGAGGTTTAGCCCCCAGTTCCGCCGGCAGATACTGCAGCTTGGAGGTGCGCAGCCCCCGATCCCGGGCATCATCCTGCCGGTTGAGCCAGATCACATCCTGCCTGCAGTTCTGCGCAAAGGCCTGCACCATGGCAGGATATGCGCCCGTGCAGGAATACAGTGCCTTCTCAATATGGACCTGCAGGGTGTTGCCGCAGACCTCGCCCAGACTCAGCGCCACCAGGCGGCCCTCACTGAGCAGGCCGCCGGCCCGGAACCAGTCGGTGTCCAGCAGGCGGAACATCGCCTTGGCCCCCGCCAGCTCCTTGCGGGCAATCTCGCTCTCCTTGTGAAACTCCGCCTCATAGTCCTGCCAGAAGCGTTCCACCAGTTCCCCATTCTCTGTGGTCAGAGGAATAAACTGTGCATCAGGACAGACCTTGCGGAACTTGTTGATGTGGTTGCGCTGGCCACTGTAGCGACGGCCGGCGAATTCCGCCAGATCCTCCGCCCGGTAGAGATAATCCTTCCAGGTCCGCTGGTTGGTGACCGACACCACGGGGTACCGGCAGACAAGTCGACCGGCCTCCCGTTCCGGTACCACCGACAGCACCAACGGCAGTCCCTTCTGGGTACAATAGTCCTCGATGGCCAGCAGAGCAGCCTCCACATCCCCCTCCGGACCCGGCACAGGGAAGTCGAACTGCTGCCTGCCCTCGATCTCGTTGCGCACGATCAGGCAGCCGGCAGCCTCGCAGAAGGCGGGGTGCAGATAATCCTGCCACATCAGCTTTACGCCGACGGAATATTCGCACAGGCGGTAACCCACCTGGGCATAATAGGGCTGCACCCGGGCAGCATTTTCAAGTGTCAGCGGCTCAAACTGCAGCATGATTTTCGCGTTCCTTTCCCGCGGCACTTCCGCGGCATATCCTTATCCCTGCATATTATACCACCTTGTTTGCGTTTGGCAACCACCTTTATTGAAATAACACACTCCCCGTATTTTCCAAAAAGTAGACAGATTCCACTCCCGGTGTTATAATAGGCATACGTTCCCCTGTGCCGCTGCAGGTACAGGACTGTAAGAAAGGACGCTTTGTATGAATTACCATACTGTATTTGGCACCGTAGGCAAGGTCCTGCTGGTGGAGGCCGGTCTGCTGGTGCTGCCGCTGATCACCTCCCTGCTCTATCAGGATGGCTGTGCCACGGATTTCCTGATCGCCATTGCCGCCGCCCTGCTGCTGGGCGGTCTGCTGTACTGCCTCTGCCGCAAGAACACCGGCGGCAGTTCCATCCGCGACGGCTTCGTGATTGTCTCCCTGGCCTGGCTGGCTCTGTCCGCCGTGGGCGCGATCCCCTTTGTGCTCAGCGGAGAGATCCCCTCCTTTGTGGATGCCTTCTTTGAGATCGTCAGCGGCTTTACCACCACCGGCGCATCCATCCTTGCCGATGTAGAAGCACTTTCCCCCAGCATCCTGATCTGGCGCAGCTTCTCCCACTGGGTGGGCGGCATGGGTGTGCTGGTCTTTCTGGTGATGCTGACGGGCAAGAACTCCGACCGCTCCATTCACATCCTCCGGGCGGAGATGCCCGGTCCCATTGTGGACAAGATCGTTCCCCGGGCGCAGGATACGGCCCGGACCCTGTATGTGATCTATCTGGGTATGACACTCCTGCTGGTCCTTCTTCTGCTGGCCGGCGGCATGTCCCTGTTCGAAAGCCTGCTGCACGCCTTCGGTACCGCCGGCACCGGCGGCTTCGGCATGAAGAATGACAGTTTGGCCGGCTACAGCCCCTATCTGCAGTGGGTCATCTCCATCTTCATGCTGCTGTTCGGCATCAACTTCAACCTGTACTATCTGCTGCTCCTGCGGCGGATCCGGGATTTCTTCCACAGCAACGAACTGCACACTTATGTGGCCATCATCTTCGCAGCTGTAGCTCTCATCACGTGGAACATCTCCCCTATGTATGAAAATGTTGCCGAGGCGCTGCGTCACGCTGTGTTTCAAACCAGTTCTATCATGACCACCACCGGCTTTGCCACCGCCGACTTCAACCTCTGGCCCAGCCTCTCCAAGGCTGTTCTGCTGCTTCTGATGTTCATCGGCGGCTGTGCCGGCAGCACGGCAGGCGGCCTGAAAGTATCCCGTATCGTGCTGCTGTTCCAGCTGGGTCGACAGAAACTGCGCCAGGCCCTCCACCCCCGTTCCGTGTCTGTCTGCCGATTGGATGGCCGCGCGGTGGACGAGCATACTCTCTCCGGTGTCAGCGCTTATTTCACCCTGTATATGCTCAGTTTTGCTGCCATTTTCCTGGTACTTTCTGCCGAGCCGTTTGATTTGGAAACCAACTTCTCCGCCGTGACCGCCTGCTTTAACAACATCGGCCCAGGCCTCTCGGCCGTCGGCCCCACCGGCAACTATGCCGCCTACTCCCCGCAGGCCAAGCTCCTGCTGTCCTTCGCTATGCTGCTGGGCCGTTTGGAAATATACCCCCTGCTGCTGACACTGGCCCCCTCCACCTGGAAGCGCCATCACGGCCGCTGATCCCTCCCAAAACCGCACACCCGGGCAAACCAACCGTTTGCCCGGGTGTTTTTATGTGGGTCAATACCCTGCCCCCATGGTCATGATCTGCGACCACAGCAGGGGACCCACCACGCCGGTGGCATCCTGCCCCAGCTGCCGCTGCAGCTGACGCACCGCCCCCTGCGTGGCCGGGCCAAAGACGCCGTCCTCCTCCACCGTGGGCCATCCCTCCTGCCGGGCAATGGCATTGAGCCGACTCTGCAGCAGCCGCACCTGCTCCCCGCTGTCCCCCAGCACCACGAACCGACCGGGATAGAGTTCCCCGGCAAATTCCCGGTATTCCGCCGGCAGCTGGTCCAGCACCTGCCGATAGGTCTCCTGCAGCCGGTTCCAGGTATCCCGTCCCACCAGGCCATCCGGAGTGATCCCCGCATAATTTTGAAAGGCATAGACCGCATCCAGCATCTGCTGATCGAATTGATCCGTCACCTCCAACTGGGGCAGTTGGGGCAGGAAAAATCCCAGAAAAGCCAGATAGTACCGCACCGTCCGCACACCGGTTCCGCTGTCACCGAACTGTAGAAGGCGGGGATACTGCCGTTGAGCCTCTGCGATGGTCAGTCCCTCACTGGTCAGTTCCGACAGACGCTTCACCCCCTGGTAGATCCGCTTGATCTGATACCAGGTAGCCTTTCCCACCACACCGTCCACTGCCAGATTGAACACCTGCTGAAAGACCCGCACCGCCTCCTCGGTGGTGCGGTCAAAAATCCCGTTCACCTCCGGGATCTGTCCAATGGCCGGATAGTTTTTTCCGATGCGGTTCAGCTGCCGCTGCAGGGTCCGCACGTCCTCCCCGACACTGCCACGGGACAGGGGCCGCCCGGGATAGGAGGGGACACCGCCTCCCACCGGTGCATTGAAGACGATGTTGATGTCTCCGCCGTAGTAGTACTGCAGGATCTGATAGGGCGTGTAGCCCTCCTCCGCCAGATCCACCGTCCCCCACTGGGACAAGCCCTCACAGGTACTCTGCCGTCCGTCGCAGAACTGGGCGAAGAGGGGTTCGATGCTGCCCTGCCGAACAATGTAGTCATTGAAAATGTCGTCCACAATGCGGCTGATGTTCTCAAAGATCTCCCGCCCCTCCACGAAAGCCTGATCGTACTGGGTGGTGTTGGTCACATCAAAGTCGTAGCCCCGGGCCGGGTAGTGCTCTGTATAGACCCGATTGAGGGCGTAGGATATCTGAGCCAGAATGTTGGCCCGGATGGCGCTCTCCGGCCAGGTGGGATAGATCTCGCTGGAGGCCACATTTTTGATGTAATCGGCAAAAGGCAGCGTCACATTGGGCGCCGACTGGGAGGGTGCGCCCAGATGAACCGTGATCTGCTCCGGAATCACCGGATATGGCATCGCACACACCCCCTTCCTATTCCGTACGGGGCTGCAGGTCCACCGGCAGCACCGTCTCCACACCGGGATAGACCTGCACCTCCCGCCCTGTCACCGGCAGGTAGGTGGGGTGCTCCACCCACACCTGATACTCCGTTCCGCCCGCCCGGTCGCTGCCGGCCAGCGCCGGCAGGGTGATGCCCGTGACAATACCGGAACGGTCACTGTCCGCCCGGTAGAACACCTGCCGTCCGCCGTTCAGGTCCCGGGTCACCTCCACCCGCACACCTCCCACAGGAAAGCTCCCCCGCCCTGTGGAGATCTGCACCCGCAATCGTCCCTGACCGGGATGTTCCCGAAAAAAATCCGCCAGCTGCTGCCGGCTCTCCCACTGCGCCATACCGCATCCTTCCTTTCTGCATGGTTTTCCCACCATCCTATGCAGCCCCGCCTGCCCCGGTGCAGCAAAAATCCCGCCGCGGCCCATGCCGCAGCGGGATTCCGATAAAACGATTATGCTTTGACCTTTTCGGTCTGCTGCTTTTTCAGGCGGTACAGTTCCTCCGCCGCCAGACGGGTCTTGGCTACCGGGTCGCCGCCCTCCCTGGGAAAACAGTAGTACAGGCAGTCCTTGTCACCGATGCAGACCATGTCGCCCAGTTCGTACCAGAAGTAGTCGGCATACAGGCCATAGGAGGACATGGGGGACTGGTGATAGTCCAGCTTTCCGTCACAGCCGGTCAGATGGAAGCCCTCCGCATCGTGGACCAGCACACCCTCACCCACGCGGTACACAGCCTTGTAATCCACCACCGCGCAGATCTCCACCTGTGCCTCCATCCGATAGGTGCCCGCCTCCAGTTCCTTGCGGACACATTCCCGCTCCCAGCTGTACCAGTGGGGTACATGGTCAAACTTCCCGTTCTCTGCCTGCAGCTTGCCATACTCATCCAGCACATAGACCTGCCCGCAGCTGCCGCAGCGCAGTTCCACGCCTTTGCCCACCGTTACACCCTCGGCACCGCAGTGGGGGCACTTGTAGAGCACGCGCTCCAGTCCATCGGCCCGGAAAGGCTCGTCGATGCAGATCCGATTCTCCTGCTGCCAGGCGAAGTTGTCGAAGGAGAACACCTCCCGCAGCTTCTCGTTGATCTCCTCCACAGACATGGATTTGATCTGCTCCGGGGTCAGAAGATAGGTCACATCGGCGCTGACATCCACCTTCCGCAGCTGCAGACCGTTGTAGAGGGGATCGTGGGAAAAGGCGCCATGGGTGATCACCGTCACCAGCGGCACACGCAGCATCTTCAGCATCTTGCCTACGCTCTCCGGCAGCGGGGTGGCCGTGCCGTCGAAGCTGTAGCTGGCCTCCGGATACATCAGCACGGAGCAGCGATTCTCCTGCAGGGCGTGGCGAATATCCCGCACCAGTGCCAGATCCGACACGAACTTCTGGGTGGGGATGCAGCCCAGCAGGCGCATCAGCCATGCCTTACCCACAAAGCCGTCGGAGGTGCAGACGATCTGGAAGGGTCGATCGGAGAACAGCACCGAAGCCATCTTCAGATCCAGAAAACAGGAGTGGTTCATCAAAATCATGCAGGGCTCCTTGCCCAGCTGCTCCATACCGTGCCGGCGGAACTTCACCCGGCACAGCAGCACAGACGGCAGGGACAACGCCCACAGCAGCAGCCGGAACAGCAGCATGGGTTTTCTGGGTGCTTTGTGCGGAGGACGGGGCAGCGCCATCACCTGATCATAGGTCTTGTTGCGAACTTTAATCTTCATGGATCGTCTCCCGTAATATTTTGTTGCGGCACAGTGTGTCCGTGACAAAATTCTACCATATCCCCCCTGCCCGGCGCAATGAATATTTTAACAATTTGTGAACGATTCCTCTCCCCACAGACAAAACAGGACCCCGGAGCAGTGCTCCGGGGTCCTGTTCAATCGGCTTCTTATGCGCGCTTCTTCTGATTCAGCACCAGAGCGGCGGCGCCCATGGCGGACAGAACGCTCATACCCACATACAGGGCAATGCCGGCATCACCGGTATCGGGGGAGCCGCCCTTGGCAGCATCCTGATACACCAGCGCGTAGGTGGAGAAACGATCCGTCTCAAAGGTGACGGTGTTCTTGGTGGTGTCGAACTTGGCATCCAGCAGCTCGGCAGCCCCATCGTGGATGCGGATCACCTTGTAGCTTCTGACCTTGGAGGAATCCTTGTTCAGCAGCTTCTCCGGCACGGTGAAGGTGATGCTCACCTTGCCCGCGGTCTCGGTGACCTTCTGCTCCGTCTCACCCTCCAGCTGCTTCCACAGGGTCACATCCAGATGCATACCCAGCTCATAGTCGCCCAGCTTGGCTTCCACCAGCGCGGCATCCTCTGCAGAGGGCTGTGCCTCTTCCACTTCCAGCCACACGCTGACATCCTTACCCTGTGCCACCTGTGCCTTCTCGGCCTCGGTCAGCACCTTGTCGCCCAAATTGGCATCCTCGGTCAGGGTAGCACTGCCCACATTCTTGTCGGCCTCGGTGTCGTGGGTGATGTCACCGGCACCACTCTCGGTGCTCTTGTCGGCCAGGGTGTAGATGGAGAAGTGATCGGTCTCAAACACAGCATAGCCGTCCTCGGGGGTAACATCGTAGGGGTCAGCTTCGCCATTGGCGTTCACGTAGTACACGATCAGGTCCTTGCCCTCCAGCTCGGCAGGCACGGGGATCTTCACCAGGAACTTGCCGCTGGGCAGCTGGGTCACATACTGGTTCTTGGAGGCGGAGTGCAGCTTGATGTCATAAGTGACGCTCTCCTCCACATCCAGCACGGACATGATCTCGTCATACTCGGTGCCCTCGGTCAGCTGCTCCACCTGCAGCATGGTATCCAGAGGTACGGAGGTCTCCTCGGTGGAGACGGCGATCTCAGTGCCCACGTCCACATTCTGATAGGCGGGGGTGACCATCTTGCTGCTGTCAGCCTTCACCTGGAAGTAGCGGATCTGGCCGTTCACCTCTGCCTTGAAGCAGGGGCTGGCGGTGGTCAGACCGGGCATATCAATCAGGCCCTCGGCGGTGGGCAGCGATCCGCCCCAGCCGGTCACCATATTCATATAGCTGACCTTCCAGTCATCATAGCTGTCGGATACACCGGCCTCAGCAACTTCGTAGCTATACTGCGCTCTGTAGTCGCTCTCCACCACCACATCATCGGTGATGACGCCGTCCACAGCGCCGCACAGTGCCACAAATTCCTCAAAGGTCTTATCATCCCGGTAGCGGCTAATATAGTTGGCATACATAGCCGCCTCACCGGCGGTGGCATCGACCACGGTCACAACACCCTCGCCCAGATAGGCATCCAGACGGGCCTGAGCGGCAGCCTTCAGATCGGCAGCGCCGTCGGCCACATACAGGATGTGGTCCATTCTGGCGCCAAGGTCCTTAACACCGTAGGCTGTATCGTCATACATAAACGTGCCGTGGCCGGCCACATCCGTATAGAAGGGGGCATCCGTACCCATACCGATATAGACAGAGAAATTCTTGTAGTCGATATAGTTCTTGAATTCCTCGGAGTAGAACAGCAGATCGTCCACATCGCCGCCGTTGAGCCAGTAGTTGAACATGGCCAGATCCGTTACGGCATAGTAGTAGCGATCATATACGCCGGGAGCAGTTTCCTCTCCGTTGGGTAGACCCTGGATGATCTGATCCACCTGAGCCTTGATGCCCTCATCATAGACGAACACCAGCTCCACCGTGTGACTCTCCAGTTCCTCCCAATTCTCATTGATCCGGGCAACCCGCGCCGTAGGCACGGCGCCGGAATCATCATAATCGCTGACCATAAAGTAATGGTCGCGCTCCACAGGCTCGAAGTTACTGTCCTCAAAGCCATAGGTGAAATACAGATTCTGCTCCAGCAGCATAGCCTCCTCATCACTGGCGGGTTTAAAATGTTTGACCTCCAGTTTCCCCTCCTCATTGAGGATGGTCTGGAATTCGGGGCTGACTGAGGCGTTCTCTGCAAAGGCTGCCACCGGAAGCAGAGACAGTACCATCATCAGCACCAGGATCACAGAGATCCCTTTTGCTTTCAAAGTACGCATATATTTTCCTCCCTAACCATTTGGAGCGAAATGAACCGGAAATTGTGTTTCCGTTCTCATTGCCTCTCCTTTAGAACACTATTTTCGTATTCTATTCCACCATTATAATATTCATTTCCTGTAAACTCAAGTGTCAAGTGACAAATGAGGTGAATTTTCGTGGAATTTGATTTCGGCACAAAATTGAAAACACTGCGGATTCAGGCAGGCCTGACGCAGAAACAGCTGGCAGAACAGATTGGTGTCACCAAATCTGTCGTTTCCTTCTATGAATTGCGGGAACGGGCACCTTCTCCGGAGGTACTGATAAAGCTGGCCGCCGTTTTTCATGTTACCAGCGACTATCTGCTGGGAATCGAAAGCGAGCGCACCATCGACATATCCGGTTTGAACGATGAGGATGAACAGGCCGTCCGTCTGATTGTAGAACAGTTGCGCAAAAAGCACTCATATGTATGATCTCTATCCGGTCGCATCGTTCTGCCCGGCTTAAACCCTTCTCACACGCAAAAACACCTCCTTCGCCGCCACAGCGAAGGAGGTGTTCCTTTTTATTTATGCAGATGGAAAATGGGGCGCGGCGCATTCTTCTGCCGGGCGGAGGTACGGCCCTCCATCCGGATTTCTCCGGCAGCCATCAGTGCCCGCTTGGTGAGGGCAGGACCCACCAGTTCATAGACCAGCACGGAGAACAGCACCACATTGCGCACAATATCGCCGTCCTGCAGATTGGCGGCCGTCACCGCCATACCGAGGGCCACACCGGCCTGCGGCAGGAGGGTGATGCCCAGATGCCTGCGGATGCGGTCACTGCAGTGGGTCATGGTGCAGCTGCCCCAGGCACCGGAGATCTTACCGGCGGAGCGGGCGATGATATAGACTGCACCCACCAGCAGCACCATGGGATCTTTCAGCACATTCAGATTCAGTTCCGCACCGGAGATGACGAAAAACAGCACATTCAGCGGCGTGGTCCAGCGGTCCACCCGGTCCATCAGCTCCTCGGAAGTCTCGCAGATATTGCAGAACACCGTGCCCATGGACATGCACACCAGCAGCAGGGAGAATCCGCAGTGGATGCCGCCCACAGTGAACTTGCTCATGGACAGGCCCACTGTCAGCATCACAAAGGCGATGGAGATGGCCATGCGCTTGCTGCGGGAGTGGAAATACCGCTCCGCCACATTCAGCAGCACGCCGCTCAGAGCGCCCAGCGCCAGCGACAGCAGCACCTCAATCAGAGGCTCCAGCACCACGCCCATCACTTCCACCCGGCCCTGCTCCAGCGCCGTGGCCACACCGTAGGACACCGAGAACAATACCAGGCCCACCACGTCGTCAATGGCCACCACCAGCAGAAGCAGGCTGGTGAGAGGACCTTCCGCCTTGTACTGATTCACCACCATCAGGGTGGCTGCCGGTGCGGTAGCGGAGGCGATGGCGCCCAGCGTAATAGCAGCCGGCAGGCTCAGCGCCTGCGGGAACACCAGATGCAGCGCGATCAGTGCGATGTCCACCAGTACCGTGGTGGCCACCGCCTGCAGCACGCCCACCGTAATGGCGGTGCGGCCCATGGTCTTCAGCTGGGCCAGACGAAACTCATTGCCGATGGCAAAGGCGATGAAGCCCAGTGCCATTTGGGTCAGAATCCCGAAGGCTTCCACCTGCTCCAGCGAGCCAAAGCCCAGACCCGGCACCTGCAGCGCGCCAATAAAAAAGGGACCCAGCAGCAGGCCCGTCACCAGATAGGCCGTCACCGCGGGGAGACGGACGATCTTGGCCAGACGGGTCATCAGCAGGCCCAACAGCAAAGCAAAGGACAGACAGATCAGAATTTCTTTCATGTGTAACCACACTTCTTTCCATACGAGGGGGCGGAGGTCAGAGTGGACGCGTCCCGGTCTTGATGCAGGGGAAGGGTCCAACATCCGTTGGGCAGACGATCCCGGGGCCCCGGCACAGATCCGGAGCGCTCCCTAGTGTAGCACAGAACAAACGGCTTTTCAATAGGCTTCCGGGGCAAATTCCGTTATCCTTTGCGGGCTTTTAGCGAAAAGTAAAAAAGAAAAAGCACTGCATACGCAGTGCTTTTCTTTTCTGGAGGTGACACCCGGATTTGAACCGGGGAATGAGGGTTTTGCAGACCCTTGCCTTACCACTTGGCTATGTCACCATATATGAGAAACGGAGCTTTCGCTCCGGTTCTCACATTTTTGGAGCGGGCGACGAGGCTCGAACTCGCTACCTCGACCTTGGCAAGGTCGCGCTCTACCAGATGAGCTACGCCCGCATATGGCGCCGATATTTCAGCACCATGGTGCCTCCGGTCGGAGTTGAACCAACGACACGCGGATTTTCAGTCCGCTGCTCTACCAACTGAGCTACAGAGGCATATGGCGACCAAGAAGGGGCTCGAACCCTCGACCTCCAGCGTGACAGGCTGGCGTTCTAACCAACTGAACTACTTGGCCATAACATGGTGGGAACAACTGGACTCGAACCAGTGACCCCCTGCTTGTAAGGCAGGTGCTCTAACCAGCTGAGCTATGCTCCCGTCCTTGCCGCCGAACTGACGGCGAAGGTAATTATACTAAAGATGCTCCCCCATGTCAATAACAAATTTTCGTTTTTTTAAATTTTTTCCTGCAATCCGTCGATCAGCTGCTGCAGCTGCTGAGAGGAGAATTCATAGACCGCATCGCAGAACTGGCAGGTCATCTGGCAGCTGCTCTGCTCCTGCAAAATTTGCTGCAGTTCCTCCACACCCAGAGAGATCAGGGCGCGCTCCACCCGATCCCGACTGCAGTAACACCGGTACTCCACAGGATTGCTCTCCAGGATCTTCACCTCAAAATCCGACAGGACCGTGCGCAGCATCTGCTCCGGATCGGGATCCTTGTCCAAAATGGCAGACACATTGCCGGCTGCCAGCACGCCGCCCTCTACCCGGGTAATGACATCCTCCCCGGCGCCGGGCATCAGCTGGATCAAATAGCCGCCGGCCGCCCGGACACTCTGATCCCGCTCAATGAGCACGCCCAGACCGCAGGCCGTGGGGATCTGCTCGGACTCCACAAAGTACCCGGCAATATCCTCGGCGATCTCGCCGCCCAGCAGCTGCACCGTGCCCACATAGGGTTCCTTCATGTGCAGGTCCTTGATGACGGTCATGGATCCTTCCGCGCCTACAGCGCCGCCCACATCCAGCTTGCCATCGGGGCGCAGGGGCAGATCCAGCTGGGGCTCGGTCACATAGCCCCGCACATTACCGTCGGGATCCGCCACCGCCAGAATGGTTCCCAGCGGGCCGCCGCCCTTGATCTGCAGCGTCAGGCTGGCACCCTGTCCCTTCAGGGCATTGCCCATCATGGAGGCGCCGGCCAGCGTACGGCCCAAAGCCGCCGTGGCCACCGGCAGGGTCTGATGGATCTGCCGTGCCCGCTCCGTCAATTCCCGGCTGCTGATGGCAGCAGCCTGCACCATGCCATCGGAAGTGATGGCTCTTACAATACGATCGCTCATAATGATGTTATCCTCAAAATTACAATAGACTTATTCCCGCACGCAGGAGAAATACACCCGCTGATCCCCCGGACGGGGCGGGCGCAGTTTGCCATCGCCATATACCCGGATCTGGCCGAAGCCGGCCTCCTGCAGCCATCCGGTCAGCTGCTCCACGGTGTAGGCCCGCTGGCGGTGCAGCTCAAAGCTGCGCTCCCACAGGCCGTCCTCCCCCAGTTCAAACAGATCCACCCAGTAGGTGCACAGATCCCGGCGGAACTCCGTGCGCCAGACGCAGTAGGTATCCTCCGTCTCATCCAGATACACCTGTCCGTCCAAACCGCGGAATTTCTCCAGTGTATTGACATCGAACACCAGCAGACCGCCCGGCTCCACAAACAGGTGCAGCCGCCGGAAGGTACGCTGCACATCCCGGGGATCGGTCAGATAATTCAAGCTGTCCAAACAGCAGATAGCAGCATCCACCGTGCCGTACAGATCCAGCCGCGGCATGGACTGGTGCAGAAACACCGGAGGGATCCCCTCCACCGAACCGGATTTTTCCATGGCGGCCGCCAGCATATCCTCCGACCCGTCCACACCGATCATCTCATAGCCCCGGCCGGTCAGCAGCCAGGTCATGGTGCCGGTGCCGCAGGCAAGATCCAGCACTGTGTGGACAGGGCGTTTCCTGCGGGCAAACAGTTTCTCCAGAAAGTCCGCCCGCTTTTCGTAGGCCACATCCTCCGTCAGGCTGTCATAGGCACCGGCCAGTTGTCCGTAAGCGCTCATGAATCCTGCTTCTCCTTTACACGGGGCAGCACGATGTCATAGCCGCCTGCGCCGTAGCACAAAGAGCGGTTGACCCGGCTGATGGTGGCGCTGGAGGCGCCGGTCTTCTCCAGAATTTCACTGTAGATCATGCCCTCATCCAACAGGCTTGCCACCTCAAAGCGCTGCTCCATTGCCCGCAGCTCCGAGATGGTGCACAGATCCTGAAAGAAGCTGATACATTCCTCTTTTGTCTTCAGCAGCAGGATGGCCTCATAGAGGCCCTCATGGATTTCCCGGTTTGCAATCTTTGCTTTTGCTGGCCGTGCCATGACGCACTCCCTTCTCCGGACAGATGCCGGTCATCGTATTTTGGTGAATTCATTTTAGCACGACAAACCACGAAAGTAAAGGGTGCCGCTTCCCGTTTCATGCAGATTACGCCAACAGAGCGGAGGCTTTTGCCACCGCTCTGTTACAATTCTTGAAAATCAGATGGCAAAATTGCCATCAGTGAAGATGGGGATCTCCCTGCCGTCCCAGGTGGTGCCCACAATGGACAGATCCTTGGTGCCGATCATAAAGTCCACGTGGGTGATGGAATCATTGAGTCCGTGGGCCTTCAGCTGCTCCTTGTCCATCTCCAGGCCGCCCTCCAGGCAGGGATATGCCTCACCGAAGGCAATATGGCAGGCGGCATTCTCATCAAAGAGGGTGTTGTAGTACAGGATCTTCTGATTGGAGATGGGGCTGTCATAGGGCACCAGCGCCACCTCGCCGAAATAGGATGCGCCCTCGTCCACCGTGATGGCAGCCTGCAGGAACTCCTCTCCCTGCCGGGCATGGGCCTCTACGATCTTGCCCTCCCGCACCACAAAATGGAATCCGTCGATGATGTTGCCGTCGTGGGCCAGAGGCATGGAAGCATAGACCACACCGTTGACACCGGTGCGCAGCGGGGAGGTAAACAGTTCCTCCGTGGGCATGTTGGCAATATAGCTCTGCCCGCTGCGGGTCACATCGTTTCCAGCCTCCCAGATATGCTTCTCCGGCAGCTGAACCGTCAAGTCCGTGCCCAGACTGTTGGTGTAGTGGAGGGATTTGAAATGCAGTTCGTTGAGCTTGGCCTTTCGCTGAGCCAGGCGATCCATGTGCTCCTGCCAGCGCAGGACGCTCTCGCCGTCACCGCTGATGCGCACCGCCTCAAAGATGGCATCCCACAGCTTCTCCATAGCCTCCTCCACCGGCACATCGGGAAACACCCGGCAGGCCCAGCTGGGGATGGGAATGGAGGCAATGCACCAGGGGAACCCACCGGCCATCTGCTGGCGATAGAAATCCTTCAGCGCCTCACCGCTTGCCCGCTGGGAGCGCACCAGCCGATCCGGATCCACTCCCTTCAGGTGTTCCGGATCCTCTGCCGCGATGGACAGATAGGCGGCACCGCTGTTGGCATAGTCATTGTAGAAATGCCGGCGCCACTGGGGCACCTCATCAAAAACGCCGCTGTCAGCCCGGAGAAACTTCTCCCGGCCCAGGGCATCGTCATGCCAGTTCATTACCACTTCCCGGCAGCCCACGTCGTAGGCGGCGCCGGCACACAGGCGGGCAAAATGGGCGCACTCCACCGGGGAGGAGATGACCACTGTCTGTCCCTTTTGTACCTGCAGGCCCACCTCAATTAACAGACGGGCATATTCCTGAAGCTTCTCTTCCATATTTCTCATGATGGATCCTCCTGTCGGGTATTCTTCTTTCCCTTTATAGTATCCCCTTTTTTCCATTTCGTAAAGAAAAAAGTGCGCCCCGGTGTGATAGCCGGGACGCACAGAGTTTCTCATCAGGCAAGCACATCGGTCAGATCATCGATGCCGATAGCCTTGCTGACCACCACCACATGGTCCCCCTCCTGAATGGTGGAGAGACCTCCGGGGATCATGATCTTGTCTCCCCGGGCGATGGCACCGATCAGGATCCCCTTCTTCAGGGGCAGATCCTTCAGGGGGATATCCAGCAGCGCACGGCTGCCGGGCCCGGCCGTGAATTCCAAAGCTTCCATCTCGCCGCCCAGCATCTTGTACAGGGTCTCCACGGCGCTGCCCTCGGAATTGGCCAGAGCACGCACATAGCGGGTGATCTGGTCGGCAATGATATCCTTGGGGCTGATGATGCTGCCGATCCGGGTATCCTGCACCAGATCGATGTAATTGGGGCGGCTCATTTTGGCCAGCACCTTGGGTACACCGGCCCGCTGGGCGGAGAGGGCCATCAGCAGATTGTCCTCATCCCGGTCTGTCAGTGCCACAAAGGCATCCGACTCAAAGACGCCCTCATCCCGGATCAGGGCCTGATCCGTGCCGTCACCCTGAATGATCATGGCGCGGGGCAACTGTGCGGCCAGAGCCTCACACTTTTCCGCCTTGCGCTCCACGATCTGCACGCCGATGCCGCTGCGATCCAGCTCCCAGGCCAGATACATGGCGATTCGGCCGCCGCCCAGAATGCTCACATCCTTCACCTTCTGCTGGGTGTGGCCCATTTTGCGCAGCATCTTCTGCAGTTCTTCGCGGGTACCGATCATGTAGATTTTATCCCCGGCGCGGGGCACAAAGTTACCGTCGGGGATCACGATCTCCCCATCCTGCTCCGCCGCGCACAGCAGCACCTCCGCCAGGCGCACCTTATGCACCTCACTGAGGGGCTTGCCCACAATACTGTCCTCCGCAGACAGGTGGACGCCGATCATATCGATGCGGCCCCGGGCAAAAGGCTCCACGGAGAAAGCCGCCGGGAAGGACAGAATCCGTGCAATCTCCTTGGCGGCACCCAAATCCGGATTGATGACCATATCCAACCCGATCTCCCGCTTCAGCAGATCGGCATCCCGCCGATATTCCGGATTGCGGACCCGGGCAATGGTGTGCTTGGCGCCCAACTTCTTGGCGATCAGGCAGCAGACCAGATTGGTCTCGTCCGCATTGGTGACGGCGATCACCAGATCCGCCGTCCGGGCACCGGCCTCCACCAGCACACGGATGCTGGCGCCGTTGCCCTCCACACACATCACATCCAAAGCGCTGTCCGCCCGTTCTAGGGCGCTGCGTTTGGCATCCACCATCATGATCTCGTGGTGCTCGCCCGCCAGCTGGCTGGCGATGGCATAGCCCACCTTACCATTTCCAATAATGATGATCTTCATATGCGTTCCTCTCTGCTCCGGCGTCACCGCCGGGCATATTGTTCTCGTCCCCGCAAAAGGGCTCCGTTAAATTCCGCTCCCATGATCAGCACCGCCGCGGTCATATACAGCCACAGCAGCGCCACCACCACAGCGGAGATGGATCCGTACAACTCCGTATACCGGGCCAGATGCTCCACATAGTAGGAAAAGGCCAGACTCAGCAGCAGCCACACCAGCAGGGATCCAATTGCCCCCGGCAGGATCTCCCCCATGGGACAGCGGCATCCTCGGGCCAGCAGATACAGCGGCACCAGCATGGCAAACATCAGCCCGCCCAGAATCAAAAACCGCACAGGGCCCCACAGACGCAGCAGCAGCGGCGGGATGGTAATCCATTCTGCCAAAGCCTCCAGCATCCAGCGGCCCGCTGTGATCCCCAGCAGCGTCACCCCAATCATCCCCATCAGCCAAATGGCGAAGATGAGATTGCGCAGCTGCTGCCCCAGCGCATGGCGGGGCGGCGGACTCCCATAGGCCTTGCGGATGGCATGCATCAGGCAGCTGGCCGCCCGCATGGGAAACCAAACGGAAAACACCAAGCTGAAGCCCAGCAGACGCCCGCCGGCCTTTCCCTCTGCATAGGACAGATAGCTGCCCACCAGCTGCGCCACCGCCTCCGGCACCAGCCGGGACAATGTCTCCAGCAGGGCCTCCCCGTCCAGCTGCAGTGTGTGCAGCAGGCCGCCGGTAAACACCAGCAGCGGAAAGGTAGCAAAGAGCAAATAGTAGGTCAGCGCCGCACTGTCACGGCCCACATGGTGGGCAAAATACCGCCGCACCAGTTCCCGCAGCATCCTGCCGGGAGGTGGCCAGTGGTACCGTTCCCGCTTGTGCATGATACCCCTCTTTTCCAAGTATTTTATCACAGTCCCACAGGATTGAAAAGTGCTTTTTGACCTCTCGTTATCCCGCGCAAAACTTTACGCAAAATCCCCCATTATTCTCTCTTTAAATGAAAAAAATTAAAAAAATTCATAAATTTCCTATTGTTCCAAAATAGCGATTGTGCTATAATCCAGATTGTTAAGCGTTTATCGAATTTTGGAATTTTTTGTAAAGAGGGGTTTACAATGGATAACTTGACCAAAATCGTTCGTACAGAGATTGACCGCCAGTACAAGAGTGTCCGCCAGTTTGCATTCGCCGTGGACATTCCTCTGTCCACCATCAACAGCGCGTTGCACAGCGGCATCGGTGGTTCCTCTTTCGATACCGTCCTGAAGATCTGCAAGACGCTGGGCATCCAGTCCATCACCGAGGACGCCTCCGCTTATCTGACGGAGGACACCCAGAAGATGCTGGACCAGTATGCGCAGCTGGATGACTACGGCCGCCACACGGTCTCCACTGTGCTTCAGGTGGAGTACGACCGCTGCACCAAGCAGGCGGACTGAGCCCCCTATTGATACAGTATGCCAACCGGAGAGATGCTCATGCATCTCTCCGGTTTTTCTTCTATTCTCCGCCCCTGCCGCATAGGGTGTTCTCAGAAAGGACGGGATCACCATGGCAAAAGGTTCTGTGAAAATCCTTCTTCTGCGGCGCAGCTCCGTTATGCTGCTGGCCGGTCTGCTGCTCACAGCCGGCATCTTCTATGCCGTCAACTACCCCGCCGCTGTCCGTGCGGCGGCAGCCCAGCGGCAGCTGCCCATCTATTCGGTGGAGCGGCCGGGAAAGCTCTGCGCCATCTCCTTCGATGCCGCATGGGGCAACGAGGACACGGAGCTGCTCATCGACATTCTTGCCCGCTACAACATCAAGACCACCTTCTTCGTGGTGGGCGATTGGGTCGACAAATATCCCCAATCTGTAAAGGCTCTCCACGATGCAGGCCACGAGGTAATGAACCATTCCAACCACCACGATCACTACAACAGTCTCACCGCCCAGCAGATCATGGAGGATGTTACCGCCTGCAACGAAAAGATCGCCGCCATCACCGGTGTCACCCCCACCCTACTGCGCTGCCCCTACGGGGAGTATGACGACCATGTGATCTCCGCCATCCGCTCCCTGGGGATGGAACCGGTCCAGTGGGACACTGACAGCCTGGACTGGAAGGATCTGGACGCGGCGGCCATCACCAAGCGGGTCTGCGGAAAGGTGGAACCCGGCAGCATCGTCCTGTTTCACAATGCCGCCCTCCACACCCCGGAGGCCCTGCCGGGAATTCTGGAGCAGCTGATCCGGGAGGGCTACACCATCGTCCCCATCAGTCAGCTGATCCACTGGGAGAACTACACCATCGACCACACCGGCCGCCAGTTCCCGGCACAGGAGGATGCCGCCTGAAATACTCCTGCCGCAAAACAACCAGCCGCCCAGCCATGGGCGGCTGGTTGTTTTGCTGACAACTGCCATAAAACCGTAAAGTTTCTGTAAATTGGCACTTTCTTTCCCCTCTTCCGTTGCCAAATGCGGCAAAAATCAGTATAATATAAGCCGCAATTTCTAAGTACCCTAAGGAAAACGGAGGCCTGCACCATGGCATATGTGGAACTGATCGATCTGTATAAGCGCTATCAGACCGGCGAGGTGGTCACCACCGCCGCCAACGGCATCAATTTTCATATGGAACAGGGCGAGTTTGTGGTGGTCGTGGGCCCCTCCGGTGCCGGCAAGACCACGGTGTTGAACATGCTGGGCGGCATGGACACCTGCGACGAGGGTCAGATTCTGGTGGATGGCCGGGACATTGCCCAGCTCACCCCCCGGGAGCTGATTGGTTACCGCCGCCACGATGTGGGCTTCGTGTTCCAGTTTTATAATTTGGTGCAAAATCTGACGGCGCTGGAAAATGTGGAGCTGGCCGCGCAGATCTGCGCCGATCCCATGCCGGCACAGGAGGCGCTGGAGGCCGTGGGTCTGGGGCACCGACTCAACAACTTCCCTGCCCAGCTCTCCGGCGGCGAGCAGCAGCGGGTCTCCATTGCCCGTGCTCTTGCCAAGCGGCCCAAGCTGCTGCTGTGCGATGAGCCCACCGGCGCGCTGGACTATCAGACCGGCAAGCAGATTCTCGCCCTGCTGCAGAGCGCCTGCCGCAAGGACGGCATGACGGTGATCGTGGTCACCCACAACTCCGCCATTACCCCCATGGCTGACCGGGTCATCACCATCCGCAACAGCAAGGTGGCCTCCAACGAATTCCATCCCAACCCGGTGGATGTGGCCACCATTGAATGGTAAGAAAGGAGCGCTGAGCTTGTCACGAGCTTTATTGACTGACACCATACGCAGCATCCGGCGCTCCCTGCCCCGCTTTTTGTCCATTCTGGCCATCATCGCTCTGGGTGTAGGCTTCTTCGCCGGCGTCCGGGCCTCCGGAACGGATATGCGTCTGACGGCGGACAAGTACTATGTGGACTTCAATGCCATGGATATGCAGGTACTCTCCACCCTGGGCTTTTCCGACACAGATGTGGATCTGATCCGTCGACTGGAGGGCGTCACCGGGGTGCAGGGTGTCAAGTATGTGGATTGTCTGGGTGTGGGCCGAGAAAACTTCATGGCCCGCGTCTTCTCCCTGCCCAAGGACCCCACCGACAACAATGCTGACTATATCAACCGTCTCCGTATTCTGGAGGGGCGGCTCCCCACCGCACCCGACGAGTGCATTGCCGATCAGAACCTGCGGGACATGCTGGGATACTCGGTGGGTTCCACCGTCCAGCTGACGGCTGCCGCCGAATCAGACGACCTTGCCGACTCTCTGGAGCGGACGGAATTCCGCATCGTGGGCTTTGTCAATTCCCCCGCCTACATTGATATGACCCTCCGCGGCGCCACGCCGGAGGGAGACGGCTCTCTGGATGCCTATCTGTATATCGCCGGGGAGAATTTTACCGCTCCCTTCTACACCCAGCTGGATATTACCTATGGTCCCTCTCAGATCTACACCTGCTATGATGAGAACTATCTGCCCTCGGTGGAGCCTCTGCGCACCCTGCTGGAGCAGCTGGAGACCCAGCGGGCACAGGGTCGGCTGGAGGAGATGCAGGAGTATCTGGGCGACCAGCTGACCGAGGCGGAGGAGAAGATCGCCGATGCCCGGCAGGAACTGACGGACGGCAAGCAGAAGCTGGCCGATGCCCGGCAGGAACTGGCCGACGGAAAAGAAAAACTGGCCAGCGGCAAAAAGCAGCTGGCCGACAACAAGGCCCTCTACGAGAAATCCTATCAGGAGTATCTGGACGGGCAGGAGCAGTTGGAGCAATCCGCTCCCCTGCTGGATCTGATGGACCATCAGGTCACCGTCATCGGGGATGCCTACCGGTCCACCTCCCGGGCTCTGCGCCTGATGGAGGACATGAATGCCTCCACCCTGACGGGACAGGCTGCCCTGCAGTCCTCCGCCGCCTCTCTGCGGGGCCCCCTCAACAACATGACCGATCTGGAGGGCAACACCTATCCGCTGGGCGAGCTGCTCTACGATGAAAACGGCCGGGTCACCCCGCAAACGGTGGCCCGTACCCGTGCCGGGCTGGATAGCTACTATTCCACCGTTCAGGATCAGGCCTCCGATGCCCGCCGCGAGTATGAAAACGGCAGGGAGGAGCTGGCCGATGCCGCCGTGCAGCTGGCGGAGTTTGACCGCCAGCTGAAGCAGGCGGAGAAGGATCTGGCCCAGGCAGAGAAGGATCTGACCGAGGGCCAGGCGGAGTTCGATGCCCAGGAGGCCGATGCCCTGGCTGAGATCGCCGAGGGCGAAGCGGAGCTGGCCAAGGCCGAGGCAAAGCTTCCCGATCTGCGGGAGATGCTGGCCGAGCTGGAACCGGCCCAGTGGTATATCTATGACCGGGGCGAGGCCGCACCGGGATTCTCCGCCTTCGGTGAGGATGCCCAGCGCATCGACAACATCGCCGCCGTGTTCCCCATCTTTTTCTTGGCTGTGGCCGCACTGGTGTGTCTGACCACCATGGCCCGCATGGTGGAGGAGCATCGCACCGAGATCGGTGTCTATAAGGCGCTGGGTTACTCGGTCCGGCAGATCGCTGCCAAGTTCCATCTGTACTCCCTCAGCGCCACGGTGCTGGGCACCGTATTCGGTTTGCTGGTGGGTTTCCAGCTGTTCCCCGCCGTCATCATCAATGCCTACTGCATCATCTACGACCTGCCGCCTGTGGTGTCTCCCTTCCACTGGGACGTGGGCCTCATCTGCGGTGTGGTGGCTCTGCTCTGCGTGACGCTTGTCACCGAGTCCGTGTGCCGCAGCGTCCTGCGGGAGACCCCCTCCTCCATCATGCGGCCCAAGGCGCCGCCTGCCGGTAAGCGTGTCCCGCTGGAATATATCAAGCCCCTGTGGAGCCGGTTGTCCTTCAGCTATAAGGTCACGGCCCGCAACCTGTTCCGCTACCGCAAGCGGGTGCTGATGACGCTGGCCGGCATCGCCGGCTCCGCCGCCCTGGTACTGACGGGGTTCGGTGTCAACGATGCCATTCAGGATGTGGTGGATCTGCAGTTCCAGCAGGTATTTCACTATGATATGGTGGCAGGCTACGCCGGGGATGACCCCCAGCAGCGGGAGGATCTTGCCGCTTACCTGCACACCTCCCACGATGTAGCCGACTGGATGAGCCAGTACCGCACCACCATGAACGCAGTGGACGGCAGCCAGACCCACGAGATCAATCTGGTGGTGTCCCAGCATCAGGACCGGCTGGATGACTATATCAGCCTGCAGGACCGGGTCACCCATGAGCAGGTGGCTGCCCCGGAGTCCGGTGTGGTCATCACGGAGAAGCTGGGCAAGATTCTGGGCATCGCCGCAGGAGATCAGATGATCCTGCAGGATGGCGACGGCCGCCGCTACACGCTGGATGTGGTGGGCGTCAGCGAGAACTATGCCTTCCACTTCGTCTATCTCTCCGCCCCCTACTATGAGCAGATTTTCCAAAAGGCGCCGGAATACAACTCCGTCATCATGAATCTGCGGGAGGGCGTCTCCACCCACACCATGGCCTCCCGCCTGCTGGCGGAGGAACTGGTGCAGATGATCTCCTCCAGTGAGGATATGCTGGAGCAGTTCCGCACCGTCATTGACAACATGGGGTATGTGGTGGGTGTGCTGATCGTGTCGGCTGCCCTGCTGGCCTTCGTGGTGCTCTACAACCTGTCCAATGTGAACATCACCGAGCGCATCCGGGAGATCGCCTCTCTGAAGGTGCTGGGCTTCTATGATGGCGAGGTCACCGCCTATATCTACCGGGAAAACATCGTCCTAACCCTGATGGGCACCGCCATCGGCCTGCTGCTGGGCACCGCCCTCACCCGGTTCGTGGTCAGCACCGCCGAGGTCAACACCGTGATGTTCGGCCGGACCATCCACTTCCCCAGCTATGTGATGGCCGCTATCCTCTCCTGCTTCTTCTCTTTCCTGGTAAACTTCGCCATGCATTTCTCCCTCAAGCGGATCAGCATGGTGGAATCCATGAAGTCTGTGGACTGACACAAAAAACGATCCCCTCCTCTGCCCGGCAGAAGAGGGGATCTCTCTTTTTCCTGATTACACTTTCTTCTCAATACACACCAGCTGCACACCGGAGATGCCGTTGAACACGCAGGGGACGACCCCTACCTCCCGGTAGCCCAGCTTTCGGTACAGGGCCCGGGCATTGGCGTTGCGGCAGTTGGTATCCAGCCGCAGGAAGGGGCAGCCACGCTCTCTGGCCTGCTGCTCGTAGAAGGCCACCATGGCAGAGCCGTACCCTCTGCCGCCGGCCGCCGGATCCACCACCAGGGTGTGCAGCACCAGCACCTGATGGTCCTGCGCCGGGTACTGCCAGCTGCTGCAGTCGGCATACTCCTCCACCTGCTCCTGATCGATCTTGGCAGCAGCCATAATGCGGCCATCCTCCTCCAGCACATACAGGGTCCCCAGTTTCAGGGCATGGCGGGCCGTGGTCTCCGTGGGATAGGTGCCCCGCATCCAACCGATGGTGGTTTTTCCCGCCTCCTCGGCATCGTGGATGGCCTCATAGATGGCGGCCACCGCCGGGATGTCCTGCTCCCGTG
Source organism: Oscillospiraceae bacterium (assembly GCA_015067765.1). Taxonomy (GTDB): domain Bacteria; phylum Bacillota; class Clostridia; order Oscillospirales; family Oscillospiraceae; genus Vescimonas. The sequence continues at coordinate 7,897 of SVLV01000003.1, read as the reverse complement.
CTTTTCGAATCACCATAACCGACCCTCCTTAAAACAGACCCAGCAGCCAGCCGGCCAGCACCAGATGGCACACCAGAATAGCCGGCAGACCCAGACGGAACTGCCAGTGGCGGGTCTTGTGGCGGAACTGATACATGCCGGCCAGCGCACCGGCACTGCCGCCCACCAGTGCCACCAGAAATAATGTCTTCTCCGGTATGCGGCGGCGATCCCGTTTGGCCTGCATCTTATCATATCCATACAGCACAAATGCTGCAACGTTCCAAAAAATCAGCCAGACGGTCAGCAGGCCGCCCTCTGCCAGCAGTTCTCTCATCGGAAATCCCTCCCGTTTTTTCGCTGCTCCCATTGTACTGACCGGGTCGGGAGAAGTCAACGAAATCCACAGAAATCGGTCTTGTAAAATATCCCGTTTGGGTCTATAATATAAGGCACTATGGAAAAATTTGCACAGAAAAGGTGAATGTATATGGAACGAATGAGAATTGCAGCCATTTTTGCCGATCAGGAGACCCTGGGCGGCAAGCAGGTGGTGGTGTGCGGCTGGGCACGCACCATCCGTGATATGAAGACCTTCGGCTTCATCGAGCTCAATGACGGCTCCTGCTTCAAGAACCTGCAGGTGGTCATGTCCGCCGAGGAGTTGGGTAACTACAAGGAGATCGCCGCTCAGAATGTGGGCGCCGCTCTGATCGTCCGCGGCACCATCGTGCTGACCCCCGAGGCCAAGCAGCCTCTGGAGCTGAAGGCCGAGTCCATCGAGGTGGAGGGCAAGTCCACCCCCGATTATCCCCTGCAGAAAAAGCGCCACAGTGTGGAGTTCCTGCGCACCATCCAGCATCTGCGTCCCCGCACCAACCTGTTCTCCGCCACCTTCCGCGTCCGCAGCGTGGCCGCCTACGCCGTGCACGAGTTCTTCCAGAACCGCGGCTTCGTCTATGCCAACACCCCCATCATCACCGGTTCCGACTGTGAGGGCGCCGGCGAGATGTTCCGTGTCACCACGCTGGATCTGGAGAATCTGCCCCGTCTGGAGGACGGCTCTGTGGACTACTCCAAGGACTTCTTCGGTAAGGAGACCAGCCTGACCGTCTCCGGCCAGCTGAATGCCGAGAACTTCGCCATGGCCTTTGGCGATGTCTATACCTTCGGTCCCACCTTCCGCGCCGAGAACTCCAACACCCAGCGCCACGCCGCTGAGTTCTGGATGATCGAGCCCGAGATGGCCTTCTGCGATCTGGATGGCGATCTGGAAGTGATGGAGGGCATGGTGAAGCACATCATCCGCCGGGTGATGGAGCGCTGCCCCGATGAGCTGGCCTTCTTCAACAGCTTTGTGGACAAGGGCCTCATCGACCGTCTGACCCATGTGGTCAACTCTGACTTCGGCCGCATCACCTATACCGATGCCGTGGAGGAGCTGAAGAAGAACAACGCCAACTTCGACTTCCCCGTGGAGTGGGGTGTGGACCTGCAGACCGAACATGAGCGCTTCCTCACCGAGCAGGTCTTCCAGCGTCCCGTCTTTGTCACCGACTATCCCAAGGAGATCAAGGCCTTCTACATGCGCCTCAATGATGACGGCAAGACCGTCGCCGCAGCCGACTGCCTGGTTCCCGGCATCGGCGAGATCATCGGCGGCAGCCAGCGCGAGGAGCGTCTGGAGGTGCTGGAGTCCCGCATCAAGGAGCTGGGCATGAATCCGGAGGATTACTGGTGGTACTGCGATCTGCGCCGCTACGGTTCCTGCCGCCATGCCGGTTTCGGTCTGGGCTTCGAGCGCATGGTGATGTACCTGACGGGTGTCAGCAACATCCGCGATGTGGAGCTGCATCCCCGTACCGTGGGCAACGCCGAATTCTAAGATATCTTTCCCGCAGGGGTCTCTTCGGAGGCCCCTGCTTTTTGATAAAACCACATCTTTTATAGAAAAGCACAAAAAGGACTGGAAATTCCTGTCTCTTTTTGGTATACTATTTGTATGTGTGGGATTTTGCCCCTGTGAGGCCATCTCGGATACCGGTCATCCAAGCCGTGCAGAACCCTGTCACCGCCTGAGCGATCACAAAGACGCCCCTGTCTCCGGCAGGGACAAAGGAGGAACATATGGATAAGGAACTGAGACGGCATTATATGCTGATGGTAGATTTCCTGGGTGGCATTCTGGGTCAGGACTATGAGGTGGCCCTCCACGAACTGAGCAGCCACTCCAATGAGATCATCGCCATTGCCAACGGTGAGCTGACCAACCGTCATCTGGGCTCCCCTCTCAGCAACAAGACCGTGGAATTCATCGCCGCCCGCCTCTATGAGACCCAGGACTATGTGCTGCGCTTTGAGTCCACCGCCGTCAACGGCAAGAAGCTGATCTGCAACACCCTCTTCATTAAGGACAGCCGCCAGCAGCTGGTGGGCCTTTTGTGCATCAACTTCGACAGCAGCCGCTACGAGGAGCTGTCCGCCCGGGTGATGGATCTGTGCGGCGGCGTGCTGACTCCCGGCATCCCCAGCGGCATCAACCTCATCACCGGCAGCGACGATCTGGTTCTGGACGAGCCGGACCGGGATTATCCCTCCTCCATCGCCGGTGCCACCGCCAGCATCGTCTCCTCTGTGGTGGCCAACTATCCCGTGCCGGTGGATCGCCTGACGCAGAACGAGAAGCTGGAGATCATGGAGCTGCTCAACCGCAAGGGTGTATTCCTGCTGAAGGGCAGCGTCAGCTATGTGGCCAAGGAATTGCACAGCTCCGAGGCCAGCATCTACCGCTATCTGGGCAAGATCAACAACAAGTCCGAATAAACCTTCTGCCACGGTGGTTCGCCACCGTGGCTTTTCTTGACACCCCCCGTCAAATCCAGTACAATATTTCCAATTTGAATCACACGGAGGAACACTGCTATGAACATTGGTCTGTTGGGCTTCGGCGTTGTGGGCCGCGGCGTCTACGACTTTGCTTTGAATCGGGAAGATGTGACCGTCTCCCGCGTATTGGTGCGCAGTCCCAAACCGGAACTGGGTGCACTGGCCACCGAACAGGTGCAGGACATTCTCGCCGATCCCACCATCGATACGGTGGTGGAGGTGATGGGCGGCCTGCATCCCGCCTATGAGTATATTTGCGCCGCCCTGAAGGCCGGCAAGCATGTGGTCACCGCCAACAAGGCGGTCATCAGCGCCTACTATCCCGAGTTCATTGCGCTGGCCAAGGAGCAGGGCGTGGCCCTGCGCTGCACCGCCGCAGTGGGCGGCGGCATCCCCTGGCTGGTGAATCTGGAGCGCTGCAAGCGCCTGGATCAGGTGATGGAGCTGGGCGGCATCATGAACGGCACCTCCAATTTCATTATGGATGCCATGCACGCTGCCCCCGTGTCCTTCCCCGCCATTTTGAAGCAGGCGCAGGAGTTGGGCTATGCCGAGGCAGATCCCAGCGCCGACATCGACGGTGATGACATCCGCCGCAAGCTGACCATCTCCGCCAACGTGGCCTTCGACGCCCTGCTGGCAGAGGAGGAGATCCCTATGTTCGGCATCCGCACCGTCACCGACGGGGATATTGCCGCCTTCCAGTCCCACGGTTTCGTCTGCAAGCTGATCGCCACCGCCCAGCGCTGCGGCGAAGGCGTCTGCGCCTTCATCGAGCCCACGCTGGTGGACAGCCATGAACTGGAGGCCGCCGTGCCCGCCAACTTCAATCTCATCAGCTACAGCGGTCAGTGGACCGGCCGTCAGAGCTATTTCGGTCAGGGCGCCGGCCGCTATCCCACCGCCTACAATGTGGTGCAGGACTGTCTGGATATCCTGGACGGTCAGCGTAACTTCTACACCGAAGCTATGGCCCCCACTGCTTTGGACGGGGATGCGGTGGCCCATCCCTACTATGTGCGCACCTCCTGCCCCGATGCCTGGCTGGAGAGCATCACCGCCGACCGCTGGGAGTGCGGCGTCATCACCTCCGCTGTCAGCGTGGGGCAGATGCTGACCTGGGCCCACCAGCAGGTGCAGAAAGATCCCACCTGCTTCATCGCCGGCATCCGCTGAGTTCCAATGCTTCAAACCCGCCACTTTTGTGGCGGGTTTTCCGTTGAATTTGGAAAAATTTATACGGAATTCATAGAATTTTCCTCCCGTTTGTGGTATACTTTTCACATCCCAACCATGAGAGGTAGTATGAGCGAACATCGTTTTACAGCAAAACAGAAAAAACGGATCGCCATTTGCGGTATAATCCTCTTCCTGCTGCTTGTGGCCGTCTTTTGTTGGTTTATTGGCCGGCCCATGCTGCAGTTTGCCAGCGACCCGGAGCAGATGCGTCTTTGGATCGATCGGCATGGAATTGGAGGCAAGCTTGCATACATCGGCATGTGTGTGATACAGGTGGTCATCGCCGTCATCCCCGGCGAACCCATTGAGATCAGCGGCGGCTATGCTTTTGGCATCTGGGAGGGTTCCTTCCTTTGCCTGCTGGGTTTGTTTTTGGGCAGTATCCTTGTTTTTGCGGTGGTGCGCCGTTTCGGTCAGCCTTTGGTGGAGATCTTTTTTCCTCTGGAAAAGCTCCAAAATCTTCGCTTCCTCCAAAACTCTCCCCGGCGGGATTTGTTGTTCTGGCTGATCTTTATTATCCCCGGCACGCCCAAGGATCTGTTATGCTATTTTGCTGGCCTGACCGACATATCCTGGGGCAAATGGCTGCTGCTTTCTTCTGTGGGCCGAATTCCTGCCGTAGTTTCCTCTGTTATCGGCGGTAATGCCCTGGGCCTGGCCAATTATAAGTTCGCCATCCTCACGTTTGTGATCGTACTGGTTCTTTCTCTGGCGGGCATGCTGTTCTATCGTCTGGTATGCCGGTTTCACCAGCGGCACAAGGACCGCCATTCCAAAATGTAAGGAGTATCTGTTATGACATCTGCTCAGCGTCGGCAGGAGATCCTCTCCGCCCTGCATCAGACCAAACAGCCCCTCAGTGCCACTGTGCTGGCCCAGCAGTTCTCTGTCAGCCGCCAGGTCATCGTGGGGGACATTGCCCTGCTGCGCGCGCAGGGCCACCAGATCACCGCCACCCCTCGGGGCTATCTGATCCCCGTGGAGCAGGGTCTGCTCCGTCAGCTGGCCTGCTGCCATTCCTCTGATGGAACCCGTGCAGAACTGAACGCCATGGTGGATTGCGGCTGCACCGTGCTGGATGTGATCGTGGAGCACCCCGTCTACGGCCAGCTGACCGCGCCTCTGCAGCTGAGCAGCCGCCTGGATGTGGAGCAGTTCGTGGAGCGGATGCAGTCCGCCGGGGCCCAACCCCTCTCCCTGCTGACCGAGGGCATCCATCTGCACACCCTCTCCTGCCCCAACGAGGAGGCTTTCCTCCGGCTGCAGCGCACCCTGCAGGATATGGGGATGCTGGTGCAGTAAAATTTTTATTGACAAATTTCATCATCCGCTTATAATAGGGTGGACAGGTGTCAAGACACATGTCCACCCTATCGATTTCTGCGAGGTATTCTATGGAAAAGGTTCGTGTATTCCTGCAGCGGAAGAACATTATCTTCTCCGCCAAACGTTACTTTATCGATGCCATGAGTGCCATGGCGCAGGGCCTGTTCTGTTCCCTGCTGATCGGCACCATCATCAAGACACTGGGCCAGCAGTTTGGCCTCCCCTTCATGGTGGAGATGGGCGGCTATGCCAGCGCCATGTCCGCCCCGGCCATGGCCGTCGCCATTGGCTCCGCTCTGCAGGCGCCTCCTCTGGTGCTGTTCTCTCTGGCCGCTGTGGGTCAGGCCGCCAATGCCATGGGCGGCAGCGGCGGACCGCTGGCCGTGTTCTTTGTGGCCATTCTGGCCGCTGAGATCGGCAAGGCCATCAGCAAGGAGACCAAGGTGGACATTCTGGTGACCCCCTTTGTCACCATCTTCGCCGGTGTGTGCCTGTCCTATGTGATCGCGCCCCCTGTGGGCACGGCGGCCCATGCCTTCGGCACCCTCATCAACACCACCACCCAGCTGCAGCCCTTCTGGATGGGTATCGCCGTCTCCGTACTGGTGGGCATCGCCCTGACGCTGCCCATCTCCTCGGCTGCCATCTGCGCCTCCTTCGGCCTGGTGGGTCTGGCCGGCGGCGCCGCCGTGGCCGGTTGCTGTGCACAGATGGTGGGCTTCGCCGTCATGAGTTTCAAGGAAAATCGCTGGAACGGCCTGGTCTCTCAGGGTCTGGGCACCAGTATGCTGCAGATGGGCAACATCGTCCGCAATCCCCGGGTGTGGATCCCGCCCACGCTGGCCTCTGCCATCACCGGCCCCATCGCCACCTGCCTGTTCCGCCTGCAGATGAACGGTGATGCCATCAACTCCGGCATGGGCACCTGTGGTCTGTGTGGTCCTCTCGGTGTATGGACCGGCTGGATGGCTCCCAGCGAGAAGGCTGTGGAGATGGTAGGCGCTACTGCTATCACTCCTACCGCTATGGACTGGATCGGCCTGGCGCTGATCTGTGTGGTGCTGCCCGCTCTCCTCACCTGGCTCATTGCCATCCCCCTGCGCAAGTGGGGCTGGATCAAGGACGGCGATCTGAAACTGGACCTGTAAGTATATCAAAAAAGCATCGGAACCGCACTGCAGTTCCGATGCTTTTTCTCTTATTCTGTTACGGTGATCTGGCACATCTTCATGGTCTCCAGCGCCGCCCGGTGGCTCTCCGGTGTTACGCCGGCGCAGCAGCTGCCGTCCACCGAGATGTCCGCCTCTGGAAAGTGGGCCTTCAGCAGCAGCGCATTGGACACCACGCAGATGTCGGTGCACAGGCCCAGCAGTTCCACAGTGAATGCCTCATCACCCGCCGCCTCCCGGACCAGTTTGGGCAATTCCACCGAGCCGAAGGTGGGCTTTTCCACCACCCGGTAGGCCTTTCCTTCCAGGGCCCCGGCGATCACCGGGTGCAGCTGCCAGCCGGCGCTGCCGCGGACGCAGTGTTCCACCGGCAGAAACTTGCCCTCCCGGGTCTGCAGATAGTCCTGCTGATGGGTGTCCAGCGTCACAAAGAGCGGTCCCTCATGGTCCTGCAGTTTCCGTGCGGCCCGGGGCAGCATGGCCACTGCCTCCGCAGTGCCCAGCGCGCCGTCCACAAAGTCCTTCTGCAGATCCACGGCAATCAGAATCTTTTTCATCCTGCCACCTCCTTTTTTCCTATTATGTCCAATCCCCCGCTCCCTGTCAAGACAGTTTCCTTTTCCCCCGTTGCCATACCGTCGGATCGGTGTTACAATAAGGTGGAAAGAGGTGTCATATGAAACGGTTATATTGGGATCGTATCCTTTCTGCCGCCGCAGTGGTGCTTTGGATGGCAGGAATATTTCTCTTCTCCGCTCAGACGGGTACAGACTCCGGCAATCTCAGCGGCGGTATTGTGAATATGCTGCTGCATTTCTTTTTCCCGGGCTTCGGGGATCTCCCTCCGGAGGAGCAGCTGCGCTGGCTTGACATATGCCGGCTTCTGGTACGAAAAGGGGCCCATATGGCGGAGTACGCCGCATTGGCCATGCTCTGTGCCAATGCCCTGCGGACCTATCCCCTGTCCCGGCTGCTGCAGTGGAGCGCACCGGTGGGGATCTGCCTGCTCTATGCCATCAGTGACGAGATCCATCAGTCCTTTGTCCCCGGCCGGGCCTGCAGTCCCTGGGATGTCTGCATCGACACAGCAGGTGCCATTTGCGGCATGGTTGCCTTTATGGTGATCGCCGCCCTGATTCGAAAACGGAAAGCAAAAAAAGCGAGGTGAAATTGAACTGAACCAGTAAAAACGGACAATAGACAAAAAGCCCCCTGATGTAGGATAATAACTACATCAGGGGGTGTTATTATGTCCGGTAAGAAAGGCATGAAAAAGTATCCTATAGGGATACGAGAAG
>SVLV01000058.1 GCA_015067765.1 Oscillospiraceae bacterium | reverse complement strand
CTTTGGTCTACACACAACAGTACCGCGCAGAACACCATGTACTCCCTTTTCAGTAAATTGGGACACCATGTATCAAGCATTGACAGAACGGGAAAAAAGACATATACTCGATTTAGTTATGCCATACTTTGAGAGGAGAATCCACCGAAGATGTTAGAAAAAACCTTTCAGCTTACCAAAAACGGGACCAATATCAAAACCGAGGTCATGGCCGGCATCACCACCTTTATGACCATGGCTTATATTCTTGCTGTCAATCCCAGCATTTTGTCGGATGCCGGCATGGACCCCACCGCCGTTCTGCTGGCAACCGCCATCGCCTCTTTTATCGCAACTTGCTGCATGGCCTTTATGGCTAATCTCCCCTTTGTCCTGTCCGCAGGCATGGGTCTGAACGCCTATCTGGCCTACACTGTGGTTTTAGGTTACGGGTACAGTTGGCAGGTCGCCCTGTTGGCCGTCTTTTGTGAGGGAATCCTTTTCATCCTCTTGTCCCTGACCAATGTCCGCGAAGCGATTTTCAACGCGATCCCTCTGAACCTGAAGCGGGGCGTATCCGTGGGAATCGGCCTTTTTATTGCCTTTATCGGACTGCAGAACGCCGGCCTCTCGGTAGACTCCTCCACCCTCGTCACCATCACCAGCTTCACCGATAATTTCAGCACCAGCGGCATCTGTGCCCTGTTGGCGCTGGTGGGATTTTTCATCACCGCCGTGCTGTATATCCGGGGCATCAGCGGCGCCATCCTGTTGGGCATCATCGCGACCTGGGCGCTGGGTATGCTCTGTCAGGTGGCGGGACTGTATATCCCGGACAACGTGAGCTACTTCTCCCTGTTCCCCACACTGGAGCTGACGGACTTTTCCAAGCTTGGGGAGACCTTCGGCCAGTGCTTCCGCGTGGATTTTTCCAGTGTTGGCCTGTTCAATTTCATTGTTGTGATTTTCAGCTTCCTGTTTGTGGACCTCTTTGATACTCTGGGCACCCTGATCGGCGTTGCCACCAAGGCCAACATGATCGATGAGCAGGGCCGCCTGCCCGGCATCAAGCCCGCCCTGATGGCAGATGCCATCGGCACCACCGCAGGCGCAGTGCTGGGTACCTCTACCGTCACCACTTTTGTGGAATCCGCCTCCGGCGTAGCCGCCGGCGGCCGTACCGGCCTGACCGCCCTGGTCTCCGGCGTTCTGTTCCTGCTGAGCACCCTCTTTGCCCCCATTTTCACTGCCATTCCCTCCTTTGCCACCGCTCCGGCGCTGATTATGGTAGGTTTCCTGATGGTGGGCACCGTCACGGAGATTCGTTTCGAGCTGGATAATCTGACGGAATCGATCCCCGCCTATCTGGCCATCATCGCCATGCCCCTGTTCTACTCCATCTCCGAGGGCATCAGCCTGGGCATCATTTCCTATGTTCTTCTTAATCTGGCCGCAGGCAAGGGCAAAAAGGTTGCCCCGCTAATGTACGTGCTGGCCATTCTGTTCATTTTGAAATATATCTTCCTGTAAGCATGAAAAACCGCCCGAATCTCGATTCGGGCGGTTTCTTTTTATGCTTATTATTTCTGCAGATAATCTCTGGTAAACTGCACCAGCACAGCAACACCCACCGGCAGGCAGCGCTCATCAAAGATATTTCTGGCGTTGTGGATCCCCAGAGCCGTATTGGGCTCGGCAGGATCCTGGGTGCCGATATTGAACTGGGCACCGGGGGCATACTTAGGATAGAGCACGCTGAAGTCCTCAGAGCCCAGGGAGGCATGCTGCAGAACATGGATATTCTCTCTGTCAATAACCGTGGCAGCAGACTCGATCACAGCATCCACCACAGCGTCATCGTTGATCTGTACGGGCATTCCCTCTCCCGCCCAGATCACTTCCGCGCTGCCTCGCAGGGACTCGGCGGTCAGCTTGGCAATACGCGCCATGGCTGCCTTTGCCTGTTGGCGGCTGTCATTGTCCAGGGTACGCAGGGTGCCACTGATCTCCACAGTATCCGCGATCACGTTGGATGCCGTGCCGCCGTGGATGGTACCAACCGTCAAAACGGCAGGCTGAATAGGATGGAGCTCACGGGCCACCACCGTCTGCAGCTGCAGCACGATGCTGGAGGCAATAACGATGGGGTCAATGCAGTTTTCCGGATGGGCACCGTGGCCGCCGTGGCCGGTCACGCGGATGGAAAACACATCGGAGGATGCCCCGGCCACGCCGTACTTCACAGAGATACCGCCCACAGGGATAGCCGGGGCAGTATGCAGACCCACAAATACATCAGGCTGCAGCACTTCCCAGAATCGGCAGTCCACCAGCTGATTTGCGCCGGTACCGTTCTCCTCTGCGGGCTGGAACAGGAACAGTACATTGCCGCACAGTTCATCCTTGATCTCCGCCAGCACCTTGGCACAGCCCAGCAGCACCGCCGTGTGGATATCGTGGCCGCAGGAATGGCACTTCCCCTCCACCTGAGAGGCAAAGGGCAGCCCGGTCTCCTCGGGCATGCGCAGGGCGTCGATATCCTCGCGGATGGCCACGGTCTTACCCGGCTTGCCGCCCCGCAGAACGCCCACAACACCGGTCTTCATGCCGATCTCGGCGATCTCGATGCCGTATTCCTCCAGCTTCTGACGGATCAGTTTGGTGGTTTCAAACTCCTCGTTGCTCAGCTCCGGATTCTGGTGAATCAGTCTGCGAAGCTCAACCACCTCATCATTGTATTGATTGACAAGACTTAACGTATCCATTTCATGTTCCCTCCTGTAAAAATGGTATGATTGCATCCACTGACGCAATCATACCATTTTTTCTCTCATAAGAAAAGAGTATTTCAAGCATTATTCTACACGGGCCTTGATGCTGGGATA
>SVLV01000057.1 GCA_015067765.1 Oscillospiraceae bacterium | reverse complement strand
ATGACGCAGATGACGCTCTCGACGAACATGGTCACCAGCACACGCATCAGCACGGATGCCTTGGTATGGTCCAGATTTTTCTCTTCATTTTCCACATTCAGCTTCTTAAATGCCATCAGCTCCTTAGCTTCCTTGACAAAGGCCTTGATGACTGCAATGCCGGAGAAGCTCTCCTGGGAAAAATCGGACAGACGGGAGAAAGCCGCCTGCCGGGCATCCCATTTGCGCATCAGCGCACGGCCCACCACAGTGGCGGAGGCCAGCAGGAAGGCCATGGGAATCAGGGACAGGAGGGTGAGCATACGGTCCATCTGCCACATATTGCCCACAGCCAGAATGCCCATGAGCACAGCGTCGAAGAACATCATAACACCCCAGCCGAAGCACTCCTGGACGGTGTCCAGATCGTTGGTGAACAGGCTCATCAGGTCGCCCACCTTATTGATCTGGTAGTACTCACGGCTCAGGTCCTTGGCGTGATTGAACATCCGGTTGCGCAGATCCTCCTCCAGCTTCATTGCGGAGCCGAAGAAGCAGATGCGCCACAGGAAGCGGCCGGCGACGATGGCAAGAATGACCTTGACCATGGGCATGCAGATATAGTCCAGAAGGAAGGTCATGTCAAAGATATGCTCCACACCGTCCACCGTGACCAGTCCCGCATCCATACCGTTGATGACCATACGGTAGAGCTTGGGGATCTCCAGCTGGAGATAGTCCACCATCACCAGCGACACAAGACCCACGATCAACCAGAGGGCATATTTCAGATAATAGCGGTTGATGTGTTTGCCGAATATCATAGTCCGTTTCTCTCCTTTTTTCACAATTACCGGTATTATACCATATCCAAATTCAGGATGCAACGGAAGGCACAAAAAAAGTTGCAGTTGCAACAGTCCGGGAGGTGAAGCGGTAAATGATCGTTTAGCGGGCAAGGCCCGCGGCTGATTCGGGCCTATCTGTGGCTGAATATCCACCGGTGTTACCCTCACCCGGTTCGGTGCGAATACGGTAAATGATCGTTTACACGATTATCGAAAACGTGTCCGTAGGGGCCGATGCCCACATCGGCCCTACCGTGGCATGTTATGAATTCGCCGAAACCGATACAAATATGTTACGTTTTACCGCAAGGGGCGATGTGGGCATCGCCCCCTACGGAAGCGTGGTACAACTATAAACGATCATTTACGGTATTTGTGCCGAACCGGGCGAAACCCAATGGCGGCGGATACCCGACCACCCATAGGCTCGAATTGTCAGCGGCGACTCGCCGCTAAACGATTATTTACAGTGGTGTAGTTTTCTGTTGACAGAATGTAAAACAGCCTATATAATAAACTTATATTTAGCGTATAAGCACAAGTTTAGGAAGTGATGCTATGACCCAGCGGGAGCAGGAGATCCTGCGGCTGATTGAAAACGATCCCATGATCGCCCAGCAGACCATTGCGGACAGGCTGGGGATCACCCGGTCATCCGTGGCTGTTCACATCTCCAATCTGACCAAAAAAGGCTATATCGCCGGAAAGGGCTACGTTCTGCGTCCGGCATCCTATGCCATCGTGGTGGGCGGTGTGAATGTGGACATCGGCGGACGTTCCTTTGCGCCGCTGAAGGCGGAAGACTCCAACCCGGGCAAGGTCAGCGTCAGCATGGGCGGTGTGGGGCGCAATATCGCTCACAATCTGTCGCTGATGGGGGTAGACGTAAGAATGCTCACCGCCTTCGGTGACGATGCCCACGGTCAGGAGGTAACCGCCTCCAGCGCCAGGGCGGGGATCGATCTGAGCCACGCACTGAAGCTCTCCGGAGAAAGCACCTCCACCTATCTCTACCTCACGGACGAAAAGGGCGAGATGGCTCTGGCGGTATCCGACATGGAAATCTGCAGCCGGATCACACCGGAGTATCTGGCAGAAAACCTAAGTCTGCTGCAAAATGCCCAGGTAGTTGTGGTGGATGCCAACATCCCCGCTGAATCCCTGCGGTATCTGGCGGATAACTGCAGCCGTCCCCTGTTCGTTGATCCTGTATCCACTGCAAAGGCGGAAAAGCTGCGCCCCATCCTCTCCCGGATCCACACCCTCAAGCCCAACCGTATGGAAGCGGAGCTGCTCTCCGGCATCCCCATCCACAGCCGGGAGGACGCCCAGACAGCTGCCAAAGCGCTTCTAAAGATGGGTGTGAAGCGGGTCTTCCTCTCCATGGGCAGCGAAGGTATGCTGGCCGCCACGGAGGAGGAATCCCATCTGCTGCGCAACCTCCCCGGAAATATGGTCAACACCACCGGCTGCGGCGATGCCTGCATGGCAGCTCTGGTCTGGGCATGGCTGGAAGAAAAAGACATCAGGGAAACCGCACTGGCGGGTCTGGCAGCAGGTGCCATCGCCATGGAATCCCCGCAGACCATCAACCCCAATATGAGTGCGGAGGCACTTACGGAACGCATGTATCTATAAACACATGAATTTTCAGAAAGGTGATCAAATATGAACATGAACAAGTATCTGGACGTCAATCCCGAAGTAGCTGCCGCCATCCGTGAAGGCAAGCCCGTTGTGGCTCTGGAATCCACCATTATTTCCCACGGTATGCCCTACCCCCAGAACGTAGAGACCGCTCTGGCTGTGGAAAAAATCATCCGTGAAAACGGCGCTGTGCCCGCCACCATCGCCATCATCGGCGGTAAGCTGAAGGCCGGTCTCACCGCTGAGGAGATCGAGTACTTCGGAAAGAAAGGCCAGGCTATCCACAAGGCTTCCCGCCGGGATCTGGCTGTGCTGTGTGCCCGGGGTGAGGACGGCGCTACCACCGTTACCACCACCATGATCATTGCCCATATGGCCGGCATCAAGATCTTCGCCACCGGCG
>SVLV01000022.1 GCA_015067765.1 Oscillospiraceae bacterium | reverse complement strand
AAACGTTGTTTGGCATCTATGGAAACATCTAAGAATTTCTGGGACTAAAAAGCCCGAAAACGGTAGATGCCACTGGCTTTTCGCCAGTGGCATCTATACCGTTTTGATTTTATGGTTGCGGAGGGAGGACTTGAACCTCCGACCTCCGGGTTATGAGCCCGACGAGCTACCAACTGCTCTACTCCGCGATATAAAATTACCGGATGGTGCCGGTGACCGGGCTCGAACCGGTACGGTATTGCTACCGGGAGATTTTAAGTCTCCTGTGTCTACCATTCCACCACACCGGCGGATACTAGCATGGATTAGAATATCATATCACCGCAAGATTGTCAAGGCCTTTCGGGAAAAAGCTTTCGACGAATCCATCGGGAAAGTGACAAAGAAAGGAGCAGGGCTCCGGGAAGATCCCGGAGCCCTGCAGTGATGCATGTTTGTTTTGAGAACTTAGCACTTCTCGAAGATGGTGGCAACGCCCATGCCGCCGCCGATGCACAGAGTAGCCAGACCCTTCTTGGCATCCTCGCGCTTCTGCATCTCGTGCAGCAGGGTGACGATGATACGGGCACCGGAAGCGCCGACGGGGTGGCCGATGGAGATGGCGCCGCCGTTGACGTTCAGCTTGCTCAGGTCGAAGCCCAGCTCACGGCCCACAGCGATGGACTGAGCGGCAAAGGCCTCGTTGGCCTCGATCAGATCGATGTCATCGATGGTGACACCGGCCTTGGCCATAGCCTGACGGGAAGCGGGAACGGGACCCACGCCCATGATCTTGGGATCCACGCCGCCCTGGCCCCAGCCGATCAGCTTGGCCATGGGCTTCAGGTTGTACTTGGCAACAGCCTCGCCGGAAGCCAGAACGATGGCAGCAGCGCCGTCGTTGATGCCGGAGGCGTTGGCAGCGGTAACACGGGGCTGACCCTTATCCTCAGTCTCCTGAGCCTTGGTCACCTCGAAGGTGTGAACAACCTGGGGATTGGGGGACTCGGGACCCACGGGGAAAGCGCCGCGCAGCTTGGCGATACCCTCAGCGGTGACGCCGGCCTTGGGGAACTCATCCTTGGCGAAGGGGACCATGTCCTTCTTGACCTTGATCATGACGGGAACGATCTCGTCATCGAACTTACCGGCAGCCTGAGCGGCCTCGGTCTTCTGCTGGGAAGCAGCGGCGAACTGATCCTGCTCAGCGCGGGAGATGCCCCAGATATCGTTGATGTTCTCAGCGGTGGTGCCCATGTGGTAGTTGTTGTAAGCATCCCACAGGCCGTCCTTGATCATGGTGTCCACCAGCTTCTTGTCGCCCATACGAGCGCCCCAGCGGGCATCGGGAGCGGCATAGGGAGCCTGGCTCATATTCTCGGTACCGCCGCAGACCACGACTTCAGCGTCGCCGGCCAGGATGGAACGAGCGCCCTCGATCAGGGACTTCATGCCGGAACCGCAGACCATGCCGACGGTGTAGGCGGGAACGGAATAGGGGATACCAGCCTTGATGGCCACCTGGCGGGCAACGTTCTGGCCCAGGCCGGCGGTCAGCACGCAGCCGAACATGACCTCATCCACGGCCTCAGCGGGGACGTTGGCGCGGGTCAGGGCTTCCTTGACCACGATGGCACCCAGCTCAGCAGCGGGGGTGTTCTTCAGAGAGCCGCCGAAGGAACCGACAGCAGTTCTGCAGCAATTGACGACATACAGGTCTTTCATGATGATTTCCTCCTTCATTGTTCGAACAAAATTAGTGAGAATTCAGTCGAATCTGACATACATATTTATCATAATCTTCTTGCTTCCAATCGTCAAGTGCAAAACTGAACAAAAAACACCGATCCGCCTTAGAGATATTCATAATGCCTCAAAGATTGGGAAAGAAGGGGGAAAGAAACGGTTAGTTTTGGGAATTGTTTGCCTGAGATCCGGCGGCATCATCGCTGTCGTTGGGGTTGTTGGCGGAGAAGGTTTCGGCCAGTTTTTCGCGGCCCTGACTCAGCTTTTCGTAGAAGCTTCCGGCATCAATGGAGTTATAGAGCCGCTCATTGTACTGGATCTGTACACCGGCCCGGGCCTGTGCCAGCCGGTCATCAAACTGACCCTTTGCCAGAGCGGTCAGATCCAGAGGCATGCGGATCGCCACATAAAAACCCTTCTCGGTCTGGATCACATCACTGACCTGACCATCCTGCATGGCATCCAGCGCAGCGATCAGCGCACTGTCCGCCTGATCGGCAGTGAAGGTCTGACCGACCTCCGTGGCAGGCAGGTTCATCTGCGCGGCCAGCTCGGCATATTTGGCGGCAACATCCTCTGCCTCCTTCAGCTGCTTGGCATATTCCTCGGCGGTGGCCTTCTGTGCAGCCAGCGCGGTTTCATCCATGCCCTCCGTGGAGAGGAACAGCAACTGAGCGGTGTGGAACCCATTACTCTGTCCGTAGGCAGTCAGCTGTGCATCGGTGGGACGCAGAGAACCCTCCGTATACTCCCGGAAGACCCGGGCATAGAGGTAGTAGACGGAGTTGATGGCATCAAAAGCCTCCTCGCTGATGCCCAGAATCTGTACCTGCTGCAGATAGGTTTTCTCGTCACCATAATAGGTCACCATCTGCTCCCGTTCCGCGGCTAGAGCATTCAGGTCGTCCTCCGTCAGCTGGATATTGTTGTCCTCCGCCCACTGGCGGATGATGGCGTAGAGCTTGACCGTCTCCAGCGCATCGGCCTTTACATATTGGGCGTAGGTCATATCCTCGGTGACCTGGGCGGAGAAATCGATCTGGCCGGCATTGGCGATCAGATACTCACAGTCATAGGCCAGCCAGTACAGATACTCCTCTGCGCTGATGATCTGATCTTCGATCCGCAGCAGCTGGGCATCGGGTCGGATGCCGGCGGCCTGATAGTACAGACCGTCGGTGCGCTTGCCGCTTTTCAGAGCGCTGCCGAGAATGATGCCCAGAATCAGCACCAGGGTGATTGCCAGCATTCCCAGCATGTACAGGGGCTGCCGGGAACCCTTGGGGAAACCGGGGATTTTCCAGTCGTTGATATGAAATGTCATTGGGTACCTCCTTGGGCGGGGGACTCTCCCGCAAGTTCTTCCTGCTTCAGGCGCAGATCCTCCACAAGTCGTGAGGCCGCCGCGAGGCAGTCCTCTTTCGGTTGCAGGTGATAGGTCAAATGGGGCTGCTCTCCGGCGGACAGCAGCAGGCGGCTTCGATAGCCGCTCATGGCACACACGGCCATCAGAGCCGGCACATGGATGCGCTCGTTGAAGCGCAGCAGCAACTGACGCCCCTTCTGCGTGATCTCGCAGATGTGGACCGCGGCGGCACCGGCCCGCAGCAGGGCCACATCCAGAAGAGCCTGTACGGGGCGGGGCGGATCGCCGAAGCGGTCGGTCATCTCGTCCAGCAGATCGGCCGCATCCTCTGTTGTGCGGATGGCGGCAATGCGGCGATACAGATCCATCCGCTGCTCTGCGGAGGCCACATATCGTTCCGGAATGTGGGCCGAAACAGTCAGATCGGCGGAGCATTCCGTACGGATCTGCTGGCTGCGGCCCTGCTCCTCCAAAACGGCGTCGTTGAGCAGCTTCAAATACATATCGTACCCCACGCTCATCATATAGCCGGATTGCTCCGGCCCCAGCAGATTGCCGGCGCCGCGGATCTCCAGATCCCGCATGGCGATCTTGAAGCCGGAGCCAAACTCCACATATTCCCGGATGGCGCCCAGACGCTTGGCGGCCACCTCTGTCAGCACCTTGCCGGGACGGTAGGTGAGATAGGCATAGGCCCGCCGCCCGCTGCGGCCGATGCGGCCGCGGATCTGATGCAGCTGTGCCAGGCCCATCCGGTCGGCATCCTCGATGATAAGGGTGTTGACATTGGGGATATCAATGCCGGTTTCGATGATGGTGGTGCAGACCAGCACCTGAATCTCTCCATCAGCGGTCTGCTGCATCACACGGCCCAGCTCCTGCTCGGACATCTTGCCGTGGGCGATGGCAATGGTCACATCCTCCCCCAGCAGCTGACGCAGCCGGCCGGCGGTGGACTCAATATTTTCCACACGGTTGTGCAGATAATAGACCTGTCCGCCCCGGGCCAGTTCCCGCCGCATGGCATCGGCCAGAAGAACCCAGTCGTGCTCCAGCACATAGGTCTGCACCGGATGACGGTCATGGGGCGGCTCTTCGATGGTGCTCATATCCCGGATGCCGGAGAGGGCCATATTCAGCGTGCGGGGGATAGGGGTTGCCGACAGGGTAAGAGTGTCCACCTGACGGGCCCGTTCCCGCAGCTTTTCTTTATGGGTTACGCCGAAACGCTGTTCCTCGTCAATGATCAGCAGACCCAGATCCTTGAAGACCAGATCCTTGCTGAGCAGTTTATGGGTACCGATCAGCAGGTCCACCTTGCCGGCGGCGGCCCGGGCCAGGATCTCCTTGGTTTGCTTGGGGCTGCGGAACCGGCTGAGCACCTCGATGGTGACGGGGAAGGAACGGAATCGGTTCATGGCGGTGGCATAGTGCTGTTGAGCCAGTACCGTGGTGGGCACCAGCAGGGCGGCCTGCTTGCCATCCAGGATGCACTTCATAACGGCCCGCAGAGCCACCTCGGTTTTGCCGTAGCCCACATCGCCGCACAGAAGTCGATCCATGGGCATGGGCTTTTCCATATCCCGCTTGATCTCGCGGATGCAGCGCAGCTGATCCTCTGTCTCGGTATAGTCAAAGGACTCCTCAAATTCCTGCTGCCAGGGGGAGTCGGGGGAGAAGGCAAAGCCCTCCAGCCGCTGCCGCTGGGCGTACAGCTGGATGAGTCCCTTGGCCAGATCCTTTGCCGCGGCCTTGGCCCGGTAGGTGGTTCTGGCCCAATCGGAGCCACCCAGCTTGTTGAGCTTGGTGCGCTCCGGCTCCTCGCCGCCGCCAATATATTTGCTGACCAGATCCAGCGAGGTGGCGGGCACATACAGGCAATCACTGCCGGCGTAGGCGATCTTAATATAATCTTTTTCCACACCGTCCACCGGCATCCGCATCATGGACACGAAACGGCCAATGCCGTGGTGGGCGTGCACCACCAGATCGCCGGGGCTCAGGTCGGTATAGGACTGCAGTGCTTGCCGGGTGTTATCCCGGGCAGGGCGCGTCCGACGGACCGTTTGCTTTCCGGATACCGCATTGGTCAGCTGCCCCTCCGTGAGAATGGCCAGCTGCCGGCCGGGATATTCGCTGCCGGCGGAAAGGGCACCCAGGGAGATCAGAATCTGCCCCTTCTGCGGCATTTGCTGACCGGTCAGATCCAGACCGGCCTTCAGCTTTTTCTCGTCCAGCAGGCGGCGCAGATTGCGGGCCCTTGCCTCGCTGCTGCACAGAACCAGCACGCGGCTGCCGGTGGTGAGATAGTGCACCATGTCGGCAGCGGCCACTTCCAGACTGCCGCCGTAGGCAGACAGCTGCTTGGCGGACACCTGCAGCAGCATTTTGGGAGCCAGCAGATACCGGCTGGTGGGCAGACTCTCCAGCTGGCACAGGTCAAAGGCGGCCAGCTTGTTCTGCAGCTCTCCTTCGGTCAACTGCAGTTCTGCCAGCTCCGGGACCATCCAGTGATTCTCTGCGGCGGAGGAGACATCCTCTTTCAGCTGCCACAGGAGGGCCTGAAGGGCCTCGTTGACCCGACCGGCCTCGCTGACACAGATCAGGCAGTTCTCCGGCAGGTAGTCCAATCCACAGGACAGTTCCGGATAGATGGCAGACAGATACCGGTCGGCACCGGCAGGCAGGATTCCCTGCATCATCAGCTGCCGGTCATTGGAGAGGGTCCGGAGCAGTTCCGGATCGGCATGCTTTTTGGTCAGCCGCCGGAGCAGCTCCTCCAGGCGGCCGCAGGTATCTTCCCGGGAGGTGTCGCTGTGACACAGCAGAACCTCGCCGGCGGGCAGGATCAGCGCCTCCCGGCGGTTATGGATCCGCCGCTGGGTGGTGACATCAAAGTCCCCCAGCGAGTCGATCTCGTTGTCGAAGAATTCGCAGCGGATGGGATGCTCTGCCCCCGGGGAGAACACGTCCAGAATACCGCCGCGCAGGGAGAATTGGCCGGGGCCTTCCACCTGTTCGGTGCGGGTATAACCGGCCTGTACCAACTGCAGGCACAGCTGCTCCAGATTCCACACACCATCCTGCCGCAGTGTCAGGACGGAAGCGGTGAGGACCTGAGGGGGGATGCAGCGCTGGGTCAGCGCTCCTACTGTGGAAACCACCACAGGAGAGGGCTCCTGCAGCAGACGGTACAGTGCCGCCAGCCGGCGATTTTCCCACTGGTGGCTGGCTACGGCGGTGGGGCGCAGCTGCCACTCCCGCTGGGGCAGCAAAATGGGATCGATCCCCAAAAGCGCCGTCAGGTCAGCGCAGATCCGCTGGGCCTCCCGGTCATCGCTGCACAGAACCAGCAGGGGACGGTTCAGTCCAAAGCGCAGGGCGGCTGCCGTCTGTGCCCGGTGGACAGGACTCAGTCCGGTCACGGTCACGGGACCGTCCCCGGCAGATAAAGCATTTTTCAGTTCCTGCAGCTCCTTCAGCTGCAGCAGATCCTCCAGAAGACCCTGCACAGGCGACACCTCCCTTCAAAAAATGGAATGACACGACAACAGGGCGCAGTTTGGTAAGAACTGCACCTGTATAAGTCGTTATGATACACTATAACAGCAATTGCTGAAATATGCCTTAATTAAAGCGGTTCATGGCCCGGTCGATGCCCTCCCGCACCGCTACGGGAATGGACTCCACGGCCCGGTCCAGCACCTCCATCAACACCTTCTGGTCCTGGCCCATGGGCTTGCCGATGACCCAGTCCACCACCTCGTGGCCGGCCTGCTTGGGGGAGCCCACGCCCACCTTGATGCGGGGGAACCGGTCAGAGCCCAAATGCTGAATGATGTTCTTCAGCCCGTTGTGGCCGCCGGCAGAGCCGAAGGCCCGGATGCGGAGCTTGCCCACCGGCAGGTCAATGTCGTCAGAGATCACCAACACCTGTTCCGGCGGGATCTTGTAGAAACGGGCGGCCTCACCCACGGCCTGGCCGGACAGATTCATATAGGTCTGCGGCTTCATCACCAGCACCTGGGTGTCGCCGCATTTCCAAAGGGCTGTCCAGGCGTGGAAACGCAGCTTGTTGAAGGAGAAACCTTCCTTCTCGGCCAGCTTATCCACAGCCAGAAAGCCCATGTTGTGGCGGGTGCTCTCATACTTGGAGCCGGGGTTGCCCAGACCCACCACCAGCCAGGTCACACCGCCCGGCTTACTGCGGTTAAAAAACAAAATGTCACGTCCTTCACATGGAATGGGATAGAAAAGGATTGGGTGGAGCAGCCTCCACCCAATCCGTCTTAATAACGTTAGTTAAACAGCTTGGCGATGGAGATCTCCTGATAGATGCGCTCGATCGCCTCGGCGAACATGGGAGCGACGGACAGATACTTGATCTTCTCGCAGCCGGCGCCCTGCTCCACGGGGATGGAGTTGAGCAGAGCCAGCTCCTTGATCACGCTGTTGTTGATGCGCTCGATGGCAGGACCGGACAGCACGCCGTGGCTGGCGCAGGCATATACGGTCTTGGCGCCGCCCACCTCCACAATGGCCTTGGCGGCATTGCACAGGGAACCGGCGGTATCCACCATGTCGTCAAAGAGGATGCAGTCCTTGCCCTCCACATCGCCGATCACGTTCATGACCTCGCACTGGTTGGCCTTCTGACGGCGCTTATCCACGATGGCCAGATTCATGTGCAGCTTCTGTGCGAAGGTGCGGGCGCGGGCCACGGAGCCCACGTCGGGGGAGACCACGACCATGTCATCGGCGCGCTCACCAAACTTCTTGGCATAATAGTCCACAAAGATGGGGTTGCCCAGCAGGTTATCCACGGGGATATCAAAGAAGCCCTGAATCTGAGCGGCGTGCAGGTCCATGGTCAGCACACGGTCAGCGCCGGCGGCGGTGATCATGTTAGCCACCAGCTTGGCACTGATGGGATCGCGGCTCTTGGCCTTGCGGTCCTGACGGGCATAGCCGAAATAGGGGATCACAGCGGTGACGCGGCCTGCGCTGGCGCGCTTGCAGGCGTCGATCATGATCAGCAGCTCCATCAGACTGTCGTTGACAGGCTTGCAGGTGGAGTTGATGAGGAACACATCGCTGCCGCGGACGGTCTCGTACAGGGAGACGGCCACTTCGCCGTCAGCGAAAGTCTTGACTTCGGATTCGCCCAGCTTGATGCCGATGTTCTTGCAAATCTCCATTGCCAGAGCGGGATTGGCGTTGCCGGAAAATACCTTGATATCCTTGCCGTGAGAAATCATTTCAAACACACTCGCTTTCCATCTTATTTGTAAATTTTTCTCTCTTACATGGTAGGGGCATGATTTATGAGACAGCCTGCAGGCTGATACTCGACGGGATTACTTGTGGTGGCGCTTGCCAAAGCGTGCCACCCAGCCGGAGAGGTTGGTCTGCCGGACCCGGGCAATGCCCAGATCACCGGAGGGAACATCTTTGGTGATGGTGGAGCCTGCGGCGGTATAGGCACCGCTCTCCACCGTGACGGGGGCCACCAGATTGGTGTTGCAGCCCAGAAACACATCGTCACCGATGGTGCAGCGGAACTTTTCGTATCCGTCATAATTGACGGTGACCGTTCCGCAGCCGAAGTTGACCCGCTGGCCTACATCGGAATCGCCTACATAAGTCAGGTGGCTGATCTTGGTATCATTTCCAATGACGGAGTTCTTGACCTCCACAAAGTCTCCCACCTTTACGCCGTCGCCGATCCGGCTGCCCGGCCGCACATAGGCGAAGGGGCCCACATTGGTGTGGCTGCCCACGGTGCTCTCGTTGAGTTGGGAGGCATTGACCACCGTGTGGTCACCGATGCTGCAATCCCGGATCATGGCCTGAGGGCCGATCTCGCAGCCGCAGCCGATGGAGGTTTTCCCCCGCAGAATGGTGCCCGGCAGCAGAAGGGTATCTGCTCCGATGGTGCAGCGGGGATCCACATAGGTGGCGGAGGGATCCAGCACCGTGACGCCCTGCTCCATATGGCGCTGCAAAATCATGCTCTGACACAGGGATACAGACTGGCCCAGCTGTGCGGGACTTGTGACCGGCAGCCAGCCCAAAGCTTCCCGGGCAGTTTCCGGGGCGGCGGAGAGGGCGGCGCCGGCGTTCAAATGCTCCCGCAGCGCACCTGCGGAGATGCCGTAGCAGGGACTGGTGCCGTAGGCCATCACTGGCAGCACGGCACTGGGAATCACCAGCAGCTCCGCCTCACCGGCGGCTTCTGCCGCCTCAGCGGCAGAAGAGAAAAAGACCGTGTTCTCATAATCGGTCAGTGCCTGACGGGCCTCTGCCTGCCAGGTCTCGTCGCAGACGATGAAAAACCGCTGGGCGCCGCACCCGGACAGCTCCTGACAGACCCAGGTCAGCACCGGGCAGAACAGAACAGTATGCAGCATCAGCGGTTTGGTATCGGAAGTGGAATGACCCTGCAGATCCAGCAATACGATGGGATGATCCATGAAGAGTCCTCCTTTGGTGCGTAGTCTCCCTACATTATAGCAGGTATCGGAGGAAAATCCAGTATTTTTCCGTAAAATCATGGCAATAATTTTTGGAGGGAACGGGAGAAAAAACGGAACAGAAAAAGAATAGAGTTTTCCACATTTCAACAGGGCAGAAAATCTGCTTTCCTGCAAAAAAAGCGGAAAATTAATCATTTTATAGTTGAATTTATGAAAGGTTTGCATTAAAATAGGCAGGTCATAAAAAGAGGGCAGGTGAGGGAACTGTGGTGAATATCGTGCTGGTAGAACCGGAGATCCCCCAGAACTGCGGCAATATTGCCCGCACCTGTGCTGCCACCGGCAGCCGCCTGCATCTGATCCGCCCCCTGGGGTTTGACATCTCCGACCGGGCCGTGAAGCGCGCCGGGCTGGATTACTGGCACCTGATGCAGGTGCAGGACTACGAGAACCTGGAGGAGCTTTTCACCAGACATCCCGAAGCCCGGGAAAATCTGTGGCTTGCCACCACCAAAGCACCCCGGGATTACACACAGGCCTCCTTCGGGGAGGATTGCTGGCTGTTTTTCGGCAAGGAGACAGCCGGTCTGCCGGAGGACTTTCGCCGGGCCAACTATGCGCGCTGCATCCGTCTGCCCATGCGGCAGGAGGCCCGCAGCCTGAACCTGAGCAACTCTGTGGCCATTCTGACCTATGAGGCACTGCGCCAGCAGGGCTTTCCCGGACTCAGCGGACAGGGCGAGATGGCCGAACAGGAATAAAGAACGATTTCAATAAGGAGAGGTATTCCAGATGAATTACAATAAGAAGACCGTTATGGATATGGACGTGGCCGGTAAGAAGGTCCTGCTGCGCTGCGATTTCAATGTCCCCATGGCCAAGGATGGCAGCGGTGTCATCACCGATGATAAGCGCATCCGCGCAGCTCTGCCCACCATCCGGTATCTGCTGGAGCAGGGTGCGGCAGTGATTGCCTGCTCCCACATGGGTAAGCCTGTGGCTACTTATGAGAGCTATGTGAAGAAGCAGACCGAGAAGGGCAAGGATCCCGCTACCCTCACGGAGGAGAAGTGGCGCAAGTCCCTGGCCGAGCTGTCCCTGGCCCCTGTGGCCAAGCGCCTGAGTGAGCTGCTGGAGATGGAAGTGATCATGGCTGCCGATGTGGTGGGCCCCGATGCACAGGCCAAGGCAGCAGCCCTGCAGCCCGGTCAGCTTCTGCTGCTGGAGAACACCCGCTTTGAAAAGGGTGAGACCAAGAACGATCCTGCCCTGGCCAAGGCCATGGCCGATATGGCGGAACTCTATGTGTCCGATGCCTTCGGCGCCGTGCACCGTGCCCACGCCTCCACTGCCGGGGTGGCCGACTATCTGCCCGCCGTCTCCGGCTTCCTGATCCAGAAGGAACTGGAAGTGATCGGCGGCGCTCTGGCTGCCCCCAAGCGTCCTCTGGTGGCCATTCTGGGTGGCTCCAAGGTGTCCAGCAAGATCGGTGTGATCGACAACCTGCTGTCCATCGCCGATACCATCATCATCGGCGGCGGCATGGCATATACTTTCTCTGCAGCCAAGGGCGGCAAGATCGGCAACTCCCTCTTTGAGGCTGACTGGCAGGACTATGCCAATCAGATGGTGGAAAAGGCCGCTCAGAAGGGCGTGAAGCTGCTTCTGCCTGTGGATACGGTCTGCGGCGACAAGTTTGCCCCCGATGCCAATGTGCAGGTGGTTCCCGCCGGTCAGATCCCCGATGGCTGGGAGGGTCTGGATATCGGTCCGAAGACGGTGGAGCTGTACTGCGCTGCCGTGCAGGATGCCGGCACAGTGATCTGGAACGGACCTATGGGCGTGTTTGAGTTTGCAGCCTTTGCCAAGGGTACCGAGGCGGTGGCCGAGGCCCTCAGCAAGACGGATGCCATCACCATCATCGGCGGCGGTGACAGCGCAGCCGCTGTGCAGCAGCTGGGCTATGCCGATAAGATGAGCCACATTTCCACCGGCGGCGGCGCCTCTCTGGAGTTTATGGAGGGCAAGGAACTGCCCGGCGTTGCCTGCCTGCTGGACCGGTAATTTTGTCATATAAGTGCATATAAGCACACAACAGATAGATAGAGGAGAAGAAAAGCTATGAATCGCAGATATCGTAAGACCATCATCGCCGGTAACTGGAAGATGAACAAGACCGCTTCCGAGACCAAGAAGTTTGCCGAGGAGCTGAAGGCCCTGCTGCCCAAGGCCAAGTGGTGTGATGTGGTGGTCTGTGTTCCCGCTGTAAATATTCCCGCCGCCATCAAGGCCTTCAAGGATGTGCGTGTCTCTGTGGGTGCGCAGAACCTGTTTTATGAGAAGTCCGGCGCCTACACCGGCGAGGTGTCCGCCGATATGCTGAAGGACCTGGGCGTAAAGTATGTGATCATCGGTCACTCCGAGCGCCGCCAGTACTTCGGCGAGACGGATTTCACCGTCAACAAGAAGGTCCATGCCGCTCTGGATGCCGGCCTGCACCCCATCATCTGCGTGGGCGAGAGTCTGGAGCAGCGGGAACTGGGCATCACCATGGAACTGATCGCCCTGCAGGTCAAGTCCGCTCTGGCCGGTGTCTCTGCCGAGAAGCTGCGCAAGTGCGTGATCGCCTATGAGCCCATCTGGGCCATCGGCACCGGCAAGACCGCTACCGCCGAGCAGGCCGCTGAGGTCTGCACCTTCATCCGCACCACCGTGCGTCACCTGTACGGTGCCCGTATTGCCCGCTCCATCACCATTCAGTACGGCGGCTCCATGAAGCCCTCCAATGCTGCCGAGCTGCTGGGTCAGCCCGATATCGATGGCGGCCTCATCGGTGGCGCCGCTCTGAATGCCAAGGATTTTGTGGAGATCATCAACGCTGCCAACCAGGAGTAAGGCAGTTCGTTAGAATTGAGGTTTGTCATGAACAAAGCGCCTACTACCCTGATTATCATGGATGGTTTCGGCATGGCCCCCTCCGGACCCACCAATGCGGTGTCCGTGGCCAGCACCCCGGTGCTGGACCGGCTGTTTGCCGAGTACGCCCATACCACCCTGTCCGCCTCCGGGCTGGATGTGGGTCTGCCGGACGGGCAGATGGGTAACAGCGAGGTGGGTCACACCAACATTGGCGGCGGCCGTGTGGTGTTCCAGGATCTGCCCCGCATCAACCGCGCCATTGAAGACGGTTCCTTTTTCCGCAACGAGGCTTACAACAAGGCCATGGAGGACTGCCTGAAAAACGGCGGCAGTCTGCACCTGTACGGTCTGCTGTCGGATGGCGGTGTGCACTCCCATATCCGGCATCTGTTTGCCCTGCTGGAGATGGCAAAGCAGAAGGGGCTGGAAAAGGTATATGTCCACGCATTTCTGGATGGCCGTGATGTCTCCCCCACCTCGGGAAGAGACTTTGTGGCCCAGTGTGCGGACAAGTGTGCCCAGTTGGGCGTGGGCAAGATCGCTACGGTCATGGGCCGCTACTATGCCATGGACCGGGACAAGCGCTGGGAGCGTGTCCAGATGGCCTATGATGCCATGGTGTACGGTCAGGGCATCCGCAATGCCGATCCGGTGGCCGCTGTGGAGGCGTCCTATGCTGCCGGTGTCACCGACGAGTTTGTGGAGCCTGTGGTCTGTGATCCGGAGGGCACCATCTCCGATCGCGACAGTGTGATTTTCTTCAACTATCGGCCCGACCGCGCCCGGGAGATCACCCGTGCACTGGTGGATCCGGAGTTTGATGGCTTCCAGCGGGAATATTTCCCCACCACCTATGTCTGCAACACGGAGTATGATGCCACTATGCCCAATGTGCTGGTGGCCTGGCCCCGGATTCTGATGCGCAATGGTCTGGGTGAGTATCTCAGCTCTGTGGGGATGACCCAGCTGCGTATTGCCGAGACGGAGAAGTATGCCCATGTCACCTTCTTCTTCAACGGCGGTGTGGAGACCCAGTACCCCGGTGAGGACCGTGTGCTGGTCAACTCCCCCAAGGTGGCCACCTATGACCTGCAGCCGGAGATGAGCGCTCCGGAGGTCTGCGAGCGCTGCGTGGAGCGCATTGAAAGCGGCCAGTACGATGTGATCATCCTCAACTTTGCCAACTGCGATATGGTGGGCCACACCGGCGTGCTGGAGGCAGCGGTAAAGGCTGTGGAGACGGTGGATACCTGTGTGGGCCGCGTGGTGGATGCCACCCTGAAGATGGGCGGCATCGCTATGGTCACGGCTGACCACGGCAATGCTGAGCAAATGGAAGAGCCTGACGGCAAGCCCATGACTGCCCATACCACCAATCTGGTGCCCTTCATCCTGTGCGGCGCAGGCAGCCAGCTGCGGCCCGGCCGTCTGGCGGATATTGCCCCCACCATTCTGGATGTGATGGGGCTGGCCTGTCCTGAGGAGATGGACGGGCAGACTTTGATCGTAAAATAACCCTGTCCGATCCCCGGGGCAATCCTCCGGGGATCGCTTTCTACCGAGGAGGATCGAAGATGAAGATCTGTGTAATCGGCTGCGGCCGCTGGGGCTCCCTGATCACCTGGTATCTGGACCGCAAGGGCCACGATGTGAGTCTGTACGGTCGGGCGGAGTCTGCCCGGATGCAGCGTTTTCTCAGCACCCGCCGCAATGACCTGCTGGAACTGCCGGAATCGGTGGCACTGACCACGCAACTGGAGTCTGCCCGGGAGGCAGAGGTGATCGTCATCTCCATTGGTTCTCAGGGCCTGCAGAAACTGATGGATCAGCTGAAGTCTCTGGAGCTGCGGAACAAGATCGTAGTGCTGTGCATGAAGGGTCTGGAGATCGGTACGGGCCGTCGGCTCAGCCAGATCGCCGAGGAGAATCTGGATACCAGCAATACCGTGGCCGTTTGGCTGGGGCCCGGCCATGTGCAGGAGTTCTATCGGGGGATTCCCAACTGCATGGTCATTGACAGCCGCAACGAGCAGGTGAAGGAGCAGTTGGTGCAGGAGTTCTCCAGCGATCTGATCCGCTTTTACTACGGCATCGATCTGATCGGCAATGAGGTGGGCGCTGCCGCAAAAAACGTGGTGGGCATCGCGGCCGGTTTTCTGGATGGTCTGGGCCTGTCCAGCCTGAAGGGCGCGCTGATGAGCCGCGGCACCAGAGAGGTGGCTCGCCTGATCCGCGCCATGGGCGGCAGCGAGCTGTCGGCCTACGGCCTGTGCCATCTGGGCGACTATGAGGCCACCGTATTCTCGCGCTACAGCCACAACCGCCAGTTTGGAGAATCCTTCGTGAAGGGGGAGTCCTATGATAAACTGGCAGAGGGTTACTATACCGTCCGTGCCATGCTGCTTTTGGGCGAACGCTATCAGGTGGAACTGCCCATCTGCCAGGCGGTGTACGATATGCTGTACCAGCAGGGAGAACCCAAGAAGATTCTGGAGGACCTGTTCACCCGTGGCCTGAAAGCAGAATTCGACTACTAAATTTCTGCCAACATCCGAAAAATGTATAGAAGAACCTCTGCCTGTCCATACTGGAGGCAGAGGTTCTTTTTGCATTTCGGCAGCCGCAGGCCGTATTTGCTGCGGTGTCCGAATCCCTTGCGGATCCGGACGGGAAAGGCGGACTATGAGTAATTTTAACGAATCCAAGGTCAAAGCCATCTTCGGCGGCAGGGGCTTTTACATAGCCCTTGCTCTGTGCCTGCTGGCCACCGGAGTGATCGGCTATTATACCCTGCTGCAGCCCGAGGAACCCACCCGGAATGTGGTGTCCCCCCAGCCGGTGATCCAGCCGGATCCGGAACCGGTGGAGGAACCCATTGTGGAAGTGGTGGAGCCGGAGCCGGTGGCAGAACCGACCCCACAGGATCTGCTGCCGCAGGTAATTTCCCCGCTGGATGGAACCACGGTGACGGTCTTCAGTATGACGGAGCTGATGTATGACCAGACCATGGCCGATTGGCGGACCCACAACGGTGTGGACATTCAGGCAGCGGAGGGAGATGCGGTGAAAACCGCGGCGGACGGTACCGTGCTGACGGTGGCGCAGGATGAGATGATGGGAGTTACTGTCGTCATCGAACACGCGGGAGGCTATACCACCCAGTACAGCTGTCTGCAGGAGAATCCTCCCGTTCAGGAGGGGCAGACCGTATCTGCCGGGGACATCATTGGCTATGTGGGTTCCACTGCCGCGGCAGAGAGCGATATGGGCCCCCACCTGCACTTCTCGGTCAGCAAGGATGGAAAGATCATCGACCCTGCGGAGTATGTGGAATAGAGCAAACAGCAAAAAGACCCGGCACCGAAAGGTGCCGGGTCTTTGCGATTGGATTGGAGGCAGGCTCAGCAGTTCTTGCCCATCTCGTAGGCCTGCTGCAGCTCGGGACGACCCTCGATCTCACCCAGGTCGTAGGCCCCGGTGGCCAGAATCACGCCCTTCTCAGCGCAGTCGGGGAAGCAGTCGCGGGTGCAGCCGCGAATGGCCTCGGCCACGGCATCCAGCTTGGCGGGATCGGGCTCCCAGGCGGCGGTAAAGATGTAGATATCCTTGTTCTTGATATCGTTGTAGAAGCAAAGCAGACGGTCGATCAGCACCTTCATCTGGCCGGTCATGTTATAGAAATAGGCGGGGGAGGAGAACACGATCACATCGGCCTCGATCAGCTTCTGTGCCAGCTCATTGAGGCCATCCTCCTGGAAGCACTTGCCGGTGCTCTTGCAGACATAGCAGGCCTGGCAGTAGCCCAGCTTCATATCCGCCACACGGACAAACTCCACCTGATGACCGGACTCCAGTGCGCCCTTTTCAAACTGACGGCACAGGGACTCGGTATTGCCGTTCTTCCGGGGGGAAGAGGACAGGATAACAATTTTCTTCATTGGGGAAACCCTCCTTCTCTGTTCTGCGTTCATTATAGCCCCGGGTGCGTGGTATTGCAACAAAAAAGTTCGGAGCGCCGAAGCGTTCCGAACTTTTGATATAGGACTTACTTCTTGATCTCGCCGTTGGCGGCAGCGGTCAGATAGGCATTGATGAAGCCGTCAATATCGCCGTCCATCACCGCCTGGATGTTGCCCATCTCGTAGCCGGTGCGGGTATCCTTGGCCAAAGTATAGGGCATAAACACATAGGAGCGGATCTGGCTGCCCCACTCGATCTTCATCTGCACACCCTTCAGGTCGGAGATCTTCTCAGCATTCTGCTGGATCTTCAGCTCGGCCAGCTTGGCACGCAGCATCTTCATGGCGTTGTCGCGGTTCTGGAACTGGCTGCGCTCCGTCTGGCAGAACACCACGATGCCGGTGGGCAGGTGGGTCAGACGCACGGCGGAGGAGGTCTTGTTGATGTGCTGGCCGCCTGCGCCGGAGGAGCGGCAGGCTTGCATCTCAATCTCATCGGGACGGATCTCGATCTCGCTGTCATCCTCCATCTCGGGCATGACTTCCAGAGCGGAGAAACTGGTCTGGCGGCGGGCGTTGGCATCGAAGGGGGAGACGCGCACCAGACGGTGGACGCCATTTTCGCTCTTCAGGTAGCCATAGGCATTTTCACCCTCAATGAGGATGGTGGCGGACTTGATGCCGGCCTCGTCGCCTGCCTCATAGTCCAGCAGCTGATAGGTATAGCCGTGGCGCTCGGCCCAACGGGTATACATGCGGTAGAGCATACCGGTCCAATCCTGGGCCTCGGTTCCGCCGGCACCGGCGTGGAAGGTGAGGATGGCGTTGTTGCCATCATACTCGCCGGACAGCAGGGCGGCCAGACGGCGGTCGCCGACTTCTTTCTCCAGGGCCTCATAGCCCTCGGCCACATCGGGCAGCAGAGAGGCATCGTCCTCCTCCTGTGCCATCTCGCACAGAGTCAGGGTGTCCTCCCAATCACTGACCAGACGGTCGTGCTTGCGGATCTTGGTCTCCAGCCGCTTGATCTGCTGGGAGACCTTCTGGCTGCGCTCCAGATCATTCCAGAAACCATCTGCTTCGGTCTCCTTCTGCAAGGAGGCCAGTTCCTCACGGGCCTTGCCGATATTCAGGGCTTTCTCCAGCTCCTGAATGGTGGGCTCCAGGGCCAACAGTTTCTGTTTGTACTCGTCGTATTCAATGACTGCCATATAGGTGTCTCCTTATTCTAAATTCCGAAAAAATAGTCAATTACAACATAATATAATACCCAATCATGCCCCCCTTTGTCAACTGCAATCCCGCACAAGAAAAGGGAAAAGAACGAGGTTCTGCAGACCGGTGTTGTGTTGACAAGTTCTTCTGCACCCAGTATCATGGAAAGCAGGAGAAAATACACCATGCCAAATGGAGTGGGAGGTTGTTTATGGATTTTCAACTGAGCAAAAAACACCTGCTGATGCAGGAACTGGCCCGCGAATTTGCGGAAAAGGAGATCAAGCCTCTGGCCAGAGAAATGGATGAGAAGGAGCGGTATGATCTGGAGCTTCTGAAAAAGCTGCAGAAGTATGGCTTTATGGGCATCCCCTACAGCAGAGAGTATGGCGGTGTCGGAGCCGACACCCTTGCCTTCACCCTGTGTATGGAGGAACTGTGCAAGGCGGATGCCAGCACCGGCCTCACCCTCTCGGTACACTCCTCTCTGGCCTGTTACTGTGTGGAAAGCTACGGCACAGAGGAGCAGAAGCAGAAGTTTCTGCGTCCGCTGGTGGACGGCAGCTGGGTGGGAGCTTTCGGCTTGACGGAGACCAATGCAGGCTCTGATGTGCAGGGTGCCCGGACGATCGCCGTGCGGGACGGCGAGGATTGGATCCTCAACGGCTCCAAGATGTTTACCACCAATGCGGAGTTTGCCGATATCTGTATCGTCTTTGCCCTGACCGACCGCAATCTTCCGGCCGGAAAGAGTCTGACGGCCTTTATTGTGGATTTGAAACGGGATGCCGGCGTCACCATTGGAGAGAATATCCAGCGCATGGGTGTGCGCGGTGCCTCCAACAGCATCATCTCCTATGACAATGTACGCCTGCCGGCAGACCGGGTGCTGGGTCAAGTGGGCAAGGGCTTCAAGCTGGCCATGTCCGCCCTAGACTGCGGACGGATCGGCATCGCTGCCCAGGCGGTGGGTCTGGCACAGGGGGCGCTGGATGAGGCGATCCGGTACGGCAAGGAGCGCAAGCAGTTTGGAAAGCCCATCAATGCCTTCCAGAACACCCAGTTCCAGATGGCAGAGATGCAGACTAAAATCGATGCGGCCCGGCTTTTGACCTGGCGCGCTGCAGTGGCCAAGGATCAGCGGCAGCCTTTCGGTCAGCAGGCCGCCATGGCAAAGCTCTTCGCCTCCGATGTGGCCAATGAGGTCTGCCGCTTTGCCGTACAGATCATGGGTGGCTACGGTTACTGCCGCGAGTATCCCGTGGAACGGATGCTGCGGGATGCCAAGGTCACTGAGATCTATGAGGGTACCTCCGAGGTGATGAAGATGGTCATCTCCGGTGCCATGAAACTGAAATAAGAGGGGAGTGCAGAAAAGATGAAGATCGTTGTTTGTATCAAACAGGTGCCGTCCGTGGAGACGGTGAAGCTGGACCCCCGAACCAATACCCTGATCCGCACCGGTGTACCCTCCGTCATCAATCCGGATGACAAGGCCGGTCTGGAGGCTGCTCTGCAGCTGCGCCAGCAGGTGGGCGGCACGGTGAGTGTGGTCACTATGGGCCCTGCGCAGGCGGATGTGGCACTGCGGGAGGCAATGGCTATGGGCGCAGACGATGCCTATCTTTTGTCCGACAGGGCCTTTGCCGGAGCAGATACCTATGCCACCGCAACTGTGCTGGCAGCAGCGCTGCGGAAAATGGAGTTTGATCTGATCATCGCCGGCCGACAGGCCACAGACGGCGAGACCGGTCAGGTGGGTCCTCAGATCGCAGAGCGGCTGGGCGTTCCGCAAGTCAGTTATGTGGAGCAGCTGTCTGCAGAGGGCGGCAATGTGGTGGTAAGACAGAGTCTGGAGGAGCAGACCCGTCTGCTGAAGCTGCAGATGCCCTGCCTGATCACGGCCCTGCCCCAACTGGCAGAGCCCCGCTATATGTCAACCTGGGGAATCGTGGATGCCTACGATAAGGCGGTGACGGTCTGGGGTCTTGCCGATCTGCAGGAGGAACTGTCTGCCGACGAGGTCGGTCTGCAGGGTTCGCCCACCAGGATGCTCCATACCTTTGGCAAACAGGCAAAGGCAGCCGGAACCGTGTGCGAGGACCTGTCTGCCGATGAGGCGGTGTCGGCCATTATGGAAAAGCTGATCCAGTGGCATATCATCTGAGAGGAGGGGCGGAAATATGAGCAAGAATGTGTTTGTTGTAGTTGTGCAGCATCAGGGCGCAATCCGCCAATCCGCTGCGGAACTGATGGGGGAGGCTGCCCGTCTGGCTGCTGATCTGGGTCAGCAGGCGGTGGCGGTGCTGCTGGGCCATGATGTGGCCCGCCATGCGCAGGACCTGATCCAGTGGGGTGCCGATGAGGTGCTGGTGGTGGATCATCCCGTACTGGAGTCCTATACCACGGAGCCCTATGTGAAAAGTGTATCCCATGTGATCGGGATGTATGAGCCGCAGATCGTCCTCTTCAGCGCGGACAGCATCGGCCGTGATATGGCGCCCCGTATCGCCGCCCGGGTACACACCGGTCTGACCGCGGACTGCATCCGGCTGGATGTGGACGGGGAGCAGTACCGGACATATTTGCAGGCGGAAAGCTCCCTGCGTGCCGAGGAGATCGAGGCGCTGGAGCTGTCCGGCAGCAATCTGAAAATGACAATGCCGGCCTTTGGCGGCAACGCCATGGCCACCATCCTCTGCCCGGACCATCGCCCGCAGATGGCGACCGTTCGGCCCGGTGTGCTGGCCGTTCCGGCGAAGGATCCTGCCCGCACCGGGAAGATAACCGTGGTGGATGTGGGCCTCTCTCCGGCAGATCGTCATGTGGAAATTCTGGAAAGCACAGAGAGTGAAAAGCAGTCTGTGGATATTGCGGCAGCCGGGATCCTGGTGGCCGGCGGCCGCGGCGTGGGCGGCCCGGAGGGTTTTGAGGCGCTGCATCGGCTGGCTGAGGTGTTGGGCGGCGAGGTTGCCTCTTCCCGGATCGAGCAGAATGATTGGGTGGAGAAGGCGCGGCAGGTGGGCCAGACGGGCAAGACCGTCCGCCCCGATCTGTATCTGGCTTGCGGCATTTCCGGCGCCATCCAGCATATGGTGGGCATGGAGCATGCCGGCCGCGTGATCGCCATCAACAAGGATGCTACCTGCCCCATGATGAAGCGGGCGGATCTGGGTATTGTAGGAGATCTGCAGGAGATCCTGCCCAAGCTGACTGAGGCCATTGCGGCATATCAGGCAGAGAAGGCTGCCCGGTAAGGCTGTGAAACAATCTGCGAGGCGCTTCACAGATGTGCTTCGTATGGAGGAGTTTTTATGAGAGATTTCACATTCCAGGTCCCCACAGAGATCGTGTTCGGTGTGGATACGGTGGCCCAGGTGGGGAGACTGTGCAAAAAGTATGGCGGCAGTCGTGTGCTGGTGGTCTATGGCGGCGGCAGCGCTCAGCGCTCCGGCCTACTGGATCGTGTGCTGGAACACCTGAAGGAGGCGGGCCTGACGGCAATATCCTTCGGCGGCGTACGGCCCAATCCCCAGGTGCAGCATGCGCAGAAGGGACTGGAGCTGGCTCTGGCAGAGCAGGTGGATCTGGTGCTGGCGGTGGGCGGTGGCAGCGTAATCGATACCTGCAAGGCCATCGCCATCGGTGCAAAGCAGCCGGAAAATCCCCTTTGGGAAATCTGGTCCAAAGGGCTGCCGGTCCATGAGCGCCTGCCGCTGGGCGTGATCCTGACCATCCCGGCCGCCGGATCTGAGACCAGCGCCTCGGCCATCATCAGCAATGACGAGACCCATGAGAAACTCAGCGTCCGGTCCACCCTCAATGCATCGGATTTCACGATCATGGATCCCACGCTGCCGGCTACCCTGCCCCGCTACCAGTTGGGCTGTGGCGTGGTGGATATTATGATGCACACCCTGGACCGGTACTTCAACGGCGTATTTGACAACGAGATGACCGATGAGATCGCCGAGGGTCTGCTGCGGACGGTGATCCGCAATGGCCGGAAGATCGTGGAGGATCCGACAGATGTGCACGCCATGAGCGAGATCATGTGGTGCGGCAGCCTGTCCCACAACTCCATCACTGGTTTAGGTGGTACCCGGGACTGTGTGGTGCACCGCCTGGGCAATGAATTCAGCGCCTACTATGATATTACCCATGGTGCCAGTCTGTCCGCCGTCTGGACGGCCTGGGCCCGATATGTCTGGCAGGAGCATCCCGACCGCTTTGCCCGCTATGGACGCAATGTTTGGGGGCTGACGGGGGAATGCGATGCACAGATTGCCCGGCAGTCCATCGAGGCCACCCATGACTATTTCTGCAGTCTGGATATGCCTGTGACCTTGCCGCAGCTGGGGCTGACCCTCTCCGATGAGGACCTGGATATGCTGGCGTTGGCCTGCAGCAGGAATAAGACACGCCGCATCGGTTCGTTCCGGGAGATCGGCTACGAAGATATGCTGCAGATCTATTTGGATGCCCGGGACGGCCAGTAAAAGAGAACAAGGGAAGCATGGCACCCCGGAGTCTTGAAAAGGCTCCGGGGTGTTTTGACTTCTGCGGCAGGAAAAGACTTGCGCGGGATAGTTTTCGTGGTATAATGGGAGAGTCCAACCGGGTGGAAACGTCCGCCGTAAGGCAGCGCAGAAATTTCGGGCACCGCAACAGGGAGCGCGCCTGCTTTGGGGAAAGCGGCGAAGCGCCGCCGGAGGCGGAAGCAGCGAGGCGCTTTCGAGGAAGTGTCCCGATTGGCGGCCGCGCAGAGCGGACGGGAATCGGAAGACACGACGGTGGGCGGAAAAAGCAGGCTGTGTAAACGGTCGAGGCATGAGGAATCCATACAAACAAATCAATAACCGGGTGTAGCGCAGTTGGTAGCGCGCCTGCTTTGGGAGCAGGATGCCGGGAGTTCGAGTCTCCCCACTCGGACCATATAAAACCGATCATTTTGATACGAAAGTATCTGAATGGTCGGTCTTTACATTTACAATTTTTCGGATCTATGATACGATCAGTTAAACAAACTTGAAGTTTGAGGTGCGAAGTAATGCGCG
>SVLV01000056.1 GCA_015067765.1 Oscillospiraceae bacterium | reverse complement strand
GGCCACCTTCTTTTGAAGGCAGAGGCAGGAAAGGTTGACAAACCGTATCCCCAAAAGCTATCATGTAGCAGAAGAAACATTGCAGAGGTGTGAAGCGGTTGAGTCAGGCAGTTACAAAACAAAAGCAACAGACTCTTTCTCTGACGGAAGGGTCTATCTGGCGGGGATTGTTGATGTATGCGATCCCTCTTCTTCTGGGGAATCTCTTCCAACAGCTCTATAGCGCAGTGGACACCCTGATTGTGGGAAACTTTCTGGGTAAGGAGTCGCTGGCAGCGGTCAGCTCCTCGGGTAATCTGATCTTTCTGATGGTTGGATTTCTGTCCGGATTGGCTGCGGGTGCCGGCGTGCTGATCAGTAAATATTACGGTGCCAGAGAATTTGAAAAGATGAGTGCCGCTGTGCATACATTTATCACATTTGCTCTGGTGGCCGGTGTTGGCATGACGGTACTTGGAGTGACTTTGACACCGGGTATTCTTCGTTTGATGGGGACGCCGGAAAATGTGTTGCCGGAGTCGATTGCGTATTTTCGCACCTATTTTCTGGGATGCACAGCCACGTTCCTCTATAACAACGCCACCGGCGTGCTGCAGGCGGTGGGGGACAGCAGGCGGCCTCTGTATTATCTGATTCTGGCGTCAGCCATCAATGTTGTACTTGACCTGCTGTTTGTGGGTGTATTCGGTTGGGGTGTGGCTTCTGCGGCTGCGGCGACCGCCATCAGTCAGGGCATCAGTGCAGTTCTGTGTTTGTATCGGCTGGTGCGAACGAGGGAGCCTTACCGGCTGGAGTGGAGCAAGCTCCGCATAGACCGGTCTTCCTTCAGGCAGATCATCCAATTTGGACTGCCGGGCGGCGTGCAGAACTCGGTGATTGCCTTTGCCAATGTGGTGGTGCAAAGTCACATCAACGCCTTTGGCGACAGTGCGGTTGCCGGCTGCGGCGCATATTCAAAGATCGAGGGATTTGCCATCATGCCTATGGTGTGCTTTTCCATGGTCATGGCCACCTTCGTGGGGCAGAATCTGGGTGCAAAACAGTATGACCGGGTCAGAAAAGCGGCAACCTACTCGATTCTCTTTTCCATAGCGATGGCGGTGGTGATCGGCGGATGCATTTGTCTGTTTTCACCGCAGCTTCTGGGACTGTTCAGCGATTCTCCGGAGGTGGTGGCCTTTGGCGTGAAACAGGCCTGGATCATGGGGCCGTTCTATTTTCTGGCGGCAATCACCCACAGCATTGCCGGTATTCTCCGCGGTGCAGGCAAGGCCATGATTCCCATGCTGGCCACACTGTGCTGTTGGTGCCTGTTCCGCGTGTTATATATTTCTGTTATCGTGCAGATGTGGGCGGATATCCAGGCGGTGATCACAGCGTATCCGGTGACCTGGATGCTCAGTGCAGTGGCGCTGTTTATCTATTATCGCAGAGCAGACTGGATCCACAATTTTGACCGATTGGACAGTTCTGGCCATAGATAAGCCCGGTGTCCATAAACTTTTCCTTCCAGCAAAGGGCCGCCTGTGAGGGCGGCCCTTGCTTTTTTGCTTTTCAGATCATGCTGGCTGTGATATGATGAACTTAAAAAAGGAAAGGGGTCTTCACCTATGCAGAGTGG
The DNA here is from genome assembly GCA_015067765.1 of Oscillospiraceae bacterium. GTDB lineage: Bacteria > Bacillota > Clostridia > Oscillospirales > Oscillospiraceae > Vescimonas. The sequence continues at coordinate 1,601 of SVLV01000056.1, read as the reverse complement.
AACGATTCGGCTGGATCTTCACGGTATGACATGCTATCAGGCCCAGGTGGCCATCGACGCCGCGCTGCGCCGGGCGAAGGGATCGGTTTATCGGTTGGAACTGATCCACGGTTACCACGGTGGTACGGAGCTGCGCACCATGATCCGCCGGGAGTATGCAAAGCACCCCAAGGTCAAGCGGATCGAGCTGGGACTGAATCAGGGATCGACGGAGCTTGTTTTGCGAGAATACTGAGACATGACTAGCCAGCTTGATAAGACCGCAGAAAAGTCTGACAATAAAAGTGGAAAGGCACCGCTGTTTACACAGCGGTGCTTTTCGTCGGTCATTTTGCAATTTCTGCAAGGGTTTTGGAGATATAATCGGCCACTTCCTCGCGCCTGATGCCCAACGCCACAGCCAGTTCCCCGTGGAGCAGCTCCTCTGCCCGCTTCATGTAGCGCTCGTCTACCTGGCCGGGCTTGCTTCCTTGGGCGTGGCGGGCCTGTCGGCGGGAATAGGCGGATTTAATGACCTGTACCATGTCCTCGCACTGATGGGTGCGGATCAGGGACTGATAGTGCTCATTGAGCAGCCGCAGGTTCTTTTCCCGATATTGATCGCCCTCGATATCGGGGATGGAGCGGATCAGAGTCTCTGCTGCTTCCCGGGAGATCACCGGGCGCATAAATACCTTGGAATCCACAGGGGTATAGATCTTACCCTCCCGGTAGAGGGGAGAGAGCGTATAATACAGCTTGTCTTTATTGATTCCGTGCATATCGATGGGGCCGATGGCCTCCACACGGCACACGCCCTCGCCACCGTATATGATCATGTCGCCTACCTGATACATTTTTTCCTCCGTTTCTATACAAAAGGGACGGAAAGAACACGATCCTTCCGCCCTGAGAGCAATATGATTATAGTAATATTTTAACATATTTTTTTCTTTCGTGTAAGCAAAAAATTTTGCGCAAGGGAAAAATTTTATTGACATACCTAGAGATGCAAGGTATATTTAATACATAGAGTTTCGATGCATTGAATGTCGAGGATAGGAGGATATACAAATGCGGAAAAAGCAGAATATGGAGCATACCCCGCTGCTGGTGCTGAGCCTTTTAAGCCGGGAGGATATGTACGGCTACCAGATGATCACTGAGCTGGAGAAAAAGCTGGACAGCACCTTTTCCATGAAGGAGGGGACGCTGTACCCCATCCTGCGCCAGCTGGAGAATGAGGGGGCTGTGCAATCCTATCAGCAGGAGGCCCCTACCGGGCGAATGCGAAAGTATTACCATTTAACTGTCAAGGGCGGCCTTCTGCTGCGGCAGGAGGCGGAGCGCTGGCGCAGCTATCAGCGATCCATCGACGCGGTGGTGGAGCACGCGGTTTTGACCTGAGGTGCGCCATGATGGAGATTTACAAAGGGTTCTGTGACGCGGTCCTTGCCGCCTGCCCCCGGGCAACCGGGCGGGAGAGGGAGGAAATGCGCCGGGAGCTGCTGGACCATCTGGAGGATCGCACGGCAGACATGATGGAGCGGGACTGGACAGCGGAGGAGGCTGCGGCGCGGGCTGTAGCCTGTATGGGTGACCCGGCGGAGATCGGAAGGGCA
>SVLV01000021.1 GCA_015067765.1 Oscillospiraceae bacterium | reverse complement strand
GTTGCACTTTTCCTGAAGTCGCCTTCGGCGGGCGTTACCCGTTATCCTTGCCCTGTGGAGCCCGGACTTTCCTCATGAACAGGCTTTCGCCTTGTCCCCGCGACTGTCTGGCTTACTCGCATGGCTATTTTACCCTACCGGCAGCAGAAATGTCAACGGCGGAGCAGGGAAAAGCTAGGGAAATTGATTGAACTGGAGAGAGAAGTGCGGTATAATAAATATGATTATGATAAGGAGGCAGTGCAGTATGACATTGCATGCTTATTTAAATAGTATTCGCGAGAAGCGAGTGGCTGTAATCGGGATCGGTGTCAGCAATACGCCGCTGATCCGCCTGCTGCTGCAGGAAGGTATCTGCGTGACCGCCTGCGACCGTCGGGATCGGGCGGCACTGGGCGATCTGGCTGCTGAACTGGAGCAGCAGGGTGCGCATCTGCAGCTGGGCACGGACTATCTGGAAGGCCTGGATCAGGATATTATTTTCCGTACCCCCGGTATGCGCCCGGATGTCCCGCAGCTATTGGCTGCCCGGGAAAAAGGCAGCACGATCACCTCAGAGATGGAGGTGTTCTTTGAGGTCTGTCCCTGTCCCATCATTGCGGTGACCGGTTCTGACGGCAAAACCACCACGACCACCATCATCGCCGAGTTGATGAAGGGGGCCGGTTACCGGGTCCATGTGGGCGGAAACATTGGTAATCCCCTTCTTTGTCAGGCGGGAGAGATGACTGCTTCCGATTGGGTGGTGCTGGAGCTGTCCAGTTTTCAGCTGATGACTATGTCCCGCAGTCCCAAAATTGCGGTGGTGACCAATCTGTCTCCCAACCATCTGGATGTCCACAGGGATATGGCGGAGTATGTGGCGGCAAAGGAGAATATTTTCCGCCATCAGAAGGCTGAGGATCGGGTGGTATTCAATCTGGATAATGCCATCACCGCGGAACAGGGAAATGCCGCCCCGGGAAGTGTCTGCTGGTTCAGCAGGACCCGTGAGCCGGAGGAGGGTGTTTTCCTGCGGGGAGATACCATTTGGCGGAGATTTGGCGGCAAGGAAGCGCCTGTTCTGCAGACCGGTGATATCAAGATCCCCGGCACGCACAATGTGGAGAATTATATGGCGGCCATTGCAGCAGTGGATGGTCTGGTTCCCACGGAGCAGATCGCCGCGTTTGCCCGGGAATTTGGCGGTGTGGAGCACCGGATCGAGTTGGTGCGGACGCTGGACGGCGTGCGGTATTACAACGATTCCATAGCCTCCAGCCCCAGCCGTACCATCGCAGGGCTCCATGCCTTTACCCAGCCGGTGATTCTGATTGCCGGCGGTTATGATAAGAAAATTCCCTTTGAAACTCTGGGCGGGGAGATCGTGCAGCATGTGAAACTGCTGATTCTCTGCGGTGACACGGCGGAGCAGATCCGCTGCGCGGTAGAGGCAGCTCCCGGCTACACAGAGGGAAAACCGGAGATCCTGATGGCGGAGGATCTGCAGCAGGCAGCCGATCTGGCCCGCGCCCATGCCCAACCCGGCGATGTGGTGACCATGTCCCCGGCCTGCGCCTCCTTTGACCGATATCCCAATTTTATGGTTCGCGGCAAGGCCTTTAAGGCCATTGTCAACGGCTGGCAGTAAATACTGCCTGACCGGCAGCATACACTGGACGGGAGGTGTATGCTGTGGGAAAACTGCGTTATCTGCGCCTGTCCGGAAGAGGACGGGCACTGGTATGGCTCAGTGTTTTACTTCTGTTGGCACTGCTGCTGATTGGAATGGTACTGCTGCATATGAAGCCCATTCTGACCAATTTGGCTACCTCCCGTGTGTCCAACAGTGTGCGGCGGATTATGGTAGCTGCAGTCAGTGATGCCATTGAGCAGGGCGAGATCGACTATCAACGCCTCATTACCTGTGATAAGGATACGGCGGGCCGGATTACCGCGCTGCGCAGCAATATGGCGGAATTTAACCGCCTGCAGAGTGCCATTACAGAGGACATCCTGGCCCGTATGGCAGAGGTGGCCACCACGGAACTCTCCATCCCCATCGGAACACTGACGGGCTCCAGTTTGCTGGCGGGACGCGGTCCGTCCTTTCAGGTCAAGATGCAGTGGGTAGGCTCGGCCAATGCCGCCTTTCGCAATGATTTTACGGCGGCAGGCATCAATCAGACCAAGCATCAGGTGATCCTGAACATGGAGGTTTCGGCAACAATTCTGCTGCCGGGCTTCCACGCATCGACAAAAGTGAACCATGAGATCTCTGTTGCGGAGACCATCATTGTGGGGAGCGTTCCCCAAACCTATACCAATTTCAGCACCACCGAAGGTGAGATCACAGAATATGCCGATGAATACATCATCAACAAAGGATGAGGTGACTATGGATTACAGGGAAGAAATGAAAGAACTGCGGGATAGCCTCAATGCCCACGGCTACCGCTATTATGTGCTGGATGATCCCAAGATCTCCGACTATGAGTATGACCGGCTCCTGCGCCGCCTGGAGGATCTGGAGAAGGAGCATCCGGAGGAGATCACGGCGGATTCTCCCACCCAGCGGGTGGGTGGTCCCTCTTTGGAGGCCTTTGAGCAGGTGGAACATCCTGTGCCGCTGGAGAGCCTGCAGGATGTGTTCAACGGCGATGAGGTCCGGGAATTTTTGGATAAGGTGAGCCAGACCCTGCCCGAGGCTGCCTACAGTGTGGAGCCCAAAGTGGATGGCTTGTCCGTGGCACTGGAATATCGGGACGGTGTGTTTGTTCGCGGTGCTACCCGTGGTGATGGCCGCGTGGGCGAAGATGTGACGGAGAATCTGCGTACCATCCGCTCCATCCCTATGACGCTGCCGGAGAAGCTGCCCCGCCTCATTGTCCGGGGCGAAGTGTATATGTCCCGTAGTGTGTTTGCCAAGCTCAATGCCCAGCGGGAGAAGGAGGGGCAGCAGCTGCTGGCCAATCCCCGCAATGCGGCAGCAGGCTCGCTGCGCCAGTTGGATCCCAAGGTTGCGGCTCAGCGTCAGCTGGATATTATGATCTTCAACCTGCAGCTGGCGGAGGGGAAGGAGTTCTCCACCCATACGGAGACCATGGAATATCTGGCCAGCCAGAAATTCAAGGTCATTTCCCGCCGCCGCCTGACCACGGCGGAGGAAATCCTGGAGGAGATCAAGCGGCTGGATGAGACCCGTACGGAGCTTGCCTATGATATGGACGGCGCCGTGGTAAAGCTGGATGATCTGGCGGATCGTGCCGTGCTGGGCAGCACAGCCAAGAACCCCAAGTGGGCCATTGCCTATAAGTATCCTCCGGAGCAGAAACCTGCCCGGCTGGTGGATATTCAGGTGCAGGTAGGGCGCACCGGTGTGCTGACCCCCAAGGCGGTACTGGAGCCGATTCGTCTGGCCGGTACTACCGTCACCTATGCCACACTCCACAATCAGGATTTTATCACCCAGAAGGATATCCGCATCGGGGATACGGTTATCGTGCAGAAGGCCGGCGAGATCATTCCCGAGGTGGTGGAGGTGGTGCAGGATAAGCGTCCTGCGGATGCAGTGCCCTATTATCTGCCCACTGTCTGCCCTGTGTGCGGCGCCCCGGTGTCCCGGGATCCGGATGGTGCGGCAGTTCGCTGTACCGGTGCAGAGTGCCCTGCACAGCTGCTGCGCAACCTGACCCATTTTGCCAGCCGTGCCGCCATGGATATTGATGGCCTTGGCCCGGCAGTAGTGCAGCAGGTGGTGGAGGCCGGAATGGTGTCCACTGCAGCGGATCTGTACGATTTGAAGCAGGAGTCTTTGGCGCAGCTGGACCGGATGGGGGAGAAGTCTGCGGCCAATCTGCTGGCTGCCATTGAAAAGTCCAAGGAAAATGACCTGTGGCGTCTGATTTTCGCACTGGGGATCCGTCAGGTGGGAGAGAAAGCCGCCAAGGTACTGGCCAGTCACTTTGGCAGTATGGCCGCACTGATGGAAGCGACCGTTGAGGAACTGACTGCCATCGATGATGTGGGTCCTGTGACGGCAGATTATATCCGCCAGTGGATGGAAAATCCCCAATCTCAGGATCTGCTGAGCCGTCTGCAGGCTGCCGGGATCAATATGATCTGTAAAGAGGAAAAACTTGACAATCGTTTTGCCGGAATGACTTTTGTCTTGACCGGAGCGCTGGAGAAATTTACCCGCGAGGAAGCGGGGGAGATGATCGAGCAGCGGGGCGGCAAAGCCTCCGGCTCCGTTTCCAAAAAGACCACCTATGTGGTGGCCGGTGAGAATGCCGGCTCCAAGCTGAAGAAGGCTCAGGAGCTGGAGATCCCTGTGCTGACCGAGGATGAATTTTTGGAACTGCTGAAATAAACCGGTTGACTTCTGTATAAGTAAAAAAGATCAGGACCATACAGGTCCTGATCTTTTTCGCAATGTAAGGAAGCTGTGCGCGATCAATAGGCGTAGCTCCGGGTAAATATACCGATCAAAATCAGTATTATACCGGCAAGCCGTACAGCCAGGAGTGTTTTCTTATTTGTCAGAGCGTTCTTGGGAAGAACGGGATGGATGATATAGAGCATGCCACAGAGAACAAAACCGATGCTGCGATAAATCCAATGCCTCAGCACAGTACTTAAAATATTGAAAAGAAGAATGATGGCAAGGGCGAGAAGGAGTTGGTTTCTATAATTCAGCTTCATAATACACCTCCATTCTGCGTTCGTTACGGCAGCAGTTCGTTTATCTCATCCAGTAGGTGGATCGTACGAAATACTTTGTCGCAGACTTTGCATTGCCAATCGCAATCACTTTTTTTTCTTTTTTTATGCAGCAACTCAAGGGGGCGGCCACACAGGGGACAGGCGGCTGCATCGCCGCGCCAAAGCTTCTTTAAAAAGAGAAGGGCTTCCTCGCGGGAGGCCATATTCAATTCCTGCAGATGGACTCGTTCCAAGAAGATCTCTCCCTATGATGATTATATCAACAATATAATAGCATATATTTTTCGAAATTTCGAGTGAATTTTTCAAAGAGGAAATACAGGGTAAAGAACAAAGGAAAATCCAAACGAATCAAACCGCAGGAAACTTGACATTTTCCGGAGGGTATACTATACTGTCAAAAGTAACTTTTCAAAGCGTAATAGCTGGGAAGGGAAGCAGTAAGCGGTGAGCCGAGGCAAAGAGAGGGAGTGGCTGGTGTAAACTCCCGTGAGGTGCCGCCCAAGTCGTCCCGGAGCTCTGCACCGAAAGATCAGTAGGCTGCAGCGGATGTCCTCCGTTATCGGGGCAGGGTATTTTACCCATGAGTGCGGGATTTTTCCCGAATACAGGTGGTACCGCGGACCAATATGTTCGCCCTGTTTTGCTTTTCCGGCAAAACAGGGCTTTTTGTTTTGCCAAATTACTCAAGAAGGAGAAACTGATATGTTGAAAGAACTCCCCAAAGTGTATGACCCCCGTGAAGTGGAAGGCCGTATCTATCAGATGTGGATGGATGGCGACTGCTTTAAGGCCAGCCCCAATCCCGACAAGAAGCCCTTCTCCATCGTGATGCCCCCTCCCAATGTGACCGGTCAGCTCCACATGGGCCATGCGCTGGATGCCACTCTTCAGGATATCCTGACCCGCTTCAAGCGGATGCAGGGCTATGAGACGCTGTGGCTGCCCGGCACGGATCATGCTGGTATCGCCACCCAGATCAAGGTGGAGGAGAACCTGCGCAAGGAAGAGGGTCTGACCCGTCACGATCTGGGCCGTGAGAAGTTCCTGGAGCGCGTATGGCAGTGGAAGGAGCAGTACGGCAACCGTATCGTGGAGCAGCAGAAGAAGATGGGTTCCAGTTGCGACTGGAGCCGCAGCCGCTTCACCATGGATGAAGGTTGCTCCCAGGCCGTCCGCGAGACCTTCTGTGACCTGTATGACAAGGGTCTGATCTACAAGGGCAGCCGCATTATCAACTGGTGCCCCAACTGCCTGACCGCTTTGTCCGATGCTGAGGTGGAGTATACGGATAAGCCCGGCAACCTGTGGCACATCCGCTATCCTCTGGCCGATGGCAGCGGGGATATCGTCATTGCCACCACCCGTCCCGAGACCATGATGGGCGATACCGGTGTAGCCGTGAACCCCGAGGATGAGAAGTTCAAGCATCTGATCGGCAAGACCTGCATCCTGCCTATCATGAACCGTGAGATCCCCATCGTGGGCGATGAGTACTGCGAGATCGGTTTTGGTACCGGCGCCGTGAAGATGACCCCCGCCCATGACCCCAACGACTTCGAGGTGGGTCTGCGCCACAATCTGGAGGTTCTGCGTGTGATCGCCGACGACGGTAAGATCAACGAGAATGGTGGTAAGTACAACGGCATGGATCGCTATGAGTGCCGCAAGGCCATTATTGCCGATCTGGAGGCCGAGGGCTATCTGGTGAAGACCGAGCCCTATTCCCACAATGTGGGCACCTGCTACCGCTGCCACAACGATGTGGAGCCTCTGATCTCCGCTCAGTGGTTCGTGAAGATGGCTCCTTTGGCCAAGGATGCGATCCGTGTGGTACAGGACGGTACCATCAAGTTTGTACCGGAGCGTTTCACCAAGACCTATACCAACTGGATGGAGAATGTCCATGATTGGTGCATCTCCCGTCAGCTGTGGTGGGGCCATCAGATCCCGGCCTGGTACTGCGATGACTGCGGCCATATTAATGTGAGCCGTCAGGATCCCACCAAGTGCGAAAAGTGCGGCTGCGAGAAGCTGACCCGCGAGGAGGATGTGCTGGATACCTGGTTCAGCTCCGCTCTGTGGCCCTTCTCCACCATGGGCTGGCCCAATCTGGATGCCGAGGATCTGAAGTACTGGTACCCCACCTCCGTCATGGTCACCGGCTATGATATCATCTTCTTCTGGGTGGCCCGTATGATCTTCTCCGGTATGGAGCAGATGAAGAAGGAACCCTTTAAGACGATCTTTATCCACGGCCTGGTCCGTGACGATAAGGGCCGCAAAATGTCCAAGTCTCTGGGCAACGGTATCGATCCTCTGGAGATGGCCGAGCAGTATGGCGCGGATGCTCTGCGCTTTAACCTCATCACCGGCAACAGCCCCGGCAATGATATGCGCTTCTTTGTGGAGAAGTGCGAGGCCATGCGTAACTTTGCCAATAAGATCTGGAACGCATCCCGCTTTGTGATGATGAACCTGACCATCGACAAGGTGCAGCTGCCCGAGAAGCTGGAGTTGGAGGATAAGTGGGTCCTCAGCAAGCTGAATACCCTCATCCGCGAAGTTACCGACAACATGGATGCCTATGAACTGGGTGTGGCCTCTGCCAAGATCTATGACTTCATTTGGGACACCTATTGCGATTGGTATATCGAGCTAACCAAGACCCGCCTCAACGGTGAGGATCAGGAGGCCAAACTGGCTGCCGAGAATGTGCTGTGCTATGTGCTGCTGCGTATCCTGGAGCTGATGCATCCCTTTATGCCCTTCATCACCGAGGAGATCTGGCAGGCTCTGCCTCATGAGGGTGAGTATCTGATCACCTCTAAGTGGCCGGAGTATCAGGATGCCTTGAATTTCCGTGAGGAAGAGGCCGCTATGGAGTCTGTGAAGGATGCCATTGCTGCCGTTCGTGCCCGCCGCGCCGAGATGAATGTGCCCCCCTCCAAGAAGGCTCAGATGATCATCGTTACCGATCAGCCCCAGCACTATGAGCAGGGCAAGCACTTCATCACCCGTATGGCCTATGGCAGCGAGGTGACTGTCACCGGTACCGCTCCTGCGGATCTGACCGGTATGGTGACCGTCGTGACCCACGGCGCCAACGTGTATATGCCTCTGGCAGAGCTGGTGGATCTGGAGAAGGAGCTGGAGCGCATCGCCAAGGAGCGTCAGAAGGCGGTGGAGAATCTGGAGCGCATCGAGAAGAAGCTGCAGAACGAGAGCTTCGTGTCCAAGGCACCTGAGGCTGTGGTCAATGCCGAGCGTGAAAAGGCAGATAAGGCCCGCGCCCTGATTGCCAAGCTGGATGAGTCCGCTGCTGCTATGAAAGCTTGATTTTCCGTAAGGGGCGGCTTTCGACAAAAAGAAAAGCGTATATCTTGTATAATCACCGTAGACCTTCGGGTCTGCGGTGATTTTTTGCAAAGGAGCGGCAGAACAATGGAGATAACAACAAAATGTGCAGAGCGGTGTCTGACAATTTACTTAAAAGGAGAACTGGATCATCACGGTGCGCAGGGGTTGATTCGGCAGCTGGAGCGGGAGATCGAGATCTCGCTGCCGTGGAAACTGATCCTCGATTTCTCCGGAGTTACTTTTATGGACAGCTCAGGAATTGCGGTGGCAGTGCGGGCTCGTCAGCGGGTGCGGGAATTGGGCGGCACGATCCGTTTGGAGAAAATGGCACCCCAGATTCGAAAAGTCTTTCATGCCGCAGCTTTGGATAAATTGATGGAAATGGATTGAAGGGAGATACATATATGCTGATGGAAAACTATGTGACGCTGGAGTTTCCCAGCCGCAGCAGCAATGAGGGCTTTGCCAGAACAGCTGTGGCAGGGTTTATGCTCCAATTGGATCCGACGTTGGATGAAATGAACGATGTGAAAACCGCCGTTAGTGAGGCAATCACCAATGCGGTGGTCCATGCCTATCCGGATCATATCGGGAAGATCGTGATGAAACTGCGTGTCCTGGATGGAAATATTCTGGAATTGGTGGTAAAGGACTGGGGAAAGGGCATTGAGAATATTCAGCAGGCCCGGGAACCGCTCTATACCACCGGAGGTGAGGAGCGAAGCGGAATGGGATTCACCATCATGGAGAGTTTTATGGACAAGCTGTCTGTTCGATCGGTGCCGGGGCGTGGAACAACGGTCACTATGCGCAAGCGAATCTCTGCACGGCTTTTGGGGAGAAAATGAGCAGCAGGGAACTGTTTGCCCTGCTGGACCGTGCGCAGAACGGAGATGAGGAGGCCTGTCAGCAGGTGCTGGTGGAGAACAGTGGACTGATATGGTCCATTGTAAAGCGGTACTATTACTCTGGTGTAGACAGCGAGGATCTATATCAGTTGGGGTGCATTGGATTCGTTAAGGCTGTTAAGGGATTTGACTTGACATATGGAACGCAGTTTTCTACCTATGCTGTGCCCAAAATTGCGGGGGAGATTCGTCGTTTTCTTCGGGACGATGGTGCAGTAAAAGTAGGAAGAACCCTGCGGGAGAAAGGGCAAAGCCTTTGGATGGTGAGAGAGAGGCTCCGTGCACAGCTGGGAAGAGAGCCACATATCTCGGAACTGGCGGAAGAAACCGGATGGAGTGCAGAGGAGATTGCCTCTGTGGAGTTGGCTATGGTGGCTCCGGAGTCGCTGCAGCAGGAGAATACAGAGGGCCTTACATTGGAGTCAACTTTGGGAACAGACGGGCCGGAGGAGCGGCTGGTGGAAAAAATAGCGCTCCGGGAGGCCATTGAAAGCCTCCCGGAGCGGGAACGCAAAACGATATTTCTGCGATTCTTCAAAAGCCTGACTCAGGAACAGACGGCGCGGATTTTGGGTGTGTCCCAAGTGCAGGTGTCGCGGTTGGAGCGGAGAGGGTTGGTGCGGTTGCGGGAGATTTTGGAGGGGTGATGGTTGCCTGCGGCTGAAACTCTGTCATGGTCCCGCGATATCGTTTGGGCAGGAAAGTGTTTTGACATCTGGGATTGTAGCGTTCCTGAATGGTGATGCGATTATAAAACTGCTGCCAGAGATGGCGGTAATGGGTCTCCTCCTCGCTGGGCAGTGCCAGCTGCAGCGAATCGACGCGCAGGATGCGGGAGGAACCTTTGGTATAGAGCAGCAAATCCCGGTGTGTCCGGTCGTAGATGAAGAAGGACTCGTTGGCATAGCGATCGCAGAAGTGACGGCGCAGCAGGGGCAATACTCTGTTTTTGGGCTCAATTTCCGCCCCCAGAACACCGTTGTAATCCGAGAAACGAACGAAGCCCCGCAGTTTTTCCAGTTCGCCGCTCATATGCCGCAGCGCTTTGGCGATGGGATAGTAGGCAGAATCAGAATGATTGTGAAGAAAGGAATCTCCCTCCCGGTACAGCTTACGGACAAACAAATAGAGATGCTGCTCCTTCTGATCCATACAGGTGAGAAAAGCGCGCTGAAGCAGTTGAGCTGCCCGATTGGAGCGCTGCCGGATGCTGCGGTATACCCGTTCGGCATGCTCCGGTACGGTGGAAACAGAACGGACCGGATCCAGCGTCAAAAGACAACATTCCTCATCGTCATAAAAGGCGATGGGGAATTCTTTGTGCATATAACTTTCATAGATGCAGCAAAGAAATCCGTGAAATGTACCGTCGTATTGAAAAGCAACTTGTGTCCAGGCCATTGAATCACCCCACAGAGGCAAATAGAGAGAGCTGCTGCATTTGACCGGCCGGTAGTTGACCGCTCTCCACACATTCCAACTGACGGCAGAGCGTCTCGGCAGAAAATTGCAGACCGCTGCGGATTCGTCCGCTGCAGGTAATGAAGAATTGTGCCCGCTTCAGGACTACACCAATTTTTTTCAGATCCTCGTAGCGCAAAGATCCTGTTCTCCTGGCGGAGAGGATTCGCCTTGCACTGACCGGACCGATTCCCGGTACCCGCAGAAGCGTTTCATAGTCTGCCTTCATGATCTCCACCGGGAAAAACTGCGGATGCAAAATGGCCCAGTGACACTTGGGGTCCAGCAAGGGGTTGAAGTCGGGGCGCTCCTCATCCAGTAGCTCCTCGGCGCGAAAACCATAGAATCGCAGAAGCCAATCCGCCTGATAGAGGCGATGCTCCCGCAGCAGAGGCGGCTTGGTATCCGGAGAGGGAAGGAGCGAGTGTTCTACTACCGGTATATACGCGGAATAGAACACTCGTTTTAAACGGTATTTTTCGTATAGAGATTGTGTCAGCTGCAGGATATGGCGATCGGTATCTGCCGTTGCGCCGACGATCAGCTGGGTGCTTTGGCCTGCCGGAGCAAATGCCGGTGTATGTTTGTATTTTACCAGCTCCGCTTTGTTCTGCGTGACCTCATCCCGAATTTGGCGGATCGGGCGAAGAATTGCCTGTTTGGTCTTGTCGGGCGCCAAAAGCTGCAATCCTTGCTCGGAGGGGAGCTCCATGTTGACACTGAGGCGATCCGCCAAAAGTCCCAACTGCCGCACTAATTCCGGAGAAGTTCCGGGAATCGCCTTGGCATGGATATATCCGTTGAAGCGGTATTCCTCCCGGAGGATCCGCAGGGCGCGGATCATTTGTTCCGTTGTGTAATCGGGGCTGCGCAGGACCCCGGAGGAGAGGAACAACCCCTCAATATAGTTGCGGCGATAGAATTGAATGGTAAGCTCTGCAAGTTCCTGGGGTGTGAACGCGACGCGCCGGGTATCGTTGGAACGGCGATTGATGCAATACTTGCAGTCGTAGATGCAGCAGTTGGTCATTAAAACCTTCAACAGTGTGATGCATCTTCCATCTGCAGAGAAGCTGTGGCAGCAGCCTGCAATAGAGGAAGATGTATTGCCGATCATCCCGGGGCGGGATCCGCGGCGCACACCGCTGGAGGTGCAGGCAGCATCATATTTGGCAGCATCGGTTAAGATGGCCAATTTATCCAGCAGCTCCATGGCAGTTGCTTAGGCGGTGCGTCTTCTCTGGCGGGGATGCTCCAAACGGTCGATCAGGTTCATCAGATTAACAGCAATGGAACCGGCACCGAGAATAATGATGATATAGCCGAGAGTCGTCATGATAAGTACCTCCGTGAAACTTTTGTTCTATTTGCATTTTACATCGAACAGAAGTTCTTGTCAATAGGGAATCGAACAAAAATTCGAAAAAAATATTACTGGAGGTTGACCGGGAAAATGTTCTGTATTAAAATAAGGAAAAATAAAGAAGAACGAGGAAACTATGACTGATTTGGAACGAAGATTTCATAAGGCGCGTCGGGCTGCCATTGAGGCGGAATATCCGAGATTGAATCCGCGACAGAGGGAGGCGGTTCTGTGTACGGAAGGACCACTGCTGCTGCTGGCGGGTGCCGGGTCCGGAAAGACCACCGTACTGATTCATCGTGTGGCCAATCTGCTGCGCTTTGGCCGGGGCAGTGATACGGAAGAGATTGGTATTCCGGTTTCGGAGGACGAGATCGCCTTTCTGGAGAAATATGCTGCCCAACCCACGGAGGAGGAGCGGCCGCTGGTGCAGTATCTTTGCGCAGTAGAGCCCGCCAGACCCTGGGAGGTATTGGCGATCACCTTTACCAATAAAGCGGCAAATGAGCTGAAAGAGCGCCTGGAGCGGATGCTGGGGGCGGAGGCTGCTGCAGATATTTGGGCAGCCACATTCCACTCAGCCTGTGTGCGAATCCTGCGGCGCGATATTGATAAGATCGGGTTTGACCGCAACTTCACCATCTATGATACCGATGACAGCAAGCGGGTCATTAAGGATATTCTGAAGGAGTTGAATCTGGAGGAGAAGGCATTTCCGCCCAGAGAGATCCTGTCGGTGATCTCTTCTGCCAAGGATGCTATGCAGACTCCGGAGGAATTTCAGGCTCTTTGGGAGAGAAACGGAGATTGGCGCAAGATCCGAATAGGGAAAGTATATTCCCTTTACAATCGAAAATTGCGGGATGCCAATGCCCTGGACTTTGATGATATCATCCTCCATACGATTCAACTGCTGCAATCCAGTCGGGAGACGCGGGAGTACTATCAGAGGAAGTTCCGCTATGTGCTCATCGATGAGTATCAGGATACCAACCACATGCAGTATCTGCTGGCGAGCCTTTTGACTGGCAGCAGAAAGAATATCTGTGTGGTGGGCGATGACGATCAGAGTATCTATCGGTTCCGTGGTGCCAATATTGAGAACATCCTGAATTTTGAAAAGCAGTACAGCGGAGCCAGGACCATCCGTCTGGAGCAGAATTACCGTTCCACGCAGAACATTCTGGACGCAGCCAATGGGGTGATCCGGAACAATCAGGGACGAAAGGGAAAGGCCCTGTGGACGGAGAACGGAACCGGCGAGCCGGTGCTGGTCAAGACCACCTTCAACGAGAGTGATGAGGCCAACTTTGTGGTGGGCCACATTATGACCAACTATCAGCAAGGCGCCAACTGGCGGGACCATGCGATCCTCTACCGCATGAATGCCCAGTCCAATGCATTGGAGTATGCCTTTAAGAGAAGCGGTATTCCTTACAAGATTTTCGGTGGTGTCAAATTCTTCGACCGCGCAGAAGTGAAGGATATGCTGGCCTATCTCTGCGTGATCAATAACCCGAAAGACGATCTGCGTCTGCGCCGCATCATCAATGTTCCGGCCCGGAAGATCGGACCGACGACGGTGGATCGCGCACAGTTATTGGCAACGGAGCAGGGGGTATCCCTGTTTGAGATTATTCAGAAGGCTTCTTGGTATCCGGAACTGAAGAGTGCAGCCAAACGGATGGAAGAGTTTGCCGCCATGGTGGAGGAGCTGCAGGCTCATACGGAGCACATGGGCTTGGTGGAGTTCTATGAGCATGTCTGCCAGCGGACCGGCTATGTGCCTGCCCTGCAGGAGAAGAATGATCTGGAGAGCCGCAGTCGGTTGGAGAATGTGCAGGAGTTGACCTCCAGCATTCTGTCCTTCCTGGAAAATGAACCGGAGAATCCGACTTTGGCGGGCTTTTTGGATGAGGTGGCGCTGTACACGGATTTGGACAGTCAGACCGATGCGGACAACTGCGTCACCATGATGACCATGCATGCGGCAAAGGGACTGGAGTTCCCGTATGTCTATGTGGTAGGCATGGAGGAGGGCCTTTTCCCGGGAAATCGTGCCATGGGAGAGCAGGAGGAAATGGAGGAGGAGCGGCGTCTGTGCTATGTGGCCATGACCCGTGCCAAGGAACGCCTGACCATGCTCAATGCCCGGCAGCGTATGCTCTTTGGCCGCACCACACCCTGTATGCCCTCCCGTTTTTTGGAGGAGATCCCTCAGGAGAACATGCAGTGGCTCAGCAAGCCGCAACCCAGACCATCCGTGGAGGATTGGGACAGCGGCTGGAGCGGTGAGTATGGCTCCTATGGGTCATCCTATGGCGCCTACGGCGGTAATTCCTATCGCTCCGCATCCCAGGGAGCGGCAGTACAATCTGCCGGTATGACCCGAACACAGCCCGGAAAATCCGCTCTGCGTACCACATCTGCCGCACAGAAGCCTGCGGCGCCGCTGCTGCAGCTGCAGGTGGGCGATAGCGTGCAGCATACGGCCTTTGGCAGGGGCATCGTGCTTAGTGTCCGACCCATGGGCGGCGACGCGCTGCTGGAAGTGGCATTTGACCAGGTGGGAACCAAAAAACTGATGCTGAAGGCTGCCGGAGCGCACCTGAAAAAGTTGTAAAGTATAACTGCTTTTCATTATAGAAATAGAGAGGAGAGAGCGATGTTTTTCGAACATTTTCCCCTGGTATTTTCCATTATGTCGTTTATCCCCATCATTATGTTTGTTGTGGTGGGTGGATTCATTGTCACGGTTTTTGTGAAGGTGATCGGGCAGTGGAATAAGGACAACAAGTCGCCCCGGATCACTGTACCCGCCGAAGTGGTGGCCAAGCGGGACGATATGTCCCATCGGCACCATCACAGCAGTACGACGCAGCATGGGTTCCACAGTTCCACATCCCACACCTATTATGCGACCTTTCAGATGGAGAACGGTGAGCGTATGGAACTGCTGGTGCCGGCCACGGAGTTTGGCCTGCTGGTGGAGGGGGACCGGGGTATGCTGACCTTCCAGGGGCGCCGCTATGTAAGTTTTGCCCGAACCTCTGACAACAGCCAGTGGTATCAGGAGGCCACAGAGCAGGACGAGCCGCCCGCCTGGACTTCGGGGCGCTGAGAAAAAGAAAAACTCACACAGGCAAAGACCTGTGTGAGTTTTTTTGATGCAGAGAAGAATGTGGCATAAAATGTATAAAAGCCCTGTGCTGAGCACAGGGCTTTGCTTGTCCAAGATTAGACTGCTCTGGTAACTTTACCGGAACGCAGACACCGGGTACAAACATATACATGGCGAGGCGTACCATTAATGATTGCCTTCACACGCTTCACATTGGGCTTCCAGGGACGATTGGAACGTCTGTGGGAATGGGAAACCTTAATGCCGAAGGTTACGCCCTTGTCGCAAAACTCGCACTTAGCCATCCGTTGCACCTCCTTGCTGTGACGAACTTTCTTGCCCGCTTTCGCAAGCATTTGATAGTTTAGCAGATGTTGGAGAAAAATGCAAGCATTATTTGATAAAAAATGAAAATTTTCTCTTTACGGGAAAGTGTTGCTTAAAAAGGCGGTTTAAGTTATAATGTTATATTAGGATAAGTGTAACCGTTATCTGGAAAAGATTCGGTTTTACCGGTGAAAGAGAGGGATATCGGATGGAAAAAGTGAAACGCACACCCGCTAAGTTGAGTGATCTGGCCCGTGAGTTTGAACTGGAGATCCTGGTCATGGCTCCGGATTTTGAGACCCGCACCATTGGGATTTCGGATGTGAACCGTCCGGCGCTGCAGCTGGTGGGGTATTATGACTATTTTGATCCCCGGCGCCTGCAGGTGTTGGGACGGACAGAGATGACTTTTTTGACATCCATGTCTCTGGAGGAGCGTGTCAATGTGTTTGATAAGCTACTCAGCTACGATCTGCCGGCCATCATCGTTTCCCGCAACCTGGAGGTCTTTCCGGAGCTGATCGCCACTGCGAAGGAGAAGGGGCGCACTTTGATGTGCACCAAGATCCCCACTGTGGATCTGACCAGCGGCATCATCGGTTATCTGAACCGGAAACTGGCCCCTCAGATCATGCGCCACGGCGTCCTGATGAATGTCAACGGTCAGGGTGTTTTGCTGTTGGGTGAATCCGGAATCGGTAAGAGTGAAACGGCCATTGAGCTGCTCAAGCGCGGTCACCGTTTGGTGGCAGATGATGCGGTGCAGATCTTCCGTGTGGGCGGTGGCCTGATCGGTGATGCTCCGGAGATGATCCGTCACTATATGGAAATCCGCGGCATCGGTATTATCGATATCAAGCAGCTGTTCGGTATGGGCGCGGTTCAGTACAGCACGGATATCGATCTGGTCATTGAGTTTGAGCCTTGGCAGGACGGCAAGTTCTACGATCGTCTTGGTCTGGGTGAGGAGACTTATACCATGCTGGGTGTGAGCCTTCCCTATATGCTGGTGCCGGTGCGCCCCGGCCGAAATCTGGCCGGTATTGTGGAGATTGCTACCATGAAGAATCGCCAGATGACCTATGGAGATAATCCGGCCGAGGCATTTATCAATCGTTTGGATGCCAAGGTGGATCAGATGATGGAAGAGGCAAAAGACGGAGCGAAGTAACACTATGTACTATGTAGGGATTGATATCGGCGGAACCAATTTAAAGGCCGGCCTGGTCGATGGAGACGGTACACTCCTGGCAACCCGCAAATGCAAAGTGGCCGAACTGAAGAATCAGCAGATCCTGATCGAGGCCATGGTGCAGATGACTGCGGAGTTGGCGGGGGAGTGCGGCCTGCGGGTAGAGGATCTGTGCTCGGTGGGTGTTGGCATTCCCGGTGCCGTGGAGATCCGCTCCGGTATGCTGCTGTACAGCTGCAATCTGGATCTTCGCAATGTTCCGCTGCGGCGCCTGTTCCACCAGCACCTGAAGATGCCGCTCTATGTGGAAAATGATGCCAACTGTGCGGCACTGGGTGAATACTATGTAGGTGCCGGCAGCAGCAGTAAGCGGTTTATCACCCTGACGCTGGGGACCGGAATCGGCGCAGGTATTATCCACAATGGAAAGATCTATCACGGTTCCAACGGCATGGCCGGTGAAGTGGGCCATATGAGCGTAGTCTATCAGGGGCGGATGTGCGCCTGTGGCCGCCGTGGCTGCTGGGAGCAGTATGCTTCCGCCAGCGCCCTCAAACGGCTGACGGCAGAGGCGTTGGAGAAATATCCGAACAGTATTCTGGGGCAGGTGGTAGCGGAGAATGGAGGCCGTGTCAGCGGTCAGTCTCCATTCATCGCCGCGCGCCGGGGAGATCCGGTGGGCCAGCAGGTCTGCGACCAATATGTAGAGTATCTGGCCACCGGAGTCGTGGATCTGGTGAATATCTTCCAGCCGGATGCGCTGGCCATCGGCGGCGGTGTCAGCAATGAGGCGGATGAACAGTTGCTGCTGCCGCTGCGTAAGATCGTGGAACGGGATTGTGTTCCCTGCAACCGGGATCGGCGGACGAAGATCGTGAAGGCGGAGCTGGGCAACCGTGCCGGCATGATCGGTGCGGCATTGCTGAGAAAAAAGAAATTTTAATTTAGGAGCAAGTTATGTTCTGGTACGAGCAACTGGATCAAAAAATCAAAGAGGAAATGCCGCAGCTGCAATGGGTTTCTGAGACTCCTATGGCGCGGCACACCTCCTTTCATGTAGGCGGCCCTGCCCGGAGAATGGCCAGCCCTGCTACGGCAGAAGAATTGGTTCGTTTGATGGAACTGGCCCGTCAGTGCGGTGTGAAACCCTTTGTGATGGGCAATGGCACCAATCTGCTGGCCGCCGATGAGGGGCTGGATACGCTGGTGATCAAAACGGCAGAGCGGTTGAATGGGATCCGTCGCCCGGAGGAGGATGTTCTGGAGGCGGATGCCGGCGTCTCCCTTGCCCGGCTGGCGGTATATGCCCAGCAGGCAGGGCTCAGCGGTCTGGAGTTTGCTCATGGTATCCCCGGCAGTTTGGGCGGCGCGGTGTGCATGAATGCCGGCGCCTATGGCGGTGAGATGAAGCAGGTGATCACTGAGGTGACCGCATGGTGGCCTGATGGAGTCCGTACCATCTGCGCAGAAGAGGCGGAGCTCAGCTATCGTCACAGCATTTTTTCTGACTGTGATGCTGTGGTTCTCAGCGCAAGAGTGCGCCTGACGAAGGATGATCCAGCGCAGATCCGCGCCCGTATGGACGATTTGATGGCCCGACGCAAGCAGAGCCAGCCTCTGGAGTATCCCAGTGCAGGAAGTACCTTTAAGCGTCCTGTGGGTAATTTTGCGGGCACACTCATCGATCAGGCCGGCCTGAAGGGGTTGACTGTCGGTGGAGCGCAGGTATCGGAGAAGCACGCCGGCTTTGTGATCAACATCGGCGGAGCCACCTGCCGAGATGTGGAGGAACTGATTCGTCAGGTACAGGCGGTGGTTCGGGAGCGCTCCGGTGTGGAACTGGAGCCGGAGGTTAAGATCATTCATTGAGCAGGGAGGGTTCCCCTATGGAAATTTTGATCATATCGGGTCTTTCCGGAGGAGGAAAGAGCAAAGCGGCCTCCTTTTTGGAGGATATCGGCTACTATATCGTGGATAATCTGCCCACAGAGATGATGATCAAGTTTGCCGATTTCTGCGCCGCCTCCCGCGGTCGTTATGACCGCGTGGTGCTGGTATATGATGTGCGGGCAGGTGAGCCCTTTGAGAAACTGATTCATGCACTGGAGCGCATGAAGGCCAGCGGAGTCAATTGCCGCATGCTGTTTCTGGAGGCGGACACCCAGACGATCATCAACCGCTATAAGGAGACTCGGCGGGTGCATCCCCTGTCCTCTGAGGGTCTGAGTATCGAGCAGGCCATCCGTAAGGAGCGGGAACTGCTGCAGCCAGTGCGGGATCATGCAGACTTTGTGATCAACAGCAGTTCTTTTTCCACAGCCAAGCTGCGCAGCGAATTGCTGGATCTGTTTGGTGATGAGACGAGCGTACAGGGAATGCATGTCAATGTGTTCTCTTTCGGCTTCAAGCACGGGATCCCTATGGAGGCGGATCTGGTATTTGATGTCCGGTTCCTGCCCAATCCCTACTATGTGGAAGGGCTGAAGGAGAAAACCGGTCTGGACAAAGAGGTGCAGGACTTTGTGTTCGGTTTCCAGCAGACTCATGATTTTATGGCACATCTGGAGAAATTGCTGGAATTCCTGCTTCCTCTGTATGCCGAGGAGGGCAAGACCATGCTGGTAATTGCCATCGGCTGCACCGGCGGACATCACCGCTCGGTATCAGTAGCCCGTCGTCTTGCGGAATTTGTGACGCGGGCAGGCTATTCTGTCACAGAAAATCACCGGGATATCTCCCGGTAAGAAAGGCGCATCATGGAATCTAATCTCTATGCGATCCCGCCGGAGCGGGGCCCGCGTATCGTAGCCATCGGCGGCGGTCACGGCCTCAGCACACTGCTGCGCGGATTAAAACTTTATAGCCGCCACATCACTGCCATCGTCACTGTGGCAGACGACGGCGGCGGTTCCGGCATGCTGCGCAAGGATTTGGGTATGCTGCCGCCCGGTGATATCCGGAACTGTCTGGTGGCATTGGCCAATGCAGAGCCTCTGATGTCCCAGCTGATGCAGTACCGCTTCACGGAGGGCACGCTGGCGGGGCAGAGTTTCGGCAATCTGTTTCTGGCAGCGCTCAACGGCATCCATCCCAGCTTTGATCAGGCGGTTGCCGGTATGAGTCAGGTACTGGCCATCACCGGCCGTGTATTGCCGGTGACCAACGAGAATGTCCAGCTGGAGGCGGAGTTTGAAAACGGAGCCTCTGTGGTAGGGGAGTCCCGTATCTTCCAGTGTAAAAAGGAACAGGACTGCCGTATCCGGCGCGTCAACCTTCGTCCGGAGCACCCCCGTGCGCTGCCTGCGGCAGTGGAGGCTCTTCAGCAGGCGGATCTGATCCTGCTGGCGCCCGGCAGCCTGTACACCAGCATTATCCCCAATCTGCTGGTTGAAGGCATTGTGGAGGCAATTTGCGCCTCTGACGCCATGAAGGTATACATCTGTAATGTGATGACGCAGGAGGGTGAAACGGAGGGATACACGGTCAGTGACCACATCCGGGCCCTGTTTAAGCATTCCCGGGATGGGCTGTTTGATCTGTGCCTGACCAACTCGGCGCCGATCCCTCATTCAGTGGCCTTGCGCTACGCCCGTGAGGATGCTGAACCCATCGTCTGCGATGTGGAGGAATGTGCCAAGCTGGGGGTTGAGATCATCAGCTGTCCGGTTGCCACAGTGGAGAACGGCTATGTGCGCCACAATCCCGGTCATCTGGCCCGGGAGCTGATGGAGCTGCATCAGAGAAGAACCATCCGTGTGGCCGGCGGCAGTTTCCGGGAGGAGACCAGACATTCTAAGCAATAGGAGGGAAGCCATGCAATCCTTTGCCTATAAAGTAAAAAGTGAACTGTGCCGTGCCCCTGTGAACCGGTTGTGCTGTGCCCGTGCGGAGGCCTATGGCGTGCTGCTGTACTGCAACACCTTTCACGCACAGGAGGTGCGCATCATTACGGAGAATCCGGAGTTTGCTGCCCGTCTGCCCCGTTTGTTCCAGAGGGCCTTCTCCATGAAGTTTGACCGCGTGCCGGACCCCAAGGAGTCCCGGGGCAAACTGATTTTTCAGATTACCGATCCCGAGAAGCTGAGCCGGATCATCAGCCAGTTCGGCTATGATGCCAAACAGAATCTGGTGCTCCATGTAAACTTCGGTATGCTGGAGGAGGAGTGCTGCCGCATTGCCTTTTTGCGTGGCGCATTCCTGTCCGGCGGTAGTGTGACTGATCCGGAGAAACGATATCATCTGGAACTGGCCACCACCCACGCACAGGCCAGCCGGGAGCTGTCGGCCCTGCTGATGGAGATGGAGATGTCTCCCCGCAGTGTGTGCCGCGGCGGCACCACGGTGATTTATTTTAAACAGAGCGAGTACATCGAGGATTTCCTTACCCATATCGGTGCGCCGGCTGCCGCCATGGATATTATGACGGCCAAGGTGGATAAGGAGATCCGCAACGGCGCAAACCGTGCCATGAACTGCGATATGGCAAATGTGAATAAGACGCTGGACGCTGCACAGGAGCAGCGCGAGGCCATTGAAAAGTTGCACAATAAGGGGAAGCTGGACTTGCTTCCGGAGAAGATCCAGCAGACCGCCCGTCTGCGCATGCTGTATCCGGAACTTTCCCTGACCCAGCTGGCGGAAAAATGTGATCCGCCGGTCACAAAATCCTGCATGAATCACCGCATGAGAAAACTCTTGGAGGAGGCAAAGAAGCTATGATGACCAAAGAAGAACGCTGCGCGGCAGCCAGCGCTTACCATGACACAGGAATCAACTGCGGACAGAGTGTTCTGGCCGTGTTTCGTGATATGACCGGTCTGACCGAGGAGCAGTGCTTCGGTTTGGGTACCGGCCTTGGCGGCGGAATGCGCTGCGGAGATATCTGCGGTGCAGCCAGCGGCGCCATCCTGGTGCTGGGTATGCTGCATCCCCACAACCGGAAGAACGATCCGGAACTGAAAGCCCATGCTGCTGCCATTACCAAGGAGTTTATCCGCCGCTTTCAGGAGCAGTTCGGCAAGATGGATTGCCGGGATCTGCTGACGGCCAAAGATCTGGTTGGTACGCCTATGGTGGAAAAGCTGGGTGTGACCAAACACTGCTCTGTGCTGATCGTCTCCGCTGTGGAGCTGCTGTACGACTATCTGGAGGAACTTAAAGGGGAGTAAGTCTATGTCCTTTGTGCATCTGCATGTCCATACAGAATATAGCCTGCTGGACGGCGCCTGCCGCATCAAGGATCTGCCCAAGCGGATCAAGGAGATGGGGCAGACGGCGGTTGCCATCACCGACCACGGCGCCATGTATGGTGCCATTGACTTCTATCGCGCCTGTAAGGCGGAGGGAATCCATCCGGTGATCGGCTGTGAGGTGTATGTTGCGGCCCGAAGCCGGTTTGATAAGGTTTACGAGCTGGATGCAGAGTCCCGTCATTTGGTGCTGCTGTGTAAAAATGAGACCGGTTATCGCAACCTCTCCTATATGGTCAGCCAGGCCTATGTGGACGGATTCTACATCAAGCCCCGTATCGATCTGGATCTGCTGCGTCAGCATTCTGAGGGCCTGATCGCCCTGTCTGCCTGTCTGGCAGGTGAGATCCCCAAACGGCTGCTCAACGGCAACTACGAGGGGGCAAAGGAATATGCCCTGATGATGCAGGAAATCTTCGGCGAGGAGAACTTCTATCTGGAGCTGCAGGATCACGGGATCCGGAGCCAAGTGGAGGTAAACCACCAGCTGCTGCGGATGCATCAGGAGACGGGAATTCCGCTGGTGTGTACCAACGATGCCCACTATATCCGCAAAGAGGATGCCGAAAGCCATGATGTGCTGCTCTGCATTCAGACCGGCAAGACGGTGGACGATGAAAACCGTATGCGCTATGAGCCCCGCAATTTTTATCTTCGTTCTACCGAGGAGATGGAGGAACTGTTCCGGGCCTATCCGGAAGCGATAGAGAATACCCAGCGCATTGCCGATCGCTGCCACTTTGATTTTACCTTCGGCACATACCATCTGCCGGAGTTCCGGCTGCCGGAGGGATACGATTCTCCCACCTATCTGCGTCAGCTCTGCGACGAAGGGTTTATGAATCGTTATGGGGAGGAGAATGCCTCCTACCGCCAGCAGTTGAATTATGAGCTGGATATGATCGAGAAGATGGGCTTTACCGACTACTTTCTCATCGTGTCGGATTTTGTGCGTTATGCCAAGGCACAGGGGATCCCTGTTGGCCCGGGACGTGGTTCTGCCGCTGGTAGTATGGTGGCCTATTGTCTGGATATTACGGACATTGATCCCATGCAGTACAGCCTCTATTTTGAGCGCTTTCTGAACCCCGAGCGTGTGTCCATGCCCGATATCGATATGGACTTTGGCGATACCCGCCGCGGCGAGGTGGTAGACTATGTGCGCCGCAAATACGGGGATGACCATGTGGCCCAGATCGTCACCTTCGGTACTATGGCGGCCCGCGCTGCCATCCGGGATGTTGGCCGTGCACTGAATATGCCCTATGCGGATGTGGATGTGGTGGCCAAGCTGGTGCCCAGCGGTCCCGGTGCGCTGCACATCACCCTGGAGGAGGCACTGCGCCTGTCCAAGCAGCTGAACGATCTTTATCAGAATGACGAAAAGGTCCATCGGCTGATCGATATGGCCAAGGCGTTGGAGGGCATGCCCCGTCACGCCTCCACCCACGCAGCCGGCGTGGTGATCACCAAGCGGCCGGTCTATGAGTATGTGCCGCTGGCCCGCAACGATGAGTCCATCGTCTGCCAGTACACCATGGTGACACTGGAGGAACTGGGCCTTTTGAAGATGGATTTCCTGGGCCTGCGTAACCTGACGGTGCTGGATGATGCGGTGAAGATGCTGCAGGAGGAAAAGCCTGATTTCTCCCTGGCGGATATTCCTATGAATGATCCTGCTACCTTTGAGATGATTTCCCGCGGCCAGACCTCCGGCGTGTTCCAGATGGAGTCCACCGGTATGACCGGTGTCTGTACCGGCCTCAAGCCGCAGAATATTGAGGATATTACCGCTATCATCGCTCTTTACCGTCCTGGCCCCATGGAGTCCATTCCCCGGTTTATTGCCAGCAAGCATGATCCCAAGCTGGTGACCTATAAACATCCCTCACTGGAGCCCATCCTGTCCACCACCTACGGCTGCATTGTCTATCAGGAGCAGGTGATGCAGGTGTTCCAGCAGCTGGCTGGATATTCCCTGGGTCAGGCGGATATGGTCCGCCGGGCCATGAGCAAGAAGAAGGTCAAGGATATTGAGCGGGAGCGCGGTGCGTTCCTCCACGGTGACCCACAGCGCGGCATCCGCGGCTGTGTGGCCAATGGTATCCCGGAACAGACGGCGCAGGCCATCTATGACGAGATCTACGATTTTGCCAACTATGCGTTCAATAAGGCCCATGCGGTCAGCTATGCGGTGGTGGCCTATCAGACGGCATATTTCAAATGCCACTATACCAGAGAGTATATGGCGGCGCTGCTGACCTCTGTGTTGGATAACTCCGACAAGGTGGCAGAATATATTGCCGAGTGCAAGGATTGCGGCATTGCCCTGTTGCCGCCGGATGTGAACCGTTCCTTTGACCGCTTTACAGTGGAGGAGGGCGGTATCCGCTTCGGTTTGGTGGCCATCAAGAATATTGGCCGCGGATTCATTCAGGCGGTGGTTCGGGAGCGGGAGCGAGACGGTCTGTTCACCTCCTTCCAGGACTTCTGTGAGCGGATGGTAGATTGCACCGACATGAATAAGCGGGCGGTGGAGAATCTGATCCGCAGCGGTGCGTTTGATGCCCTTGGCGCCAAACGGTCGCAGCTGATTGCGGTGTTTGAGCGGGTGCTGGACAGCATTGCTGCCCGCCGCAAGCAAAACGTGGAAGGTCAGCTGGATTTCTTTGGTATGGCAATGGCCACGACAGGTGCGTCCATGTCCCAGATCGAACTGCCGGAAATCCCGGAATTTTCCGCAACCGAGCGGATGTTTATGGAGAAGGAGACCACGGGCCTTTATCTCTCCGGCCATCCCATGCGGGATTACCGGGAGGCGGCCCGTCACGCAGGTGCCGTGTCCATCCAGTCTGTTCTGCAGGATTTCGCGGCAGAAGATGGTCCCAGCCATTATCAGGATGGTCAGCAGATCACCATCGCCGGTGTGGTTACCTCCAGCAAGACCCGCAGCACCAAGAATAACACCCTCATGGCCTATGTGATGGTGGAGGATGAGCTGGCATCGATGGAACTGCTGTGTTTCAGCCGTGTCATCGAAAGCTGTGGCAGTTATATGAGCGTCAATCAACCGGTATTGGTGAAGGGTCGCTTGTCTGTGCGGGATGAAAAACCGCCTCAAATCATGTGCGACTCCATCTATCCGCTGCAGAAGGAATTGCCTCGCAGCAGGAGC
>SVLV01000055.1 GCA_015067765.1 Oscillospiraceae bacterium | reverse complement strand
CAGCCACTCCCATCCAGAATGTCGAGAACGCCGTCAGCAGGATCCAGCCAATCCCCCACAGCGGTATGCCCACCAGTATCCGAACAGCGGCAGGAAGTCCCAGAATCCACGCCCGAATTCCGGCAAACAGGCTTTTTTGCCGCTCCTCCTGAATTGCAGCATCCTCTTCCTCTGTCAGCTGGAGGTCTGCCACAGGCACAGTGGGCCCGATCAGCTCCACCGGAGAATCGATGACGCTGCCCGTCACCATACCGGCAGCCGCTACTGCCGCCATGGCAGCCGCAGCCGCTTTCTGTTTTTTGCTCATGTGCCCACCTCCTTTTTTATTATTTTACCTGTATCGCCGAAAAAAGACAAGAGAAGACACTGCCTTTTCTGACCGGCCGAGAAATTCACAGTTTCTTTCCAAAAAGTACACATTTTTTCCGAAAACAGTATGCTATGGTAGCTTTACACAAACTGTTCAGAGAGGATGCTTTCCATGGCCAATTTTCGTATTTGTCGGGATGATCTGAAGTACCTGCTCTGGCTGCCGGTCTATCTGGCGGGATACCTGCTTCTGGAACACCGTCCCATTGCTTCCTGTTGGGACACGCAAACGCCCATTGATGCCGCCATCCCGTTCTGTGAATACTTTGTGGTGTTCTACTGCATCTGGTTTGTCTGGCTGGTGGGAACCGGTATCTATTTGCTCCTGCACGACAGCACCGCTTTCCGCCGCTATATGTGTTTTCTGGGTTGGACCTTTCTTTTGAGCGTAGTGGTCTGGCTCCTGATTCCCAACGGTCAAAGTCTGCGCCCCGCAGTCATGCCCCGCGAAAACGTATTCACCGCGCTGATTGGCGCACTGTACCGTGTGGATACCTGCACCAATGTCTTTCCCTCCGTCCACGTAGTCGGCGCCATCGGCGCCGCTCTGGGGATGTGCGACTGCTCTACGATTCGCAGGTACAAAACCGTTCAGTGGGGCAGCGTACTGCTGGCTGTTCTGGTCTCCGCCTCTACGGTGTTGATCAAGCAACACGCCTTTATCGATGTTGTGGCAGGCTTCGCCCTCTCTCTGGCGGTGGCTTTTCCGGTCTATTACCGCTCCCCTGCCTTCCAATGGTTTCGAAAACCCGCATAAGAAAACTGCCCGGCTTTGGCCGGGCAGTTTTTTACGTTTATTTCTGATGGGCTTTTGCGGCCGTCAGGATATTCTGCATCAGCACAGCACGGGTCATGGGACCCACGCCGCCGGGAACAGGCGTGATGTAGGATGCCTTGGGCTCCACCTCGTCAAACACCACGTCTCCGCAGAGCTTTCCGTTCTCATCACGGTTCATGGCCACATCGATGACAACAGCCCCCTCCTTGACCATATCCGCCGTCACCAGACCGGTGCGGCCCACAGCAGACACCAGAATGTCTGCCTCACGGGCAAGGGCGGCCATATCCGGCGTCCGGGAGTGACACACCGTCACCGTGCCGTCAGCCTGATTCAGCAGCATAGCCATGGGTTTGCCCACGATGTTGCTGCGGCCAAGAACCACACAGCGCTTTCCGGCTACGGGGATTTCATAGGCTCGGAGCATCTCCATCACGCCGGCAGGCGTACAGGGCAGGAACACCGGGTCCCCGATGGACATCCGGCCCACATTGAATGGATGGAAGCAGTCCACATCCTTTTCCGGCAGGATGCTGTGGATCACCAGGTCCTCATCCAGAGCTTTAGGCAGAGGCAGCTGGCACAGAATACCGTCCACGGCCTCATCTTCGTTCAGCCGGCGGATCAGCGCCAGCAGCTCCTCCTGTGTTGTCTCCTCAGGCAGCTTATAGGGAAAGCTGATAATGCCGCATTCGGCGCAGTCCTTTTCCTTACCGTTGACATAGACCTTGGAGGCGGGATTCTCTCCCACCAGGATCACGGCCAGACCGGGTCTGCGGGGCAATCTCTCCGCCTCCTGCCGCACACGCTCCTTCACCTGGGCGGCAAGGGCTTTTCCGTCAATTCTGATCGCCATCGGCGGCTTCCTCTGCGGGCTGCGCCTCTGTCTGCTGGGAAACAGTCTCCTCCACGATGACCTCCTCTACAGAGGGCGCCTCGACTTCGGTTTCCGCAGCAGCTTCCGCCTCGGCGGCAGCCTTTGCCAGCGCCACCTTGTTGACCCACAGGTCCTCGGCAGATGCCTTCTTGCACTTGAACATCACAGCCAGAGCAACAACCACCACAACAATGCTCAGCGCCTGAGAAACACGGATGGGGTGACCGGCGATGGCCAGATCGAACAGATACAGGCTGTCGGTGCGCAGGCCCTCGATCCAGGCACGGCCAAGGCCATACCAAATGAAATAGAAGCAGGTATTCTCTCCGTCAAAGCGGCGGCCCTTGGAAATCACGAACAGGAGCATCAGGAGGCCCACGATGTTCCACAGGCTCTCATACAGGAACGTGGGATGCACACCGGTGGGGCCAAGACCCTCCAGCCAGATCTCCATGCGCCAGGGCAGATCCGTCTGGGCACCGAAAGCCTCACGGTTGATGAAGTTTGCCCAGCGGCCGATGGCCTGACCCAACAGCAGACCCAGCACGGCGGCGTCCGTCAGAGCGCCGAAGGGGATCTTCTTACTGCGGGCATAGAAGAACGCCAGCAGAGCGCCAGCGATCACCGCGCCGTAAATGGCCAAACCGCCATCCCAGATGGCGATCATGCGGTTCCACTGGAGGGCACCGTCATCGGCACGATACAGGTCCAGATAAAACAGCACATAGTAAAGACGGGCACCGATGATGCAGGTAGGTACGCCCCAGAGCACCAGGTCCATGATATGGTCTTCTTCCAGACCGTAGTGCTTGGCCTGCTTCATGGACAGCAGGAGGCCGGCCAGCATGGCAACCGCCAGAATGATACCGTACCAGTAAATGCCACTGCCCACATCGATGGCAATAGGATCGGGATTGATCTTCCAGTCCCCGAAAAGGCCGGGGAAGCTGATGGGCATGTGCGTCATTGCTTTCAAGACAGGTTCTTCCTTTCTATTCTATATCTGTGGTCTCAGGATTCTTTGGGAACGATCTCAGACAAGACCGAGCGTTCCTCCGTAATATTTTCTCTCAGGAACGCGGCCACATCCTCAATGGTGATGGAGTCGAAAACCTGGGGGAAGCGAAGAGGATCATAACCGTGGAAATAGCCCTCAGTCAGGGAGACGGCAATGTTTTCAAAGGAGTTCAGCCCCCGCAGATTGCTGCCAAAGGCCGCTCTGCGGATCCGCTGATAGAAGTCCTCGTCAATGCCTCCCTCTGCCAGACGGCGGGCCTCTTTGATGATCTCCGCCTGCACCGTGCGGGCATCCTTGCTGTCGCCGCCGGCGTAAAGATAGGAGATACCGGGCATCATCTCATACGCACCGCCGAAGCTGGTGTTGATGAGTCCCTGATCGTACAGCCGCAGGTACAGCGGACTGGAGTCTCCAAGAAGAATATC
>SVLV01000054.1 GCA_015067765.1 Oscillospiraceae bacterium | reverse complement strand
ATCCCGCACCAGCAGGTGGCTGAGCACCTCCTTGGCGGCGATTCGCTCCAGATCCGATGTGGCTGCCACACCCGCCAGAATATCGCCCGATTTCTCTTCATTGGCCTTAGCCAAAATTTCTTTTACAGACCGGAAGGTAAATTTCTTTCCGGCCAATATGGTGGAAAATCCCATGGTCTCCTCCTTTTCTATCAGCCAAACACCAGGGTCTTCACGACCACCGGCACCACCAGCCCATCCATAAGGGGCCTGCCGATATCCACATAGTCACCGGCCTCCACTGCTATGCTGTCAATGGCTGCCACTTTACGCCTTCCGGCGGCAAATTCCTTCATGGCAAAGCCCAGAGCCTTGGCCATATCCTGCTCCAGAACTACCAAAACGGGCTTTCCCGGAGCGAACAACTCCTCCGCAGCATCCACAATGCACCGCCCCAACGTCCGGATCTCCCGGTAGTCGGGATCCTGCTTGCCCGGCATGGCCAGGATGTAGTGCTCGCAGTCGCTCTGCTCCATGAACCACGCCCCCTTATCCCGCAGCCACGGCTCATCTCCCGCAAGGCAGCGCTGCTGCTCCTCCTCCGTCAGCTTCAGAACCGGGACGTTCTTCAGCGGAAACACGCTGGGCGAGTAGGCTATGGTGCTTCCCGAAATACTGGTGGTATACGTTCCCGCACCCACCACGGTGGCCCGGATGGTCTCACCGGCGTCCAGCCAGGGCTGCTGCTTCAAAACCGGGTGGCTGCGGATGGATGCCCCCAGCAGCACGCCGATATCACCGTAGCGCAGGGTTTCTCCATCCGTCTGCCGGATACAGTCGGCCACGCCGCCGGAGAAGCATATTTTGTGGATCCTTCTGCCCTGTGCATGCAGCCACGAACTGTTCGGAGTCATCACCCGTCGCAGCAGCGGCTCCTCCTCCGCAAAACCCAGTGCCTGGGCCAGCAGATCTGCCATCTTGTCGGTGATCCTGCGAAGATCGCCTTCATCGGTTCGCCTGTCAACCACCAGGGGAACCCCCACCGCCTCCGCCACAGCCCGGGCGGCGGGGCTTACGGAGCGGACGGTGTGATCCGGATCAAGCCGGATGAGCCGCCCGCCGATGTCGAAGCAGCCTTTGCCTGCCACCTGTCCGCAGTCAAAGAGTACGATATTGGTGGTGCCACCGCCGATGTCCAGGTTCACCACGGTGCAGCTGTTGTCCAGGCTGTACTGGAATGCACCGCTGCCCTTGCCGGCGATGACGGACTCCAGATCCGGCCCCGCCGTGGATACAACGAACTCCCCCGCAAAACCGCTGAGCTGCTCGGTCACCACGGCTGCATTCTCCTTGCGGGCAGATTCTCCCGTGATGATCACAGCCCCGGTGTCCAGATCCGCGGGCTTAACCCCGGCCAGGCGGTACTCCTCTTCCACAATGCGCCGCACTCCCTCACCGTCCAGGAGGACAGGGGTTTTCAGCGGCGTGGTGTGTACTTTGCTCTTATATACCAGTTCCTTGCCTATGATGGAGATGCGCGGCGCCGAAAAGTAATCCGCCATGTTGTCCATCAGCAGCTTGCTGAAGATCACCTGGGTGGTGGAGGTCCCGATGTCGATCCCTACGCTGAGTATCTCTGACGGCATATCGGTCTCCCCCTCCCAATGGTCTAAAAAGCGCAAAAGGCCAAGGCGATGATCCATCGCCTTGGCCTTTTTGCCATACACAGCACTCTGTTGTGCCGGAAACAGCTATTGAAGCGACACCCCTGTGCCGCCATGCCCCCGCCGCCCTCAGCAGCCGGAGCCTGATTGTCAATTCAGTATATCACGCCGACAAATGTTTTGCAAGAGTGGACATACAAAAAATTCCAAATAAACAGCCACGCCATTTCGCCCTGCAGCTGACGGCAGTTCCATTAAATATCGTTGAGGAACGGGAACTGCTCAAACACCCGGTCGCTTCTCAGACGGCTGATAATCCGGCGGATGTTCTCGCCGTCGTACTTGCGCTGGATGCGCTTGACGATGGTTTTGACCGAATCGATGTCGATAAACCGCTCTTTGGCGATCTCATCCGGCGAAGCGCCGAAATAGAACATCCGCAGCACGATCAGCTCCGAGTTGGTCAACTTGAACATACAGCTCATCAGGTAGTTGGTGCTCTTGCGGATGCCCTCCACCCGCTTGCACTCCTGCATCAGCTTGTTGGCCACCTCGGGGCGGATGGAGTATACATTGTAGTACACCTCCCGGATGGAGCGGATGATCGTCTCACCGGGGTCGGTCTTCAGAATATAGTCCACAGCGCCTGCGGCATAGGCCCGGAACAGGTAATCGTCCCGCCGGTGGATGGTGATGGCGATGCACTTGATCTCCGGATTCTTTTCTGACAGCTCCTCAATTGCGGTAATGCCGTCATACTCCGACTCCATCTGCACGTCCATCAGAATAATGTGGGGATGGAGCTCCCAGGCCATTTCCACGGCCTCCCGGCCACTGGCCGCCCGCCCGATACAGTTCATGCCGGGCTCCTTCTGGATCATGCGCATAAAGTAAGACGAGATCTCCGGTTCATTGTCGGCGATCAGCACATTAATATTTTCCATACAGTCCCTCCTCTACCAGGGGAAGCACCAGTTCAAACATGGTTCCCTCTCCGGGTCTTGATTTTACGAATACTTCACCGCGCTGGATGCGGACCGTGTTCTTAACGAAGGTAAGACCGAGGCCCCAGTTCTTGCCGGTGTTCTTTGTGGAAAAATATGAATCAAAAATCTTACGGCGCGTCTTTCTGTCCATACCGGTGCCGTTGTCATGGAAATGAACGATGATCTGGCTCTGCTCTTCAAAGAGTTCCACCATGATCACACCCTTTTCTCTCCCGGCCTGTTCGATAGCAGAAAAGCTGTTGTTGAGCAAATTGGTGAACACCTCCACTAGATCGCGGGAGGAAAAACGAACCATGCCCAGCCCGCCGGGGGAACGCACCTGCAAAGACACATTTTCCGGGGGAGTTGCCATGGCCCACGCCCTGTGGACACAGTCCTCCACATGGGCGGCGCTGCTCTGATAGGTCGTGTTGCGGGACAGATCCAGGTAGTGAGTGATCTCCGCCATAGCCTTTTTGGTCACACCGTCCAGATTGTACAGCGCAGCGGTCTGTTCCTGCAGATTGTTGGTGCTGAGCACCTTGTCGATCAGGATCTGCTGGGAAAACACTGCGTTTTTCAGAGAGTGAAGCACCATCTGCAGTCGATTATTGAACAGATAGCCGTCCACCGGATGCAGAATCGCCTGCAGCCGCTCGGGCAGAGTGATAAACTTAAAGCGAACCTGCACCGCAAACACCAGCATCATCAGCGCCAGAACCATCAGAGCCGGAATGGAGTCATATGTCATCATAGGCTGGGCGGAAATGGCGTTGGAGATCAGAGTTCTGGGAACAGACGAGCTCTTGAAATAGAATTTAATGCTGGTGGCGTAGTAGATGTAGAAAAAGCTCGCGCACAGGGCCAGC